>VHCX01000003.1 GCA_016871615.1 Verrucomicrobiota bacterium
CCGACGTTCGGCCCGACGTCGAGGAAGCGCCCGATGTCGTGGTCCGAGCGAAAGACGTGGGTGGGGATGAGAAACTGAGGCGGAACAGCCTCGGGGTACTCGCCAAGGGTCATGTGGGCCACATTGAGCAGCCAGCGGGCGGACAGGTTGTCGGGATGGCGAGCCAGCAGGTTGGCGAGCACCGAGCGGGCCAGCAGGGAATCATCCCGGGTGCGATAGATGCCGCCGTCCCGCAACGGCATCAGGCAGGAGTCGGCGTTGTGGTTGCTGAGGCAGTTGGCCAACTCGCCGCGGCGCAGGTGACACAGGGCCTCGCGGAGCGACAGGTTGATGTCGTTGGCCTCCATCACGGGCATCTCCAGGGCCTGGGCCGTGGATCGCACGCGCCGGATCTGTTCAAGCGCCTCCTCGAGCCGGTTGACCTGCAGCAGTTCCGTCGCTAGATGGTAGCGCATCTCGAGTTCCCGCTCGGGCTTCGGATTGGACCGCAAGGCCCGCTGGAAGGCCTCGATGCGACCGAGGTTCAGGAATCGGTTCTGCATCGGGTCGGCCTGTCGGGCCAGGGTCTCCTGCAGGCGCGCCATCTCGAGGGTGCCGGGACCGCGAGGATCGCGCGGCGGGCCAAGGGCGGCCGGGGTCGGGATTCCCTCCTGCGCCCGGGCCACCCAGAGCACCGAGCACGCCCAGAACATCCAGAGACCCAACCCAGATCCACCCCATCGCCGGATCCGGCCGACGGCCCCCGAGAGCCATTGGTCCTGGCGCGGTAGGTTGGCCGGCGCTTGGGCACCGACGGACAGGTGGGTGGTTGACATGGACAGGATCCCTGCGGTCGTGGCAGGGAGTTCGGAGGGACGAAGCCTTCGGATCCCCGACGTCGCATCCCGTGTTCACAACAGTTTTCAACGACCGGCCCGCCTGTCGAGCAGGAATGCCGGGCGGAACCGGTTGCCGCCCGCAACTTCGACGTGGGCCTTTCGGGAGACTCCGAATAGAACTGGGCCCACATGAGCGCGCTGACCGCTTCGCAATGGATCCGACGTCTCGGGGGAAGGCTCCTCGGAGGCCTCGGGCAAATCCTCGGCCGACCTCCCGCACCGTGCCACGGGCTGGTCCTGCCGACGGCGACCTACGCGCCCTGGAACCACGACCCCGAGTTCCTCGACATCTACCGGGTCGCGCGCGAGAACACCCTGGTCGACGAGCTTCGCTGCTTCGAGCTTTGGCAACTGCTGGCCCAGACGGCGCACCTCGAGGGCGCCATCGTGGAGGTCGGCGTGTGGCGTGGCGGCACCGGGGCGATCCTGGCTCGACGGGCCGCCAGCTTGCCGGGATCGCCGACAGTCTACCTCTGCGACACCTTCCGGGGCGTCGTGAAGGCCACCCGCGAGGACGCCTCCTACCGGGGAGGCGAGCACTCGGACACCTCGCTGGGCCACGTGACGGACCTTCTGCACCGACGTCTGGGTCTCGGGACGGTGCGCCTGCTGGAGGGCATCTTCCCGGACCAGACGGCCGGTCAGGTCACCGAACCCAAGGTCCGCTTCTGCCACATCGACGTCGATGTCTACCAGAGCGCCGCCGACATCCTGGCGTGGGTCTGGCCGCGCATGCCGGTCGGAGGCCTCGTGGTGTATGACGATTACGGTTTTCCCCGATGCGACGGCATCACCCGCCACGTGGACGAACAGCGCGTCCTGCCCGACCGCGTGGTGATCCACAACCTCAACGGGCACGCCGTGGTGGTGAAGACCGCCGGATGAGCCCCAGGGCTCCGGGCGGCGCGCATTTCGTCTTTTCCCACCGCCGCCATGTGCACCAGTCTTTCCTTATGTCGATGACTCAAGACCGTGACACCCACGACACCTGCCGCCCGGGATTCCGGGCGACCCCTGCCCTGTCCGCGCTGCTGATCGCCCTTGGCGTCGCGGGCACGGCCTCAGGACAGTCGCTGCCCCTGGTCAACCCCTCCTTCGAGACTCCCCGGATCCCCACCGGGTTCCCGGCCTCGACGATGGTCGACGGTTGGCAGAAGGCGCCCCCGCCGCCCGCCGGCTTCGGCATCAGCGCCGAGCAATGGGACCAGATGGCCGGCACCTTCCCCAATCCCCCGGCCGGCCAACCGCGACACCTGACCAATGCCGACGGCACCCAGGTGGCCTTCCTGTTCGCCGTGCCGGGCGTGTCGCTCAGCCAGCAGACCCCCTATCCGTTCATCGCCGGCAACTCCTACAACCTGCAGGTGGGCTTGCGGGGCGGCGGGGCGCTGACCCCGGGCACCCAGTTCCAGCTGAGCCTGTACTATGACAACGGTCCACTAAACCGCGTCCGGGTGGCCAGCACCTCTGTCTCGGCCACCGACGCGCTGACCAGTTCGTCGACGCTGGAGACCTTCTCGGTGAGCCTCGACCCGGCGACGTCGGCCCAGCCGTGGATCGGGCGCAACCTCGGCGTGGAAGTAATGGCCTTGAGCCCCAATGGCGCACAGGGAATCGCCTACTGGGAACTGGACAAGGTGCAGCTGACCAGCGTGCCGGAGCCGGGCACGGGCGCACTGCTGGCGGCGGGCGCCGCGGTCGCCGGCCTCGCATGGGTCCGCCGTCGCCGCCTGTCCTGAAGGCGGGGTGATGCCCGACGAGGTCCCGATGATTCTGACCGACCTCCCCTCCCCATCCACCGGGCCCGGTGCCCTCGAGGGGAGGCCATGCCCCGGAGCGCTCCCGGAGCGGTGTCCGGGTCGCCCGGGGCGCCTGGGGGGTATCCAGTCGCTGGGAGCGGTCGCCGCCCTCGGGCTGCGACTCACGGGCGGCCCGGTGGAACTGTCCATCCCCAACGGGTCCTTCGAGACGCCGGCGACCGATTTCGTGTCCACGCGCATCGACCGCTGGCAGGAGGACCCGGCCCCGGAAGGCTATTCCGAGGCCGGAGGCTTCGCCTGGGACCAGCTCACCGGCATCTTCCGCAACACCGCGCCGGGAGCGACCGACCACCTCGCCAACCTCGACGGTCGCCAGGCGCTCTACCTCTTCGCCATCCCGGGCGTCGGCATGTTCCAGGACGCCTCGAGCCGCGACTGGAATGACCCCGAACCCGCGGGCGACTTCAGGGTCCACTACGAACCCGGTGCGACCTACACCCTCGGGGCGCTGGTGCAGGGGGGCGGTGGCGGCATGCGGGAGGGGGTTCCGCTGGAACTCAGCCTGTATTACCGGGACGCCTCCGGAACCCGGATGCCCGTGGCCCGCACCGAGGTGGTGCATTCCAAGACCCTCTTCGCCGACCGGCAGAATCTCGTGCGGGTGGCGGTCACCACGGCGCGGGTGCAGGCGGCCGATCCCTGGGCCGGGCAACCGGTGGGCATCGGCCTGAGGTCCACGGTCGGAGCCGATCTGGCGGGCGGCTACTGGGATGTCGATGCGCTCACCCTGCACCGCCAGTCTCCGGAGGGGCCCCGCCTCGACTGGGCCTGGGTCACGGGCTCCGGCCCAAGACGCCTCCGGGTCGAGTGGGCCTCGCAGGCCGACGAGTCCTACCGCGTGGAGGCCTCGACCGACGGGAAGGCCTGGTCCCCCATGGCCGGGGGGCCGATCCGGGGTACCGGCGCACGGGTCGGCTGGACCGTAGACCCGGAACGGGACGGGTCGCTCTGGCTGCGCGTGGTGGCACAACGCGGCTCATGAAGGCGGGGCGATCAGCCCGGGGCTTCAGCCTCGTGGAACTGCTGGTCGTCGTGGCGATCGTGGGCCTGCTGGCCGCGTTGCTCGCCCCGGCCCTTAGCCGGGCCAAGGACTCCGGGCGGCAGGCCTCCTGCCTGTCGAACCTGCACCAGGTCGGCATCGCCCTGGAGTTGTACGCACAGGACCACCTGGGCTCCCTGCCCTACGGACCGACCGCGCCGCCCTTCACGCACCCGGCCGAGCTGTACCCCTCGACCGGATCCCCGACGAGCCTGCTGTCGCTGCGCGACGGGCGTCCCGTGGCGCTGGGCCTGCTGCTCGATGGCCCGCTGGCCAAGACACCCCGGGTGCTCTTCTGCCCGGGATCCGACCAGGCCGTCGACGCCATCGCCGAGCTGGCCAAGGTTGGCACCACCCAGGCCCAGGGCAGCTACCACTACCGACATGGCGGGGTGACCGAATTGTTCCAGACTCCCGAGGTGACGCCCCGCAGCGTGCGGTTGGCCGATCCGGGCGATAACCGCGAGGGGCGGCCGATCCGGGCGCTGGTCACCGACACGCAATTCCTCTGCTCGCCGGAGGTCGCCGCCTTCAACGTCAAGCCTCGGACCCACCACCGCCGCCAGCAGGGCTCGGTGCTGTGGATCGACGGCTCGGCGACCCGCCGATCCAACCGCGACGAGGCGCTGACCATCGACCTGCGCTCCAACGACGACCTGTACCGGGCCTTCGACCGGATCCTCGGCGTGTTCGAGCGCCTGGACCGCGAGGCCCCATGACCTGTCCCGGCTGGCCGGCGCGTCCGCCCGAAGGTTCCGCCGGCGCCCCCCCCATCGCGGAGTTGCAGTCGCCCGGATTTGGCACCATGAAGAGCGCATGTCGTTGCGCGCCGCCGCCCTGGGTTCCACGGCCCTGCTGGCCACCCTGCCCCTGATGAGTGCCCCCCTGACCTACCCCGCCACCGCCAAGACCAACGTCGTCGACACCTACCACGGCGTCCGGGTCGAGGACCCGTACCGCTGGCTCGAGGACGACAACGCCCCGGCGACTCAAGACTGGGTGAAGCGCCAGAACGAGGTGACCTTCGGCTACCTGCAGCAAATTCCCCAGCGCGAGGGCATCCGCAGACGGATGTCGCAGATCTTCAACTTCGAGCGCTTCGGGGTGCCGACCAGGCAGGGCGACCGCTACTTCTTCACCCGCAACGACGGCCTGCAGAACCAGAGTGTGTGGTACACGGCCACCCGTCTCGACGCCGAACCCACGGTGCTGCTTGACCCGAACCAGCTCAGCGCCGACGGCACCGTGGCCGTGGGTCGGCTCGAGCCGTCCGAGGACGGCAGGAAGGTCGCCTACCAGCTCTCCAAGAGCGGCAGCGACTGGCAGGAGATCCGCATCCGCGACGTGGCCACGGGCCAGGAGCTGGCCGACCGGATCGAGTGGGTGAAGTTCTCCGGCCTGTCGTGGGCCAAGGACGGTTCGGGCTTCTACTACTCCCGCTACGACGCGCCGAAGCCCGGCGCGGCGCTGACCGCGGTGAACGAGTTTCAGAAGGTGTACTTCCATGCGCTCGGTACGCCCCAGTCGGCCGACCGCCTGGTCTATGAACGCAAGGACCAGCCCAAGTGGGGCCTCGGGGCCGGCCTGTCCGACGACGGTCACTACCTGCTCTTCTCGGTCACCCAGGGCACCGACACACGCAACCGGTTCTTCTATCAGGACCTGCAGAAGCCCGGCTCCGCCGTCGTCGAACTGCTCAACGACTTCGACGCCAGCTACAACTTCGTGGGCAACGACGGTCCGATGTTCTGGTTCCTCACCGACCTGAAGGCCCCGCGCGGCCGCCTCATCGCCATCGACACCCGCACCCCCGAACGCCCGGCCTGGAAGGAGCTGATCCCGCAATCCGAGGCCACGCTGACGCAGGTGAGCGTGGTGGGCGAGCGGTTCGTCTGCGACACGCTGCGCGACGCCCGTTCCGAGATCCGCCTCCACCGTCTCGATGGCACCTTCGAGAAGCAGCTCGACCTGCCCGGCATCGGCAGCGCCTCGGGCTTCGGCGGCAAGCGCGGGGAGACCGAGACCTTCTTCGGCTTCACCAGCTTCACCGTCCCGGGCCGCATCTACCGCCACGACTTCAAGACCGGCCAAAGCACCCTCTGGAAGCAGCCCAAGGTCGCCTTCCAGCCCGACGACTACGAGACGCGCCAGGTCTGGGTGACGAGCAAGGACGGCGTGAAGCTGCCCATGTTCATCACCCACAGGAAGGGCCTCAAACCCGATGGCAAGAACCCCACGCTCCTGTACGGCTACGGCGGGTTCAACATTTCGCTCACCCCGACCTTCAGCGTGGGCAACCTGGTCTGGCTCGAGATGGGCGGCGTGTACGCGGTGCCCAACCTGCGCGGCGGCGGCGAGTACGGCGAGGAGTGGCATCAGGCCGGCACCAAGCTGCGCAAGCAGAACGTCTTCAACGACTTCATCGCCTCGGCCGAATGGCTCGTCCAGCAGGGGTGGACCTCGCCGAAGAAACTGGCCATCCAGGGCGGATCCAACGGCGGGCTGCTCGTCGGGGCCTGCATGACCCAGCGCCCGGACCTGTACGGCGCCTGCCTGCCGGCGGTCGGGGTCCTGGACATGCTTCGCTTCCACCAGTTCACCATCGGGTGGGCCTGGACCAGCGACTACGGCTCGAGCGAGAACGAGGGCGAGTTCAAGGCGCTGTACGCCTATTCGCCCTACCACAACCTCAAGCCCAAGGTGGCCTATCCGCCCACGCTGGTGACCACCGGCGACCATGACGACCGCGTCGTGCCGGCCCACAGCTTCAAGTTCGCCGCGCGGCTCCAGGAGGTCCACACCGGGCCCAACCCGGTGCTCATCCGCATCGACGTCAAGGCGGGGCATGGCGCCGGCAAGCCGGTGTCCAAGCAGATCGAGGAACGCGCCGATCAACTGGCCTTCCTGGCCCGACAGTTCGATGTTCCCGCCCCGAAGGCACCCTGAGCAAAACCACCTCCGAACTGGACCGGACTTCTCCGACTGACGGCATTCCCTCTCTCATGACTCCCCATCGCATCGGCATCATCGGCGGCAGCGGACTTTACGCCATCGAAGGCTTCACGCGGCAGAAATGGGTGACGGTGAAGACTCCCTTCGGGAATCCCTCCGACGCCTTCCTCACGGGCGAACTGGTCGGCCGCGAGGTGGTCTTCCTGCCCCGTCACGGGCGCGGACATCGGATCCTGCCCGGCGAGCTGAACCATCGCGCCAACGTCTGGGCGATGAAGAAGCTCGGGGTTCAATGGATCATCAGTGTCAGCGCTGTCGGCTCGCTCCAAGCCAAACTGAAGCCCTGCGACATCGTGCTGGCCGACCAGTTCCTCGACCGAACCAAGCGCCCCGTCGAACACTCCTTCTTCGGGCGCGGCATCGTGGCCCACATCGCCTTCGCCGACCCGGTCTGCGAGGAACTGCGCAAGCTGCTCCTCAAGGCCGCCAAGGCCGAGAAAGCCCGGGTGCACGACGGAGGCACCTATGTGAACATGGAGGGGCCCGCCTTCAGCACGCGGGCCGAATCGCTGGCCAACCACCGCGACGGATACGACGTCATCGGCATGACCAACCTGGGCGAGGCCAAGTGCGCCCGCGAGGCCGAAATCGCCTACGCGACCCTGGCCATGGTCACCGACTACGACTGCTGGAAGGTCGACGAGGCCCACGTGACCGTCGAGATGGTCCTCGCCAACCTCCACCGCAACGCCGGCCAGGCCAAGGCCATCCTCGCCCGGGTCATCCCCACCCTGCCCCGGGAACCGAACTGGCCCTGCCATGATGCGCTGCGCAACGCCATCATGACCGAGAAGTCGCTGTGGCCGGCGGCGACCCGCAAGGCCCTCGGGCCGATCCTCCAGAAGTACCTCTGAGCGCCAACACCCCTGAGCCCGATCCGGCCTCCGCGAATCCCTTGGCTTCGGTGATCCATGACTGGTTCGCCCGGCGGCACGGGGAGCCCACCCCGATCCAGGCGGCCGCGTGGCCCGTGATCACCGAGGGCCGGCACGTGCTCATCGTGTCGCCCACGGGCACCGGCAAGACCCTCGCGGCCTTCCTGGGCGTCTTGGACGCGTTGGCAAGGGAGCACATCCAAGGCCAGCTCACCGAGTCGCTGCGATGCCTCTACCTCTCGCCGCTGCGCGCCCTGGGGTATGACCTGGCCAAGAACCTCCAGGCCCCCTTGCAGGAGATCTACGGCGAGGCCAGCCCGATCCGGATCGGCCTCCGATCCGGGGACACGCCGCCCACCGAGCGCCAGCGCCAGTTCGATCACCCGCCCCACCTGCTGCTGACCACCCCGGAGAGCCTGAGCCTCATGCTCAGCCAGGAGAAATGGCTACCGAAGCTGGCGACGGTGCGCTGGGTGATCGTCGATGAACTGCACGCGCTGGCCGAGAACAAGCGGGGCACCCACCTCGCGCTGACCCTCGAACACCTCGAGCAGGTGGTGGAGGCTGGCCCAGGCCCCCGGAGTGCCGCCTTGACGGCCGCCCGGCTGCAACGGATCGGTCTCTCCGCCACGGTGCATCCGCGCGAAGAGGCCGCCGCCTTCCTCGGGGGCGTGGGTCGCGAGGTGGCGGTCATCGAGGCCCCGTCGGCCAAGCGGATGGACCTGCGGGTGTACTGCCCTCTCCAGCGTGATCCCTATCCGAAGGCCGGATTCAGCGGGCAACGGTTGATCCGCGAGCTGGCCAAGCTCGTCTCCGCCAACCGCACCACCCTGGTGTTCACCAACACCCGCAGCGGCGCCGAATCGGCGACCTACTGGCTCAAGGAGCAACTGCCCGCGCTGGCCGACCGCATCGAATGCCACCACGCCTCGCTCGACCGCGAGCTGCGCCTCGACGTGGAGGATCGGCTCAAGCGCGGCGAGCTGCGGGCTGTCGTGTGCTCGACCTCGCTGGAGCTGGGCATCGACATCGGGAGCATCGACCTGGTGGTGCTCCTGGCCACGCCGAAGGGGGTGGCCCGCGCCCTGCAACGGGTGGGCCGCGCCGGCCACAACCTTCGGGAGGTCAGCCGCGGGCTGCTCATGGCCACCAACGTGGGCGACCTGGTCGAGTGCTGCGCCACCACCCTGCTGGCCCGGGCCGGCCACCTCGACCGCATCCGCATCCCGGAGGCGCCGCTCGACGTACTCGCCCAGCACCTCATGAGCCTGGCCTGCACCGGCATCCCGTCCCGGGACGAGGCCTACCGGCAGATCCGGCGGGCGCATCCCTACCGCGACCTGCCGCGCACCGATTTCGACGCCGTGCTCGACTTCCTGGCCGGCGGTGGCGAGTCGCTGCGCCGGCAATACACCGACCTCTTCGGCAAAATCCACCTCGAGGGCCAGACCTTCGAGGTGCGCTCCGGGCCCGTGCGGCGCGACTTTCTCCAGAACATCGGGACGATTTCCGGCGAAGGCATGGTCCAGGTGATCTTGCGGAACACGCGGATCGGATCCATCGAAGAGGGATTCTTCCGTCGCCTGAGGGTCGGCGACGTGTTCGCGCTGGCCGGCCGGGCCCTCCGCGTCGAGAGAACCGGGGCCATGGAATGCTTCGTGGCCCGGGCCGACGGCGCCACGCCGACCGTGCCGCGCTGGGGCGCCAACAAGTTTCCGCTGGCCAACCGGGTGGCGCGGGAGATCCGGGGTTTCCGGGCGGAACTGCGGGCGCGCTTCGAGGCGGGCGAGGCGGCCGGTTCCCTTCAAGACTGGATCGCCCGCCGGCTCGACTGCGGGGCCACCAACGCGGCGGTCATCCATCGCGTGCATGCGGCGCAGCACGGGGTGAGCGAGATCCCGACCGGGGAGTTCCTGCTGGTGGAGAGTTTTCTGGAAGTCGCCGAACCCGAGGAACTCGATCGGCCAAGACCCCGACCATCGGGACGTCGCGAGGCCCCGTCGCCAGCGACCGAGCCGGGTCAACTGGCCATGGCCGGCGTCTGGCTCGACCCGAAGGCCCGCACGCCCGCTTCACGGAACAGCCCGTCATCGGCACCCAAGCGGGCCCCTGCCCCGGCGACGCTCCGAAGCGGCACGGTCGAAGCCCCAACGGTGCGTCGTCACCAGTTTTTCCACGCTCTCATCGGGCGTGCCGCCAACGACGCCCTGGGCCGGGTGATCGGCCTCCGACTGGCCCGGCGCCAAGGCGGCAATGCCGTGGCCACGGCCGACGACTACGGATTCGTGCTCACCGTGGGGGCCGAGCCTGGCCTGCGCGCCGAGGATCTTCCGGAGCTCTTGTCGCCCGACGGGTTCCAGCAGGACTTGCTGGCCTCGCTGCAACGGTCCGATTTGCTGAAGTACCACTTCCGAAATGCCGCGCAGACCGGCCTGATGGTCTACCGGAACCACTTCGGCTCCGAGAAGTCGGTGCGCAAGCTGCAATGGAGCACCGAGGTCATCTTCAACGTGCTGGAGCAGCACGAACCTGGTCACGTGTTGCTGCGCGAGGCGCGTCGCGACGCCTTGCACACCTTCCTCGACGGCGAGCGGGCCCAGGCCTTCCTGCACGATCTGCACGAGCACCGGCGTCCCGTGAGACTGCGCGAGGTGCCGCTGGTGTCCCCGCTGGCCTTCGGCATGTACGCCACGAAGATCCGCGAGGCCCTGATGGTCGAGGACCCGCAGGAGACCCTCGAGCGGCTGTATCACCACTGGTGGGCCAAACTTGAAGGTGCCCAGACCGGCCCATAACTTGGAGTCCATCGGTGTTGCGCGAGGTCGCCTGCCAGGCGATCCGAGGCACCGGTCGAACTTGTTTTGGAGCCACGGAAGAGACTGAAACCATGCCGATCTACGAATTCGCCTGCCCCCGCTGCCGCAAGGTGTACAGCTTCCTCAGCAAGCGGGTCGCGCCGGCCCACACACCGGTGTGCCCCAAGTGCGGATGCGACCGCCTGAGCAAGGAGATCAGCCGCTTCGCCTTCCTGCATGGGGCCCCGGAGCCGACCGCCGCCGCCGAGCCGGGTGAGGGCGGTGACGGGCCGGGCCTCGAGGGCGACGCAGGGCCGGAGGGTGCCGGCATGCCCGACCTCGACGATCCCCGGGTGGCCCGAGTCATGTCGGAGATGGAGCGCGACATGGACCATCTCGACGAGAACAACCCCCGGCACATGGCCCACCTGCTCCGCAAGATGAAGGACATCCTGCCCTCGGGCTCGGTGCCCAAGGATTTCGAAGTGGCCCTCAAGCGCCTCGAAGCCGGCGAAGACCCTGAGAAGATCGAAGCCGACATGGGCGACGTGCTCGGCGACCTCATGGACGGCGACGCCGGCGGCCCCGGCGGTGGCGCTGGCGGCGGGGCCTACTCCAAGGACCCGGGGCTCTACGATTACTAGGCCCTCGCCCGTCCATCCGCTCGTCGAAGGACGGCAGGAATCGCGGGCTGCGGTGGGAGGATAACCCTCAACGAAACAAATCGCTGTGGCTCCCGTCCGTTCGAAGCGGACGTGGGAATCGTTCTCGGTCAGGGTATAGATCAGCACCCAATGGGGCTCAATGTGGCAGTCGCGGCTGCCCGCGAAATCCCCACGGAGCGGGTGATCCTTGAGGGACTCGGGCAACCGGCCGGCATCGATCAGTAGATCCAGGACGGTCTTCAGTTTTCCGAGGTCTTTGCCCCGTTTTTCAGCCCGCTTGACGTCCTTCTTGAACGGACTGGTTCGACTGAAGGTCCTCACGGTGAAACCTCGAGAGCGCCGTTCAGATCCCCAGATCGGCGTAGAGCTCCTTCCGGGTGCCGAACCGCTTCACACCCCGGCCGGACTTGCTGGCCTTGAGGGTGCGGGCGGTCGCTGCATTCGGGATGCGAACCTCAAAGGGCAGACCACGCCGCAACTGGATCTGGCGATAGAGGAGATGGACCGCTTCCGAAGCCGTCAGGCCCAGTTGAGCGAGGATGGATTCCACCTCGCTCTTGAGGTCGGGTTCGATCCGGGTGCGGATGGTCGCCGTCTTGGTCATGGAACCAATGTGGCTCCATTGTAGCTACAATGGCAAGCGCGCATCCGGTCGTCACCAACGCCCTGTCGGACGACGGCGGGATCCCAAGGTGCCGCCTCCAAGCCGCCCCTCACCCGTCCATCCGCTCGTCGAAGGACGGCAGGAATCGCGGGGTGCGGCGGGCTTGGGCGGCGGTCTCGAAGGCATGAGCGAGACCGATGAGCCGCCCCTCGGTCCAGGCACGGCCGAAGAACGAGAGGCCGACCGGAAGTCCGAAGATCAGGCCGGCGGGCACGGTGATCGAGGGATACCCGGCGACCGCGGCGTGGGTGGAACTGCCACCGAGCCCACGGTCGCCCTCAAGCAGTTCGATGGCCGGGGCCGGACCTGCGGTGGGAGCCACCAGGGCGTCGAGGCGATCCCGATCCATCACCCGGTCGATGCCCTCCTGGCGCGACCACCGGCGACACCGGGCGAGCGCCTCGAGGTACCTGGGATCGGTCAGCGGTCCGCGACGCTGGGCCTCCAGGAGCGTCTCCTGCCCGAAGAACTTCAGCTCGCGCTCGGCATTCCGCTCGTTGAAGGCGATCACCTCGGCCAGGGACTTCACCGGAGCCGACTCCCCCAGCGAGGCCAGGTAGGCGTTCAGGCCCGCCTTGAACTCATGGAGCATCACCTCGTGCTCGGCGTCTCCGAGGGTCGAATGCCCCGGCAGGCCGGTGACATCGATCAGTTCGGCTCCCTGGGCGCGGAGGATTGCCAAGGACGTCTCCACCAGCGCGTCGATGCGTCGATGCCATCCGAAGTAGTTCCGGGCGACCCCGAGGCGCGCTCCCTTCAGGGCGTTGGGATCCAGGAACCGGGTGAAGTCGTGCCGGGCCGACGCTGGCTCCGAGCCGGCGGAGGCGGGGTCGGACGGGTCGATGCCGGTCATCGCGCCCAGCAACACCGCCGCATCGGCCACGGTCCGCGCCATGGGTCCGGCGGTGTCCTGGCTGGACGAGATGGGGATGATGCCCGAGCGGCTGACGAGGCCGACGGTGGGTTTGAGCCCGACGATACCGCAGGCCGAGGCGGGCGACACGATCGAGCCATCGGTCTCGGTGCCGACCGCCACGGTGCACAAGTCGGCGGCCACCGCCGCACCGGAACCCGAACTCGACCCGGAGGAGCTGCGGTCGAGTTGGTGGGGATTGCGGGTCAGTCCACCGCGTGCACTCCAGCCGGAGATGGAACGGTGCCCCCGAAAGTTGGCCCATTCGCTGAGATTGGTCTTGCCCAGCACCACGGCACCCGCGGCCCGGAGCCGCGCAACGACGAACGCATCGCGCGGGGCGACGGAGCCGGACAAGGCCAGCGACCCGGCGGTGGTCTGCATCCGGTCGGCGGTGGCGAGGTTGTCCTTCAGGAGCACGGTCACGCCATGGAGCGGACCGCGCGGGCCGCGGGTGCGCCGCTCCTCGTCCAGGGCACGGGCCATGGCCAAGGCGTCGGGATTCAGCTCGATGACGGCATTCAGGCGCGGACCGCTTCGGTCGACCTGCTCGATGCGGCGGAGGTGATACCGGGCCAGGCGCTCCGAGGTCAGTTCCCCGGCCGCCATCCGTCGCTGGATTTCCGCCACCGACAGTTCGGACAGCCCGGATCGCACCGTCCCTCCGACGCCCGACCGGTCAGACCGGTCCGACCGGCATCCGACCCCGGTGCCCAAGGCCACCAACGCGAGCGAGGCACCGCCCAAGCCCTCCAGGAAGTGTCGCCGATGGATCATCGCGTTGCCCGGTTTGCTGAGCCGTGCCTCCTCAGGCCAGGACACCCCGGACCACCTCGCCGCCGATGTCGGTGAGGCGGTAGTCGCGGCCCTGGAAGCGGTGGGTGAAGCGGGTGTGCTCGATGCCGAGGAGGTGCAGGACCGTGGCCTGGAAGTCGTTGGCGTGGACGGGGTTCTCGGCGGTGTTGTAGCCGAAGTCGTCGGTCGACCCGTAGGTCGTGCCGCCCCGGATGCCGCCGCCGGCCATCCACAGCGAGAACGCCTTCATGTGGTGGTCGCGGCCATAGTTGCCATTGGAACTGTCGCCCTGATTCATGGGCGTGCGGCCGAACTCGCCCCCCCAGACCACCAGCGTGTCGTCGAGCAGGCCCCGCTGGCGGAGATCGCGAATCAGCGCCGCGGAGGCCTGGTCCACCGCCTTGGCGGTCTTGGCGATGTCGGCGGGCAGGTTGTTGTGGTGGTCCCAGCCCCGGTGGTAGAGCTGGATGAACCGCACGCCCCGCTCGGCCAGGCGCCGTGCGAGCAGGCAGTTGTTGGCATACGACGACTTGCCGGGCTCGGCCCCGTACATCTCGAGCGTGGCCCGGCTCTCCTTCGAGATGTCCATGAGTTCGGGTACGCTGGTCTGCATGCGGTAGGCCATCTCGAACGAGGCGATGCGTGTGGCAATCTCGGGGTCGCCCACCTCGCGGAGGTGCTGCTCGTTGATCTCGCGGGTGCCATCGATGAGCCGGCGCCGGACCTGGGCCGAGATGCCCGGGGGATTGTTGACGAAGAGGATGGGCTCGGCCCCGGAACGGAACTCCACGCCCTGGTGGTTGGTTGGCAGGAAGCCGCTGCCCCAATAGCGCGTAAGCAGCGGCTGGTCCTGGCCTTGGCCCGAGGCCAGCACCACGAAGGCGGGCAACTGCTCGTTCTCGCTGCCCAGTCCGTAGCTGATCCAGGCGCCCATGGCCGGCCGGCCGGCCTGCTGGTGGCCCGTCTGCATCAGCGTCACGCCCGGGTCGTGGTTGATGGCCTCCGTGTGCATGGATCGCACCAGCGCGATCTCGTCGGCGATGGAACCGATGTGCGGGAGCAGCTCGGAGATCTCCATGCCGCAGCGGCCATGGCGATCGAACCGGAAGCGGCTGCCCACGCAGTTGAGCGGCTGGCCCATGAGCTGGGCGATGCGCTGGCCTTTGGTGAGGCTTTCCGGCATAGGCTTGCCGTTCATCTGCACCAACCGGGGCTTGGGATCGAAGAGGTCGAGGTGCGACGGGGCGCCCGACTGGAAGAGGTAGATCACGCGCTTGGCCCGGGGCGGCCGATGGAGCACCCGGGTGTCGCGGGGTTCCGCGGACCCGGGAGGAACGGCGGACCCCTCGGCCAGGCCGCCCGGCACGGACCCGAGCAGCGAGGCCAGGGCCGCGGTGCCGATGCCCCGGGCGCCCCGGGCGAAGAAGTGGCGGCGGGTGAGGTGGAGGGCGATGGGGTCGACCGGGTTCATGGTCATTCGCGGGTGACCGCTTCGTCGAGGTTGAAGAGGGCGCTGGCCACGCCGGTCCACGCGGCAAGGTCGGCGACCGGAACCGTGGCGTTGCGTGGACCCTGGCCGATGCGGGTGATGGCCTCGGCGGCGGGAAGGTCGCGGGAGTAGGTTTCGAGCAGGTCGTCGAGGAGGGCCTTCAGGGCGGCGCGCTCGGAATCGGAGGCGGGTCGGGCGAGCAGCGACTTCATGGCGAAGTCGATGCGCCCGGCCGGGGTCCGGCCCGGCGACTCCCGCAGGATGCGGGCGGCGAAGAAGCGTGCGGCCTCGAGATAGGTCACATCGTTGAGGGTGACGAAGGCCTGCAGCGGCGTGCAGGTTGAGGGCCGCTGGACGGTGCATAGGGCGCGGTCGGGAGCGTCGAAGGTCTGCAGCGTCGGGTTGGGCACGGTGCGCTTCCAGAGCGTGTAGAGGCTGCGGCGGTAGAGGTCCTCGCCCTGCCCCACCTGGTAGCTGTTGCCGGCGAACATCTTCTCTTCCCAAAGGCCAGGAGGCTGGTAGGGCCGCACGCTGACGCCACCGATGCGCTTGGAGATCAGGCCGCTGACGGCCAACGCGTTGTCGCGCAGCATCTCGGCCGGCAGGCGGAACCGGGGGCCCCGCGCCAGCAGGAGGTTCTCCGGGTCACGGCGCTGGGCCTCAGGGCCCACGCGCGACGCCTGGCGGTAGGTCGCACTGAGCACGATGCGGCGCAGCTGGGCCTTCACATCCCATCCGTCGTCGATGAAGCGCCGGGCCAGCCAGTCGAGCAGCTCCGGGTGGGTCGGGGGCTGCCCATTGGTGCCGAATTCGTTGGCGGTCCGCACGATGGGATTGGGGAAGAACATCGCCCAGAAGCGGTTCACCGCGACGCGCGCGGTGAGCGGGTGGGCCGGGTCCACCAGCCAACGGGCAAGGTCGAGGCGGTTGGTGCCGGCGGCGTACCGGGCCGGCGGCAGGCAACTGGTGGGGACCTCGGCCGTGACCCGCTCGCCCTTGGCCCGGTAATCGCCCCGGACACGGATGTGGCTGGCCCGGCCTTCCTTCATGTCCTCCATCACCCGCAGCGTGGGGATGGAGCGGTTCAGGTCGTCGCGACGCTTCCGTTCGGCCGTGAGGCGCTCACCCAGTTCCTTCACCTCGGGGATGCGGGTGGTGCGGTAGTGCTCGCGCAGCTCGCGGGCCTGGGCCTCGCTGCGGCGGTCGGCCGGCAGACGGGCGATCTCACGCAGGGCCACGGCCTTGGGATCGCCGGCCTCGCGGTCGGTGGCGAAGTAGAACCCGCTGGCCCCGCCCCGGTTCACGACCTTCAGCAGCAGGTCGTTCTCGCCTTCCCGGAGTGCCGCCTGGACCTCGTCCTGGTTGGACGCCACACCACGGCTGATGTCCTTGGCGAGGATCTCCCGGCCGTTGAGCCACACCTTGAGGCCGTCGTCGCTGCCGAGGAAAAGAGCCTGGGTGCGCACCTGGCCGGAGGTGAGGATACGGTGCAGGTAGGTGGCCCCGAGGTCGCTGGACAGCGCGTGGACGGCCCCGTCCTTCCAGCCGGCCTCCACGACCCAGGCCTTGCGGTCGTCGCCGAAGACGGCGTCGGGCGCAAAGGGCCGCGTCTCGGGACCAAAGGCGCGCTCGAAGGCGGCCTTGCCATCGGCCTCGGCAAAGGGGCCGACGCGCCGCCAGGGGCCGAGCCTGAGGTCATCGGCTCCGGCGGCCGCGCCCGCCGCCCACGTCTCCTCCCAGGCGGCCTGGGCGGCTTGCCAGTCACGGCGCGGTTCGGACAACTGCGCGGCATGACGGACCTCCAATCCGCGGACCGATTCGTCGAGCGCCTTCAGGTCGGCCGCCTGCCGGGCCGTCGGCACCTGGAGGAAGGGCGGGGCCGGATCGCTGTCGAGCCCCTTCTCCGGGATGCGGTTGAAGAAGTCGTAGAGCTGGTAGTACTCGCGCTGGGTGAACGGGTCGTACTTGTGGTTGTGGCACTCGGCGCACTGGATCGACGAGCCGAGGAAGACCGTGCCGAAGGTGTTCACCCGGTCGGTGACGTACTTGTTGAGGTACTCGTCGGGGTCGGCACCGCCCTCGGTGCTCGACATGCCGTTGCGGTTGAAGGCCGTGGCGACACGCTGCCCAAGGGTGGGTGCCGGCAGCAGGTCGCCGGCGAGCTGGTCGACGACGAAGCGGTCGAAGGGCTGGTTGGCGTTGAAGGCCTGGATGATCCAGTCGCGGTACTGCCACATGGAGCGGGGCGCGTCGGCGTGGTAGCCGTCGCTGTCTGCGAACCGGGCGAGGTCGAGCCACGGCACGGCCATGCGCTCGCCATAGGCCTGGCTGCTGAGCAGGCGGTCCACCAGGGTTTCGTAGGCTCCGTCGGAACCGTCGGCCAGGAAGGCGTCCACCTCGTCCACCGTGGGCGGCAGGCCGGTCAGGTCAAGGGTGACGCGGCGCAGGAGGGTCCGCCGGTCGGCCTCCGGAGACGGCGCCAGGCCCTCGCTCTCGAGGCGCGCCAAGATGAAGGCGTCGATGCCGTTGCGCCCCCATCCCGCCTGCTTCACGGCGGGAGGCTCCGGGTTGGCGACCGGCTGGTAGGCCCAGTGCCCGCGCCAGGTCGCGCCCTCCTCGATCCATCGACGCAGCACGGCCACCTGATCGGCCGACAATTGTTTGCCGGTGGAGGCCGGAGGCATGTGCTCGTCGGGATCGGCGGCGGTGATCACCTCCAGCAGGCGGGACTCGGCCGGCCGCCCCGGCACCACGGCCCGGACTCCGGACTTGAGGCGCTGGGTGGCTCCCTCGGGCTGGTCGAGCCGCAGACCGGCCTTGCGCTTGGCCTCGTCCGGGCCGTGGCAGGGGTAGCAATGTTCGACCAAGAGCGGGCGGATCTGCCGGTTGAAGTCGACCGGCAGGCCAGCGGCTTCAGGCCTGCGGACGATCAGCAGGAACGCCAGGGCGAGCCAAATCCAGACCGCCTGGGTGGGGCTGGATCGGAACACACCGGGATTGGGGACATTCAGGAGCCGGCGGGTCATCACGCGCTCGATCGGTTGGGGTGGAGTTGCCGCAAGCCTAGAGGGCCCCGGGGGCCGCTTCCATGCCTAATCGAGGGATTTTGGGGGTTGCGACCATGGCACCTGGGCGACCGCCAGGCCGACTGGACTCCGGGGACATCCCGTCGAGTATGAGGGCAGGCCGCCCGGTAGGACGTCGACATGACGACCCCTCGGATGGCGTCACCCGAATCGGTCATGGTGCGCAGTCCATAAAGGTCGGTGTCGACCAGGGCCAACCCCCGTTTGCTGCCCCGGAGCATGGCGTTGAAAGGTCTCCGCCGCCGTGCGAGGCACTTGGCCACCAGGACGGCCAGCGCCTGCTCGATCGGATGGGCGACGTCTCCGCCGAGGCATCGCACCAGGGCGCGCTGCGGATCGAACCTGAGGTCGAAGGTCCCCGGCGTCTCCAGCAGCACCGACACCGAGCGGCCCGGGATCGACGATGCGCCGGGAGGGAGGATTTCGTCCTCGGTGAGGACCTGCTGGAATCGGGGGACATCGATCGCCCCGCCGAGCGACCCGGGTTCCAGGCTCGGCGAGAAGGTCCGCAGGCGGTGGTACAGGTCCAGCGCCTGCACCGCCCCGACATCACCGGCCGCCCCGGGCATCTTGGCATGGAGGGTGCCGTCCTCGGAGATCCGCGCCGACTCGAGGATATGCATCGCCCACCGCAGGCGTTCCCGCTGTTCGTCGGTGAGGGTGGCGGAACGGTCCTGGACCGACAGGACCGGGCGACTCAACGGCAACAGGTCCTGGGGAAACAGAAGGGTCGTCACCGGGACGATGGACGGACCCCCAACGGCCCGGGACCCGTCGGGAGCGGCAGCCAACCTGTGGATCTTCTTCATTCGACCGAGGGACCGGCGGGCCTGTCCTCGCCGGGCACGGAGTCACGATACGGACAGGACGCCCAACCGGGTCAACGTCCATCCCTCCCCTTCGGGAGATTTCCAGCACCTGGATGCACGGTGCGGGCTCGACCGGCTGGGTTTGTGTCAATAGTGAGGACCGACCCCTTTTGGGTCAGAGGCCGAGGCGGGCCTTGAGGTCGCGGGCGATGGGGCGCTCGGGGCGGGCCTGGGTGAGTTGGTCGAGCAGGCGACGGACGCCGGCGGGGTCGGTGTGGGCGCGAAGCGAGGCGCGGGTGAGGAGTTGGGCGTAGGCGGGGGTGAAGTCGGCGCTGAGGCCCACGCTGTGGAGGAAGCCCTGCTCGGCCTCGTCGGGATGGCCTTCGGAGTCGGCGATGAGGGCCCGCAGATGGGCATCACGGGCGTCGAGGTAGGCCCGGAGCCGGTCGCGCCACGCCGCCGGACGCCCCGCAGACAACGACTCGGGCACCGGGCGTGGGAGCGCCAGCAACTCCGACAGCAAGGCGTGTCCGCGGACCGGAACCGGGCCGAGGGTCCGCGGAGTGACGAACTGCAGGAACGGATGGTCGTCGGTGTTGATCCCGGCACAGAGGGCGTAGGCTCCGAGGGTCTCGGCATCGGCAAACCAGGTGCCCATCACCGGCAGCACCTCGGCCAGGGCCAGGGGGCGAAGGGCCTCCGCAACGGTGGGTTGCCGGAGGCGCGACTCGAGGGAATCGGCCCAGCCGGGCCGGATGGCACCGCCTTGTCGCTCCATCCGCGCGATCCACTCGTTCCCGTCGGACGGACGCGCCGGTTCCGTTCGACCTCGGGCCGTCCCGACCAACCCGATCACCGGCGTGTCGGCGTTGAGACGGAGCAACAGGGCCGATGCGTCCGGGTACACCTCGAGGAACGTGGCGATGATGACCTTCAGGGAGTACGCATCGAGCTGGAAGAGCGGCAGCCACTGGCAGAAGAGACCGCCATCGGCGAGGCGGTCGCGGATGGCCTGGAAGTGTTCTCGGGTGTACAGGCCCGCTGCGCCATCCCGGGCCGGGTGGAACAGGTCGGCGATCACCACGTCGTAGCGCCGGGTCGTGGCCCGGACAAAGCGCCGCGCATCGGCCACGTGCACGGTGAGGCGATCGCCGTGGGCGTTGTGCGGGGCGAACTCCGGCATCACCTGGGCGACCTCGGGCACCAGTTCCACGCCCTCGGCGACGAGGCCGGGGTGCGCGTCGAGGGCGGCGAACGAGATGCCGGTGCCGACGCCCAGGAAGAGCGCCCGTCTCGGGTCGGGATGCAGCAACAGCGGCAGGTGCCCGTGCCGGCGTTCGGCCAGGGCCGAGGCGGTCCCGCCCATGGTGAAGCGCTGGTTGATCCGCAGGATCCGCTGGTTCTCGCCCTGGACCACCGTGGTGACGGTGTCGGTGGGGCCTTCTCGGAGGGTCGCGATGCGTCCGCCGGGCGGCGGTTCCTGCAGATGGAGATCCCGTGGCAGCAGCGCCAGCGCGATCACGGCCAAGGCCCCACTCGACCACCGATGCCATGGCATGCGGCGCCACTCCGGCATCAGGGCCAGGTAGCCCAGGCCCAACGCGCACCAACTCCAGCGGGTTCCGATCACCGGCACCCACCCCAGGGCCACCACGGCCGGGGCCAACGCCGACCCCAGGAGGTTCCAGGAAACGGCCTTGCCGAGGAGGCCGGGATGCCGGGAGGCCTCGGCGGCCAGCGAGGCGAAAAGCGTCCCCATGGCGGTCGCCGGAGGGGCGACGACGGCGGCGGTGACCAGGAATTCGGCGGCGAAGGCCGACGGGGCCCACCCATCCATCCCATCCCGCCACAAGGCCGCGCGCAGCGTCGTGCCGAGCATCGGCGTCTGGCGAAGGATCCAGCCGGCGAGCGCCAGGCCCAGGGCCACGGCCGGAAGCAACCATCCCAGGGCCCGCCGCGCATCCGGCGCGAAGCGGTTCTGCAGGAATCCCCCCAAGGCCGTGAACCCGAGGAAGGCGGCCAGGATCGCCGCATAGGTGAAGACGGTGTTCTCGAGGACCTGTGACAGGAGTCGCGTGACCAGCACCTCGAAGCCGATCGCGAGGAAACCGCCCGCGCCGAGCATGAGCCCGAGCCGGGAGGCGCCGAGGTCGGCCCCGCCCCGCCCCGCCCTCGGAACCCTGAAGTCCGCCCGCGCCGCCGGCGCCGCGGCCCGGACCGCGCGGCCCGCCGCCAGGAACAGGAGCGCGCAGGCCACCTGGAGCCCGGCGTACCGCGTCACCGAGCCCGCCAGTCCCCACCGGGGTTGCACCCACAGGACCGAGGTCACAACGCCGAGCACCGCGCCCAGGGTGTTGACCCCATACAGGGGACCCACCCGCGCTTCATCGGCCCGGAATGCCGAGAGCAACCGCTCCATCGCCGGCATCATGGCGCCCAGACTCAGGGTGGCCGGAAACAAGACCACCAGGGGCACAAGCAGGCTTGCCGTCCCGTGGAGGGCCGCCCCGGGGGCCGGGCCGAGCCACCGCCATGAGGCCTCGGTGACCCTGGGCAGAAGCATCAGGGTCAACAGGGCCCACCCTGCGGTCAGTACCTCCAGCACGGCGCAACGGACCGCCGCCGATGGCAGGCGTTCCAGCAGGCGCCCTCCCCAGCGCGAACCGGCCGCCAGCCCTCCGAAAAAGGCCGTCAGCACGCCGAGGGTGGAGGGCAGTTCCTGGCCGAGCCCCAGCGAGAACAGGCGCATCCAGCCCAATTGAAGGCCCAAGGCCGCAGCCCCGGAGGCCATCACAGCAAGGATCAGCACGGGGGGAATCCGCGGGGATGGGTCCGTGGGGTTCGAGGCCATGGATTCGGATCAGGTCGGGACCCGGCGAGCCCCGATGTGCGGCGACGCGCGTGGGCCGGACGATCAGGAGGGCAGCGGGAGATCCGTCAGGAGGCTCGTGCGTTCCCGCAGCGAGATCAAGTGGGCCAGCGGCGTGGTCCCGCCGGGTCGCAGCGACTGGGCAAGCGCCTCTTCCTTGCCGGCGCCCGAGGCCAGCACCCAGACCTCCTTCGCAGCGGCGAGGACCCGGAAGGTGAGGCTCAACCGCTGCGGCGGCGGCTTCGGGCCGACGACCGGAAGCACCCAACGGTCCGAGTTCGTCACCGACTTCGGCGCCCCGGGGAAGAGCGAGGCCACATGACCGTCCTCGCCCATGCCGAGGAACATCAGGTCCAGCACCGGCACGCCCGAGGCCGGCGTGCCGGTCACCCGCGCCAGTTCCGCCTCGGCCAGGTGGGCTGCCTCCTCCGGCGGCAGCTCGCCGCGCAGGCGATGCCGGTGGTCGACCGGGATTCCGGCCGGGTCCAGCAAGGCCGTCTGGGCCAGGAGGTAGTTGCTGTCGGCATGGTCCGGCGGCACGCAGCGCTCATCGCCCCAGTGGAACTGGACATGCCCCCAACGGGTGCCCCTCGACGCCCCGAGCGCCTGCGCCGCGGCCATGAATCGGCCCGCGACCCGGCCTCCCGGCAACGCCACGTGGAAGGGCTGGCCCCCCGCCGCCGAGGCCTCCACCGCGTCGAGCCATCGGCCGGCCACCTGCTGGACCAGGGTTCCAGTGTCGGGGAACGCCATGAGTTCGGTTCGGTTCATCGGAAGAAACAAAAGGGATGCCTGGGCTAGGGTTGGGGTGGGACGGATGGCTTCGGCGACGGAGCGGACGGAGCCGTCGGGAAGGGCGCTGGCCCGGTCGGGGGATTCGGCCGACGCTCTTCGGGCAGGAGGTCCTTCAGGGTGCCGAACGGGCGGAATGGAAACAGCAGCAGCGAGGGCACATGCGCCGGACCGGTGACCGGTTCCTCGAGGGTGCCGCCGAGGCGGTACTCGAAGAGTTTCTCCAGCGGCGACAAGGCGATCGAGGCCACGGGACCCAGCAACGGGACCCGGCGAAACATCGAGCCCTGGACCACCATGTCGATCCTGCGGTCGAAGGTGACCGACCCGGAGTATCCGAGGGACATCGAGGGCGACTTCATCTGGAGGTCGCGGGTGCGGACCGAGCCCTCGGCCACGGTGAAGTTGGCGGTGCCCTCGGTGAAACGGGCCTGGCCCAGCCCCGGGGACATGCCGTCGAGCATGGAGGAGAAGACGCCGAAGACCGGGAACCCCCACAGGAAGCCGTTGCGCAGGGTGGCCCTTCCCCCGCCCGTCCACGTGGCCGGGTCGGACGTCTGTCCATCCTCCACGCGGAAGGTCCCGGAGAGCCGGCCCTCCAGCCGGTTGGTCCGCTCGGACAGGTCCGCCACCAAGGCCCCCAATTCCACGTCCTCCAACTCGGTGTCGATCTTCAGCCGGTTGGCCTCGTCCCTGCCGAGCTCGAACTCCAGCCCCCCGCGCAGCCGACCACCATGGAAACCGGCGTTGATGTTGGTGACGTGGAGACGGCTGCCGATGGACAGCACGCTCGTCTGGATGCCCTTGGCCTGGAGCTTCCACCACCGGAAGGTGCCGGTCGACTCGGCATCGAAGCGGATGTCGTTGCGCGAGGAATCCCCCCGCACACCGATCACCCCGTTGACGTGGACGAGGGGCGGCTCGACGAACTCGTAGGGCGACATGGTCTTGTGGACGAATGGCCCGATCGAGCGGGTGACGCGCCAGGGGGCGAAGGTGCTGACCGCGTTGGTGAAGGAAATCAATCCGGCGGCCGCATCGTAGGCGAACCCGTCGACCGTCACCCACTGCGAACCGTCGCGCACGCGCGCATCGCCCACCGACAGGAAGCCGCCGCCATACCCGAGCCTCGCCTGGGCCGAGTCGACGTGCTCACCCCGGTACGTGACATTGGTGGCGGCGACCGCGACCTGCACGGTCGTCAATTCGGGCGAGAACCATCGCCCACGGATCTCGCCGGTGACCCGGGGCGGTTGGCCGAAGTTCAGGTCGTCGAACACCCGCTGGGCTTTGGGCTCGGGAATGAGCGGCTTCACGATCATGGGATCGATGCCGGAGTCGATCCGGAAGCGGTAATCCTGGGTGACCTCGTGCCCCTCGTACTCGAAGGCGACGCGGCCCTCGGGTCGGACCACCGTCATGGACGGAATCCGCCAGACCCGGTTGGTGTAGGTAAAGCGGCCCTCGGCCGAGGCACCCGAGATGCCCCGGAAGCGGAAAGCCCCCCCCGTGGCCGAGCCGGCGATGGTGACGGTCGGCAACACGGTTCCACGCCAGTCGGGTTTCGGCTCGGTCCATGGCGGCAGCACCAAGCCCAGCTCGGCTTGGATCCGGGGGGCCTCGTTGGTCGGCCATGAAAACTGCCCCAGCCATCGCTGCCCCGCCGGTGTCAGCACGGGGATGACGCCGGTGGGATGCGCCGAGGATGTCGCCCGCACGCCGAGGCGACGGCTGTCGATCCCGCACTCCACCCGCCCGGCCACGGTGCCACCCAGGAGATCGATGCGCACGTCGTCCAATCGGACGACCGGGGATTCGACGCGGAGCCGTGTTTGGACCTGGTCCAGCACCAGCCGGGGATGCCGCACCGCCGAGGCCTGCAGGTCGCCGTCGACACGGAACGGCCGCACCCAGCGCCAGAACGAAGGGTCGTCGGCAACCTCGGCAATCCTCCGGGGGATGGCCGTCAGCCATAGCTCCAGCGGGCCCGTCTCGAGCCAAGGCGTCCGGACCCCGGGACCACGGAGATCCAGGCGTGCCCGGTGCCAACCCGGGAGGCCGTGCTCCACCACGATGGCCGCCGTCGCCTCGTCGAGACGGATGTCCGGGTTGCCGGCCGACATCCCGCGGACGGCCAGACGCACGGTGGACTCGAATCGGGGCGCCGGCGGCCCCTCGCTGTGAACCGGCTGACGGGGATCCCAGGGCTGGAGCGGGACGGCGTTGGAGGCCACGCGCCCGGAAACGCCCTCGAGGGTGGCCCCGGCGAGGCGGAATCGCGGCGTCTGCAGGGCCTCGACCTCCAGGCGCCAGTCGGCCCGGTCGGGAAGGACCGCGTCGACGGGTTGCACTACGTCGATGGAGCCCCGCAGGGATCCGAGGGTGCCCTCGGCGGCCACCACGCCATCGACCTGCCAACGGGTGTTCAAGGCCAGTTGCCCGGGATGCCCCACCCGGGGGGTGGCACGCGCCTCGAGCGTCAACCGCCCGAAGGAGCGCCCCTTCCAAGTCACCTCGCCGGCTCCCAGGGTCAATTCGGCCGACGAATCGGCCGGCCGGCTGAGATCGCTCCGAAATCGCACGCCCAGCTCGGCCGGGGTGCGGAACCCGAACTCCTCGAGCGTGCGCTGCACCCGCAACAAGGTGGACCGCCAGGCCTGGGAATCACCGGAACCGGGCGTCCTGGGGCGGGCCCGGAGCCACGAGGGATTCTCGAGCACGCCGGAGGCCCGGAGCGATCCCACCCCCGTGCGTGCCTGGAGGTCCTCGACCACCCAGCGCTCGGGCCCCTCCAGCCGGAGGAGGGCCTCGACACCGTCCAACTCGAAGCGGGTGACCACCCGATTGCTCTCGACCAGCGGGATCGAGACGGCGCCTTGGCGGATCCGCAACCCGGTGACCTCGGGCTGCAAGGTCAACACCCTCCACCAGTCGAGCCCCAACTGGACCTCCTCGGCCCGGAACTGCTCGCCGCCCAGGTCCCCCCGTCGCCCCAGCGTGACCCGCTCGGCGACGATGCCGCGGGTCGTCCGGAATCGGATCCGCTCGAACTGCATCTCCACCCCACGCTCCCGGAGCGTCACGAGGAGCCGATCCTTGAGGGATTCGGGGATGCCAACCCGGTTGAGGTACAGGACGAAGGCGGCCACCGCCGCCACCACGAGGTACACCATCCAGCGCCCGACACGCAGGCAGCGTCGGGGCCACCGGTGTCGGTGCCAGATCATCCGGCGCCCCGGGCCGGTCCCGGTGTCCGTGCCGTCGGCGGGGTTCACGGCTTGGCGTCGCTGGGGGTGGTGGGCGGGGCGCTGAACCAGGGCCCGATGAACTCCTGGTACAGGCCCAGCGGGAACTGGGTCAGGATCGCGGGTTCCCCGGGGTCGAAGGCCGCCCAGACAAATTGGTTCACCGCATTGCGACCACCGAAGCGCAGCCGGAGGGTGCGGAATGGCCCCCCTTCGGCCAACGTCAGCGTCAGGGCGTGGTCGAGTTGGTCGAAGGCGAACTGCTTCAGGGCCGCGTCATTGGGCACCGGGAACCGGCCGATCGGCGCCTGCCCGATGCGGTGGAGCCCCTCGTCGATGGCCGGGTCGGAGAGCACGCCCTGCGCGGCGGCAACCCCTTCCCAGCGCCCGAGGGCGTTGCGTTTCAGGACGCGGGTTCGGCCCTGCTGGCGGATCTCGACCTGAACGACATTGCTGGGGTTGAGGCTCCAGTCGCGGAACTGCGTCGCCGACACCGGCAGGATCTGGAGGTCACCGGCGGCGATGCCGTAGATGGCCGGTTCGTCCGAGCGGCGCACGGCCAACCGGCGCCCATCCCCCAGCGGCACGCCGAGGCTCAACCGCGTGAGCAGGACCGGTGCGGCGTTGGAGGCGCCGACATGGAAGGCGTAGTCGCGCGCGGGCTGGGCCAGGCCGTACCTGCCCGGATCGGTGCCGAGGTCGTCCAGGAAATCGTCGATGCGCAGGCGCATGAACCGCTGGAAGGTCTCACGCACCCACGGACCGTCGGCCTGGAACCGCCGCGGCGAGACGACCCACCAGTTGGTGCCCACCCTCTCGAGCGTGAACGGCTCGTCGCCGGCCCGGACCTCGAGACGCTGGAGCCCGGCGATGGACGGCATGAGACGGCGGTCCCGGTAGGCGGCCAGCGGGCGCCGCAGCGCCTCGAGCACGGCGTTGGTGATCCGGACCACGTTGCCGAAATCGGACCGCCGGACGAAGACCTCGCCCGACGCGTTGGTCGGCGACGCTCCGAACTGCAAGCGCAGGATCTCGCGGGCACCCTGCTTGAGCACCAGTTGGGCGACGGGCTTCGACAGGCCGAACTCGTCGCCGGCCCGGGCCGGGGGATCGCTGACGAAGGTGGAGACCACCGAATCGCCCGCCTCGGTGAGCAGACGGCGGATCTGGTCCTCGTTGGCCCGGGCCACCAGGGGGCGCACCAGACCCCACACGCCGTTGGTCGCCACCGACACCTCGAACTCGGTGTCTCCAAGCACCTCGAAGCGGTCGAAGGCAAGCCGGTCGCCATCGAAGAGGCGGCGTTCGCGCCACGCGTCCACGGAAGCGGGCAGCGCCTCCAGCAAGGCGGCATCGGCGGTGAACACCCCGTCCTGGCCCACCTGCTGGAAATACACTTGGTTGCCCAGCGGGGTACGCCCCCCGAGGCGGAGGATGCTCATGCCCTCCCGGGTACGCAGGGTCAGCACGTCGGGCCTCTCGAGGCCGAAGGCGGCCATGGCCCCGGGCTGGGTGGCCACCTCGGCGCCGCTCAGGTGCGAGCGCGGCACCAGGTTGCCCAAGGCCTCCAACAACCGCTCCACCCCGATGGACTGGACCGGATACGTGATGGGTGCCCGGAGGAACCAGACCGTGTTGGTGCGCTCCAGGCGGATGGCGGCGTTGGAGCGGAGGATCTCGACCGAGACCACCTCGCGCGGGTCGGGCCGGCGGAAGGTCACCGCCCCGGCCGCGCCGGCCACCCGCACCTGATCACGGCGCTCGGTCACCGCCAGCCATCCCCCGAGCAGGAGGGCCAGCAGCACGAGCACGAGTGTGGTACGACCGTTCATGGGTGAGATCGCCTCATCCGCGCCTCCGGGCCCAGACCAGGAAGCCCAGCGTCAGGACCCCTCCCGGCAGGGCGCCGAGAAGGACCCCGTTGAGCAGACGCATCTGGGGCGGGGTGAGGTCGAGGCGGTATTCGGAAATGGATCTGGGCCCGATGGCCATCGATTGCTGGCGATCGAGCAGCCAGTTGATGCACAGGGCGGCGAAGTCGCGATTGCTGCCGCTGTTGAGGGGACGGTTGGCCAGCAGGGCGGCATCGCCGATGACGATCAGCCGGGCGGTGCCACGGCCGGCGCTGAGGCCGCTGACCCCACCCTTCTCGGAGGCGACGGCCATGGGGATCTCCCCGCGCCGGTCCTGCCCCTCGACAAAGGAGAAGTCGCGGCCATCGAACTCCGACAGGGTGCGACCCTCGGGCCCAGTGAAGACCAACGCCGTGGCCTTGGGCGCGTCGGCCGGCAGGCGGTTGGCGGGGATCGGCACCACCACCCGGGGGGCCTGGAAATGCACCTTGGCGCCGGCACGGGTGAGCGGCGAGGTGATCGGATGCGAGCCGAAGGCCTCGGCGACCACGTCGAAACCCCGGGGCGATTTCTTTTCGTCATTGGCCAGCTGGGACGGCAGGAAAACCCCCCACTCCTCAAGCATGCCCTCGAGGTGGCCCGGTCGCCGCAGCGTCTCGAGCGGCACGGTGACCAGCACGCGCCCACCCCGGGCCAGATACCGGGAGATCTCGGCCACCTCGGAGGACATCAGCGGTTGCACCGGTCCCGCCACGACGAGGACGCTGCAATCGTCGGGCACGCCGGAGAGCAGGTTGGTGACGGCCCGGGACTCGACATTCTTCTCGGACAGGAGCCGCACCAGGCGCGAATGACCCCGGCTCTCGTCGTCGGAGGCCGGGTCGTTCTCGCCATGCCCGCGCAGGAAGTAGGCCCGGCTGCCGGCGGATTCGGCCAGGCTGGCGAGGGCGGCGGTGAACAGCGCCTCGCCCCGGAAGGCCACCCGGCGGATCTCCTGGCTGCGCCCGGCCATCATGCCCTTCACGTCCGCGTCGTAGGTGGACATCTCCGAGTCGTCGACGGTGCGGAAGCGGCCGCCGCCCGCATCGAACACCACCAGGTCTCCCGAGTTGGCCCCCAGGTCGAAGCGGGTCTTGATGGCCGTCGCCAGGGCCGCGTCAAGCACGTAGTCGACGAGTTGCACGCGGATGCGCGGCGCCTGCAGGGCGTACTCGCGAAGCAGTCCGACCACGTGGCGGTAGAGGTCGGAGGCCGGGTCGAAGAGGACCACCGCCGTCACCTCGTTGGTCATCGCCCCGAGGGTGGCCACGGTGAGCGGCGACAGGCGCGGACGTTGCGCGGCACCCCAGTCGTGGCGCCACTGGAGTCGGGTGGCCGCCAGGTAGTTGACCATGCCCACGATCGCGAGCAGGGCCACCGCACCGACCAGCGCATTGAACCCCGCCGACCAACGGCGGCCCGGCTCATAGCTCGGACGCCCACCCGACGCCTGAAGATCGGACCCGCTCATCGCCACCTCCGCATCTCGATCACCCGCTGGGTGAGGAACAGGAAGAACAGGCTGACGCTGAAATGGAACACCAGGGCCCGCCCATCGACGACTCCGCGGGCGAAGTCCTGCATGTGGCGCGTCACCGACAGGTGGTCCATGAGGCGGCCCAGCCGGTCGCCGGTGGTGTCGGTCTGGGAGAAGCTCAAGGTCCAGAGTCCGATGCCCAGGAGCAGCGAGGTCATCGCGGCGATGATCTGGCTGCGGGTGAGCGACGAGGCGAAGACCCCGATGGACAGGAAGGTCGAGCCGATGCAGGCGATGCCGGTCAGCACGCCGCACATCCCCCACGGGTCGAGCAGTTGCGGCTGCTGGGTCAACTGCCTCAGGAGCACCAGAACGCCGACCAGCGGCGCCCAGCTGAGCAGGAAGAAGACCAGGGCCCCGGCGTACTTGGCCAGCACCACCTGCCACTCGCCGACCGGCGTGGTCATGAGCGCCTCGTAGGTTCCGAGCGCCCGCTCGGAGGCGAAGGTGCGCATGGTGATGACCGGCGTGGTCAGGATGAGGATGAGCCAGAACACAATGCCGTCGGCGAAGAAGATCTCGGGGATGGGCGAGGGCGTGCGGTCGGAATTGAGCCGCTGGACGATGCCCATGAGCCCGAAACCGGCCAGGAGCTGGGTGATGGCCACCACCACGTAGCCGATGAGCGAGTTGAAGGCCGCGCCGAGTTCCCGGCGGACCAGGGTCAGGAAGACGCCCATGTCAGTTGCCTCCCCCCTTCCCGCGCTGCGTGAGCTGGATGAAGATGTCCTCGAGCGAAAGCCGTGGGCGGGTCAGCTCGCGCAGGGCCCAGTCGTGCTGGCGCACCTGCTCGAAGACCAGCGGCCGCAGGTCCTCGCCGGCCCTCGGGGTGAGCGCCACGCGCTGGAAGTCGCCGGCGGCGGCCTGGATCTCGAGGCGGGCCACCTCGGGCAGGTCGCGGAAGGCCTCCCGGAGGGCCTCCGGGGTGGCGGCGATCTCGGCCACCACCCGGCCGTCCTGGCTGAAGCGGCTCTCGAGGTCTTCCACCCGGTCGGCCGCGAGGATGCGCCCCTGGTGCAGCACCAGCACCCGCGAGCAGGTGACCTCCACCTCGCTGAGGATGTGCGTCGACAGCAGCACCGTGTGCGCGCGGCCCAGCTCCTTGATGAGGGCACGCACCGACCTCAACTGGTGGGGATCGAGGCCGATCGTCGGCTCGTCGAGGATGATCAGGTCGGGCTCATGCACCAGGGCGTCGGCGAGTCCCACGCGCTGGCGGTACCCCTTGGACAATTGGCCGATGATGCGCCTCTCCACGTCCCTGAGCCCGCACTGCTCGATCACCCGGTCGACGCGCTGCCGGCTGCGGCCGATCCCCAGCCCCTTGAGCCGGGCCCGGAACTTGAGGTAATCGCGTACCCTCATGTCCACATGCAGGGGATTGTTCTCGGGCATGTAGCCGATGCGCCGACGCACCTCGTCGGGCTGGTGGAACACGTCGAACCCGGCGATGCGCACGGTGCCGCTGGTCGCCGGCATGAACGACGACAGGATGCGCATGGTCGTGGACTTGCCCGCCCCGTTGGGTCCCAGGAACCCCACGACCTCGCCCCGCCCCACGGTGAAGGAGATCCCGTCCACTGCGGTGCGACCCGGGTAGCGTTTCGTGAGGTCGTGGACCTCGATCATGGGGGTGGCGTCAGACATCGGTTCCGGAGCGCCGGAAGCTACCCCGGGAAGACCTGCTGCAGGAACACAAAACCCCGGCGCAACCCCCGCCCGAGCCGACAGGACCCACCGCTGTCGGTCCTGGCCGACCACCGGGCAGGCCCGCAGCGAGCGGAAGGGCCGGGCGCAACCAAGTCAAGAGACCATGGATGGATCGCACGGGAGGTCACTGATGGGGTAGCCCAGGTGCAGGGCCGCCTCGCGGAGGCGCTGGTCGCTGGTGACCAGCGGCCAGTCCTGCAACTGGTCTGCGGTCGCCAGGTGGAGGGCGTCGAGGGATCGCAGCGGGACCTTCGGGTGCACGCGGCCGAGGATCCAATGCGCCCGCCGCACGACCGTCTCGGAGACGGCCACGAGATCGATGAGGCGGTCGTCCGCCTGCCGCTCGAACCGCTGCCAAGCTCCGAGGCGCATCCGCTCGCCCAGATGTCCGGCCCTCTCCCGGGCAAGGAGGGCCGACCAGACCTCGGTGAAGGCCAGGAGCGAGGAGCTGACCGGATTCCCATCGACGAGCCGGGCGTAGTAGGCGCTGTCAGGCTCGCGGACCAACAGCTTCACGAGGATGCAGGAATCGAGATACATGTCGCAAAAAGCAGGTGCGGGAAGGATTCACGGCGCCGACTCACCCGACCAATCTCCGGGACCCAACCACGCGAGGAGGGATTGGGCCGAGGATCATGGACACCGTTCCGCACGGTCCGCGGCGACGATGACCTCGGCTGATGGGCCTCCAGCGAGGGGTTGCACCTCAAGCCAATCCCAGTCGACCTTGTAGGGCCGGGCTTCGTTGCGGACCGGAACCAGTCGGGCCTTGGGGCGACCATCGCTGGTGATGACGACCTCATTGCCCCGGGAGACCTGCTCCAACAGGCTGGACAGACGATCCTTAGCGGCCCGCACGTTGACGACCGGCGCTTGGCTGGGGTTTGGGAGGGCCTCACGGAGAAGGCGGCCCTTGGATCGCCGGCCGGAAACGGCATCGGGATACCGAACCGAGGGGATGCGCTCCGACGATGGATCGGAAGATGGCTCGGTTTTCATGGTGATTACAAGTAGCCTTCGGTGGCCACTATGTCAATAGGTAAGTGGCCTCGTGGGGCCACAGACCCAACGATCAGCGCCCTTGGATCGGCCCCGCACTCATCCCGGTTTCAGCGGAGCTTCAATTCGACCAGGCCGGCCTGGCGGTAGACCCCGAGGGCCGTGCGCTGGTCCACCAACACACCCACCTCGACCGTCGCCCCCTTCGGCCGGCTGAACAGGTGGCGGGCCAGCGCCACGACGTCGGGGAACTCGGTCCGGTCCAACCCCCGGACCAGGTGACCCCGCTGAAGACCTGCCGCCGCAGCCGGCCCATTGGGATCGACCGACTGGATCACGAAGCCGCCGCCGCGGACCGGTGCGACCTTGAAGCCCGCCCGGGCCGAGACGAAGTCGTTGTTGAAGAAGTCGGCCTCGTCGATCAGGCGCAGCCGCAGTTCCTTGGTGGCCCCGGACCGCCGGACCGTGACCGGGATCTCGCGCGCGTCGCCGACCTTCACCAGCGCGCGGTTGAACTCGATGATGCCGCTGGGCGGATCGCCCTGCACCGCGGCGATGATGTCTCCGACCTTGAGCCCGGCCTTCTCGGCGGGACTGCCCGACTGCACCGCCTGAACGGTCAGCGGGCGGGTCGCGGCCTTCAGCCGGGCCCCGAACCAGAATCGGCCCACCGTCTCGCCGCTGAGCACCTCGGCCAGGGCCTGGTTCACCCGCTTGATGGGGATGGCGAAGCCGATGCCCTGGGCCCCCATCTGCGGTCGCAGCGTGGCCACGTTGATGCCGATGAGGTCGCCGCGCAGGTTGATCAGCGGCCCGCCGGAGTTGCCCGGGTTGATGGCCGCGTCGGTCTGGATCCAGTCCAGCGTGTCGAGGTCGCCCCGCGAACCGTCCTCGTTCGGACCCCGACGGGCGCGCGAACTGAGGATTCCCCGGCTGACGGAGCCCGCGTAACCGAAGGGATTGCCCAGCGCGATGACCGTCTCACCCAGCAGCAGGTCGTCGTCCTTGGCGAACTTGACGGCCTTGAACTTCCGGCCCGGGGCCTTGAGGCGCAACAGGGCCACGTCCTTCGCGGCATTGAGGGCCACGCGCTCGGCCTCGATGGGCTCCGAGCCGTCGTTGAACTTCACGAAGACCCGCTTCACCCCTTCGACCACGTGCACGTTGGTGAGCACGTAGCCCTCCTCGTCGATCACCACACCGGAACCGCGGCTCACCACAGCCTCCTGGACTCGCTGCAGCCGCCAGCCGAAGAACTCGGCCATCAACCGATCCTCGGCGCTGTTGGGATCGATGTCGGCCGAGCCCTCGACGTTGACGACGCTCGGCATGACCCGCTCGATGGCCTCCACGGTGGCATCCCGACGCACGTCCAAGGGCTCGTTGCGGGCGGGGTCGGCCTGCTGGGCCAGTGCCAGGCCTCGGGGAATCGCCCCCGCGAGGAGGCCAAGGCCGAGGGTCAGGGAAAGGAACCCGGGGAGGGGGCGCTTGGCCCGTCGTGGGGTGCCGGAAGAGGGGGCATTCATGTCCGATGTCCGCAAATGATTGACCGTCGAGGGGACCGGAACGTTCAAATCCGGCCCCGCCCCGTATCGGTAGCGCGAAGCCGGGGCGGATCAAGGCCCCGCCCCGTGGGCCGCCTTCGCGCGGCACCGGCCCGCTCCGGCGGCCAGACGGCGACCGCTCACTTCAGGCCGACATACAGGCGGTGCACATCGTCGTGGTCGTCGATGGCGTTCAGGAACTCCGAAACCTGAGCCTTGTCGGCCTCGCCAAGCTCGACCGGGTTCTTGGCCACGTAGCGGATCTCGCTGGCGATGACCTTCCAGCCCGCCTTCGAGAGCCAGCTGCTGACGCTGGCGAGGTCCTTCACCTCGGCCAGAAACCGGGTGCCGAGGTGTCCCTCGGGAATCTCCTCGCCGTCGAGGGGTTCCAGATTCTGGGCGCCGGCCTCGATGGCATCGGACTCCGCATCGCGCTTGGCATCGGAGTGGGTGGCCTCGACCACGCCCATGCGGTCGAAGAAGAACGACATGCTCCCGGGCTGGCCGAGCTGCCCTTCCTTGAAGAGGTGGCGGATCTCCGGGGCCGTGCGGTTCCGGTTGTCGGTGAGGCACTCGATGATCACCGGCACCTTGTGGGGAGCGAAGCCCTCGTAGAACACGGTCTCGAAATCGACCTTCTCGTCGAGCAGGCCCGCGCCCTTCTTGATGGCTCGTTCGATGGTGTCCTTGTAGACGCTGGCCTTCTTGGCCTTCTCGACGGCTGCGGCCAGGCGGGCGTTGGTCTCGATCTCGGCCCCGCCCATCTTGGCGGCGACCATGATCTCGCGGGTCAGCTTGCCGACCATCTGACCCTTCTTCTGCGCGGCCGCCTCGCGGCCCGCCTGCTTCCATTGGGCTCCCATGGGCCAAGGGAAGCGAAAGAACGGCCCCGAACGGAAGCCCAAAGAACGGTCCGCCGGAAGCGGCCCGGGCAACGGGCCGCCCTGAAAAAATTCCGGAGGCGAAACACGTTGCGATCTTGGCGGCCTCCGGCACCCGGGCGTAGCATCCACTGACTTCCATGAGTTTCCTGCTACGCTTGCCGGACCTGGGCGCTGCGACGGCCGCCCTGTTCGCCGCCGTGCTCCCGTCCCTGGCGGCGATCCCCACCGGGGTGCGCCCCGAGGGCGTGGACCGCGGAACCCTGTTGATCGGCGAGCTGCAATGCGCGGCATGCCACAGCGAACGGGGCCTGCCCCCGTCGGCGACCCTGCCCGACTGGGCCGCGCCCAAGGGGGCGCCGGTGCTGACCGGGGACACCCTGCTGACCTCCACGGCGTGGCTGCGCCGGTGGCTCGGGTCGCCCCACCGCTCCAAGCCCGGGTCCTCCATGCCGGATCTCCTGCACGGCCTGACCGACGCGCAGAAGACCAAGACGGTGGACGAGCTCACCCACTACCTGGTGTCGCTCCGACGGACCAACGAACCCACGGGCCTCCGCTCCGACCCGGCCCGCATCGACCAGGGCCGCGCGCTCTACCACACCGTCGGCTGCGTGGCCTGCCACGCGCCGGAAACCCGGCCCGAGGGCGTGACCGAGGAGGCCTTCCGCGACGTGGTGGCCCAATCGGTGCCGCTGGGGGATCTCGCCCGGAAGTACCCGGCCTCGGAACTGGCCCGGCTGCTGCGCGATCCGCTGGTGCACCGTCCATCGGGTCGGATGCCCTCCATGAACCTTTCCCCGGCCGAGGCCGGCGCGATCGCCGTCTACCTCCTGCGCGACCAGGTGGCCGCCCCCTCGGTGCCGGCCCCCAACCCGACCCTCATCGACGGCCTGGCCCATGAATTCTTCGAGGGCGCGGCCAACTCCGTGGCCCAGCTGCTGGCGATGACGCCGAAGTCGACCGGCGTGTCGGCGGCGCTCGACCTGAGCCTGCCCCACCCGAACCAGAACTGGGGCGTGCGCTTCTCCGGCTTCCTCGACATCCCCGCCGACGGCAAGTACCGCTTCTGGATCCGGTCGGACGACGGTTCGCAGCTCTCCATCGACGGCAAGCCCCTGCTCAACAACGACGGGGTCCATCCGGCCGCCGAGAAGAACGGCAACCTGACCCTGAAGGCCGGCCTGCATGAGCTGGAGGTGGCCTTCTTCCAGGGCGGCGGCGAAACGGAGTTCCGCGTCGACTGGGCCCCGCCGGGCGAGAAGCGCAGCCCGATCCCCGCCGACCGGCTCAAGCACGGCGGCCAATCGGTGCGGCCGATCGACTGGGAGGAGTTCACGCTGGACCCGGCCAAGGTGGCGGCCGGCCGCCAGCAGTTCGTCGCGCTCAACTGCGCCGCCTGCCACGCGGTGACCGATGCGATCGGTCCGGTCCCGGCTCGCAAGTCCAAGCCCATGGTCCAACTCGCGCTCCGCACCCAGGAAGGCTGTCTGTCGGATCTTCCGCCGGCCAAGGCCCCCCGCTTCGACCTCTCGGCCGCCGACCGGGCCAGCCTCCGCAAGACCTTGCGCAACCCCGCCGAGGCCCAGAAGGCCTCCAAGCCCGGACACGGCCAGGTCGAGCTGACCCTCGCCCAGTTCAACTGCCTGGCCTGCCATTCGCGCAATGACGTGGGTGGACCGGCCGCCTCGGGCCGGTCCGATTGGTTCACGGTGGTGGGCGAGGCCGACCTGGGCGACGAAGGCCGCATCCCGCCGCACCTCACCGGCGTGGGCGGCAAGCTCAAGATGGCGGCCCTCGAGCAGGTGCTCGCCCAGGGCACCAAGGTGCGGCCCTACATGGCCACGCGCATGCCCGTCTTCGGGCCGAAGGTCCATGCCCTGGCGGCCCAATTGAAGCGCATCGACACCCCGGCCACGGCGACTCCGGCACCCGCGATCACCCCGCAGGACGCCAAGATCGGCTGGAAGCTCGTCGGCCGCGATGGCCTCGGCTGCGTCTCGTGCCACACCTTCACCACTCACGGTTCCATGGGCATCCCCGCCCTGGCGCTCGACAAGATGGGCGAGCGCCTCGAGTGGGAGTGGCTGCAGCGCTACCTGCCCAACCCGGCCGCCCTGCGCCCGGGCACCCGCATGCCGACCTTCTGGCCCGAGGGCAAGGCGGTGAACACCAAGATCCTCAACGGTGACACCTCGGGCCAGATCCGCTCGATCTACGCCTACCTCGCCGACGGGCCCAAGGCCGAGATCCCGGCCGGGCTCATCCGCGGCAAGAAGGAGATCGTGGTCGATGACGAGGCGGTGATCTACCGTAACTTCCTCGAAGGAGCCGGCCCGCGCGCCATCGGCGTGGGCTATCCCGAACGGGCCAACCTCGCCTTCGACGCGCAGAACCTGCGCCTAGCCCTGCTGTGGCAAGGGTCCTTCATCGACATGGCCCGCCACAGCACCGATCGCGGCGTGGGCTATGAGCCGCCCCTGGGCGATCATCGCATCCGCCTGCCCGACGGTCCGGCCTTCGCCACCCTGCCCTCCGCCACGGCCCCCTGGCCAGGTGCGATCGACGCGGGCAGCCGGTTCCTGGGGTACCGCCTCGATGCGCGCCAGCAACCCACCTTCCGCTATCAGGTCGCCGGCGTGACCATCGAGGAGGCCCCCCAGGCCAAACCGGGCGGCGTCGACATGACCCTGGTGCGGACCTTCCGCTTCCAGGGCACGCCCGAACGGCCGTTGACGCTGCGCCTGGCCAAGGGGGCCATCCAGCCGACCGGCGATGGGTTCAAGGTCGAGGGCGGCCTGGTGATCCAGGTCGGCCCCGGCGCCAAGGCCGCCGTGGTCGGCGATGAACTCCGCGTCCCCCTCGAACCGAACATCCGGGAACTCCGCGTAGAGATGACCTGGTGAGCAACGCCCGAGCCCCCCGAACCACGACGCAACCCCTTCCTCTCGATTCCATGACGTTCCTGAATCCTGCCGCGCTCATCGCCACCCTCGGGCTCGCGGCCACCCTGCCAGCGCTCGCGGCCACCAAGGCCGAGCAGGAGGCCGAATACTACCCCATCACCACGCTGCCCGTGCCGGAAGGCGTGGTGCTCGAGGCCGGGGCCATTCAGGTGCTCTCCGACCAGCGCATCGCCGTGTCGACGCGCCTGGGCGAGATCTGGTTCGTGGACAACGCCTTCGACAAGGATCCCGCCAAGGCCAAGTTCACCCGCTTCGCCTCGGGCCTTCACGAGGTGCTGGGCCTGACCACCCGCGGCGACGGATGGATCTATGCCACCCAACGCGGCGAACTGACCCGCCTCAAGGACACCAACCACGACGGGCGCGCCGACCTCTTCGAGACCGTGGCCGACAGCTGGGGCATCAACGGCGACTACCACGAGTACGCCTTCGGCTCGAAGTTCGACCGCGACGGCAACCTCTGGGTGATCCTCTGCCTGACCGGCTCCTTCACTAGCGAGAACCCGTACCGCGGTTGGGCCCTGCGCATCACCCCCGAGGGCAAGACGATCCCGACCACCAGCGGACTGCGTTCGCCGGGGGGCATCGCCACCAACCATCTGGGCGACATGTTCTACACCGACAACCAGGGCCCGTGGAACGGCACCTGTTGGCTCAAGCACCTCAAGCCCGGGGGCTTCGTGGGCAACCCCACCGGCAACCGCTGGTACGAGAAGGCCGCCAACATGGGACCGCGCCCGAAGGATCCCACCAGCAACAGCCGCATCCCCGTCGAGCGGGCCAAGATCCCGGAGTTCGTGCCTCCGGCCATCGGGTTCCCCTACAACAAGATGGGCCAGAGTGCCTCGGGCATCCAGAACGACGGCACCGCCGGCAGGTTCGGCCCGTTCCGCAACCAGCTCTTCGTCGGCGACCAGACGTGGAGCACGGTCATGCGGGTGTATCTCGAGCAGGTCAACGGGGTGTATCAGGGGGCTTGCTTCCCCTTCCGGGAGGGCTTCGACAGCGGCACGCTCAGCCTCGAACTGGCCGCCGACGGCACGATGTTCGTGGGCGGCACCGACCGCGGCTGGGGTGCCCGCGGCGGCAAGCCCTTCGCCCTGCAACGCCTGAACTGGAGCGGCAAGACACCCTTCGAGATCCACGAGATGCACGTGAAGCCCGACGGGTTCGAGCTGACCTTCACCGAGCCGGTGGACCCGGAGACGGCCGGCAAGGCGGAGTCGTACCAGTTCCGCACCTTCACCTACATCTATCAGGCCAACTACGGATCACCCGAGGTCGACGCCACCACGCCGCCCATCGAGTCGGTGACCGTGGCTGCCGACGGCCGCAGCGTGCGTCTCAAGACCGCGCTGAACGTGGGCCATCTGCACGAGCTCAAGCCCACCGGCGTGCGGTCCAAGTCGGGCCAGCCGCTGCTGCACCCGCTGGCCTACTACACGCTCAACGAGATCCCGAAGCCCTGAGCGCCGGTCCGGAAACCCCGGAGCCCGAAACCCTGGAGGAGGCCTGCGGGCAGGGATCTTGGGGATGGCCAAGGGGGGGCCGGATCGACCGCCGACCAAGGCGGGTTGCAACGACCGGGGCGGCGAGAGCCATCGGCATGGGACCCCTTCCAAGGGAAGCCTACCTCGACGCCCGCTCGACCCGCACCGACTCGGGCAACACGGCGGCCACGCGCACGCCAGGCGCCCGGGCGTTCACCCGGAACATGCCCTGCCGGGGGGCATCCGGACCCAGGAGATTGACATAGGCCTGGAGGTCCCCCGGGGTCAGGCGTTGCACGACGTCGGGGTCGCCCTCGATCTCCACATGGACCACCGACGGGCGGATCTGAACCCCGCTGTCACCCATGCCCGAGGCGAGGACCCCGACGGGGATGTTCTCCAGGACGCGGATCCGGAGTCCGTCGTTGGACGCCAGGCGCTCGATGCCGAGGTTGGAGCGGACCGTCAGCCAGATCAGGGCGGCCAGGGCGAGGGAGCCCAACTTCTGGGCCCGGTTCTCAAGGAGGAGCGTGCGCCAGGGCATGTCAGTGGATTCCGTTGCCGGGATTGTTGCCGGGGTTTCCGGGCGCCGAGGTTCCGTTCGCCGGTGCCCCGGCCGGAGGACCGGTGAAGAGACGCTTCAACCAGGGAAGCCCGGCCCGGGCGGCCGACCGGCGCACCAGCACCTCGGTCAGGAAGGCGCGGAGCTGTTCGACCGAGATGCCCCGGGTGAGAACGCCCCGGTGGGCGTACGAGATGGCCCCGGTTTCCTCCGACACCACCACCACCACCGCGTCGGTCTCTTCGCTCAGGCCGATGGCCGCGCGATGGCGGGTGCCCAGCGACTTGGGCAGATCCCCCCGCTGGGTCAGGGGCAGGATGACGCCGGCTCGGAGGATCCGGTCCCCCTTGATGACCACTCCGCCGTCATGGATGGCGTTGTTGGGGAAGAAGATGGTCTCGAGCATCTCGGGCGTCGCCTCGCAGTCCACGGGGATGCCCGACTCGACCATGTCGGCCAGCGAGATGGTCTGCTCGATGGCAATGAGTGCCCCCATGCGCGCCGGAGCCATGCGGTCGACGGCCTCGACCACCACCTCGAGGTTCTCACGTTGCTCCTGGGGGTTGTTGAAGAGCGGAAGATTTCCCACCTCGGCCAGCAGCCGACGGATCTCGGGCTGGAACAGCACCACGATGGCCAGCGCCAGGAAGGGCAGGATCTGGTTGAGGATGGCATTGAGGACATCGAGCCGCAGCAGGCGCACCGCGAGGATGAGCACCAGCAACACCACGACGAAGCCCGTCACTACGGCCTGGCCCCGGGTGCCCTTGATGAACCGGTACACGTAATAGATCCCCACCCCGAGGATCCCGATCTCGAGGGCGGGTCGCCAGACGGCCTGCAGGAATGGCAGCAGCGGATTCAAGGCGTGTGGTTCTTGGCGTCTGGGTTCGGGTGGTTGTCCAAGATCTCCCGCATCCGCAACGCCTGGACGGTGGCCGCCACGTCATGCACCCGGAAGACGGCACCGCCGCCCGAGCCCGCGGCCCACACCGCGCAGGCCAGCGAGGCCCCGAGGCGCTGGTGCGGCTCGGCGCCGAACAGCCGGCCGATGAAGGACTTCCGGGAAACGCCCAACAGCATCGGCCGTCCGAGACCGGAAAGCATCTTCAAACCTCGGATCAACGCCAGATTGTGGTCAAGGCCCTTGCCGAAGCCGATCCCGGGATCCAGGAGCACCTGCCCTGGCCGGACGCCTGCATCCTGGAGTCGGGTCAACCGCTCCCGGAAGAAACCACCCACCTCGTCGACCACGTCGCCGTAGGCGGGGGCCGCCTGCATGGTCTCCGGCCGCCCCTGCATGTGCATGAGCACATAACCGGCCCCGGCCGCCGCCACGGCACGCCACAGCCCGGGGTCGGACCGGCTGGCCTCGACGTCGTTGATGAGGCTGGCCCCGGCATCCAGCGCCGCGCGGGCCACGCCGGCCTTCCGCGTGTCGACGGAGATCACCGCGGCCGAGCGGTCGGCCAGCGCGCGGACCACCGGCAGCACCCGCCGGAGTTCCTCGGCCTCGTCGACCGGTGCCGCACCCGGCCGGGTAGACTCCCCGCCGATGTCGATGAACTCGGCCCCCTCGGCGACCATCTCCAGCGCCCGGTCCACCGCGTGCGCAGCGTCCAGGAACCGGCCGCCGTCGCTGAAGGAATCCGGCGTGACGTTGAGGATGCCCATGACCATCGCCGGGCGTGGGAAGACCCACCGGTGCTGGCATGCCGTGAATTCCATCCGAGGCAGGAGACAAGCCCGTTGGCGGGCGGCTTTAGTAGGTGGTCGCTCCGGCTGCCGCCGCCGGGGAGCGCTGGATCAGCTCGACCTCGTACCCCTCGGGGGCGTCGATGAAGGCGAAGCCGCCCGAGCCGTCCGGCTTGTAGGTGGGGCCGTCGCTGTAGCGGAGCCCCAGGGAGGCCAGGTGCCGGCCGAAGGCCTCCAGACTCGGCACCTCGAAGGCCAAGTGGGTCAGGTCGGCCTGCACCTGAACCGGGCCGCTCGATGGAAAATGGCACAGTTCGATGGTTTCATCGCTCTCGGGCGCCTTGAGGAAGACCAGCTCGGAACCCCGGGGTGATTTGTGCCGGCGGACCTCCTCCAGTCCCAGCACGTCTTTGTAGAAGCGGACGGAACGCTCGAGATCGTCGAGCCGGTAGCGGGTGTGCAGGAGCTTGGTGACACGCATCGCCGCAATCTAGGCCGACCACCGCCCCATGGCCAGCCGATCGGCACCGTTCCGTTGAACTTCCTGGCGAGAACAGGGGCCATCGCAACGAATACCGGAGCCGGTCCGACGTCTGCCCGGGTCGGCAATCCGGGCGCGGCCACCAAAAGAACACCGAAAGAACTCCTTGCCCGGGACCGGATCCGAAAGGTAGAGGTCACGACCACTCCTTCCATGGGTAAAACGCTCGTCATCACCGAAAAGCCGTCCGTCGCCGCGGACATCGCCAAGGCCCTGGGGGGCTTCAAGCGGGTCGACGACTACTTCGAGCGGGACGACCAGATCATCGGCTCGGCCGTCGGTCACCTGCTCGAGATCCGCGCCCCGGAGGCCTTTGAGGCCAAGAAGGGCAAGTGGAGTTTCAATGCGCTACCGGTCATTCCCCCGCACTTCGACCTCCAGCCCCGCGAGAAGTCCGAGGCCAAGCTCAAGACCCTTCAGAAGCTCATCAAGCGCAAGGATGTCGACGCCCTCGTCAACGCCTGCGACGCCGGCCGCGAGGGTGAACTGATCTTCCGCTACATCACCCAGTACGCCCAGGCCCGGCAACCGATCCGCCGCCTGTGGCTGCAGTCGATGACCCCTGCGGCCATCCGCGACGGGTTCAATCGCCTGCGCTCCGACCAGGAAATGCAGCCCCTGGCCGCCGCGGCCACCTGCCGGTCCGAATCCGACTGGCTGGTCGGCATCAACGGCACCCGCGTGATGACGGCCTTCAACTCCAAGGGCGGCGGCTTCAACAAGACCACCGTCGGCCGGGTGCAGACCCCCACCCTGGCCATCCTGGTGGAGCGCGAGGAGAGGATCCGCCGGTTCCTTCCGCGCAACTACTGGGAGCTGCATGCCACCTTCGGCTGCGAGGCCGGGCAATACGTCGGCCGGTGGTTCGACGAACGGTTCACCAAGCCCTCGGGCAAGGAGGCCGACGAAGCCCTCCGCGCCGAGCGGATCTGGGAGGCCGACAAGGCCGCCGCCATCCGCGATCGGTGCCTGGGCAAGCCGGGCGTGGTCACCGAGGAGAGCAAGCCCAGCAGTCAACTCGCCCCCGCCCTCTTCGACCTGACCACCCTCCAGCGGGAGGCCAACCGTCGGTTCGGGTTCTCGGCCTCCCGCACGCTGCAAATCGCCCAGGCGCTGTACGAGCGGCACAAGGTGCTCACCTACCCGCGTACCGATTCGCGCGCGCTGCCCGAAGACTACCTCGGCACCGCCCGGAGCGTGCTCGAGACCATGAACGGCGCCGGCTACGGCCGCTTCGCCGCCACCATCCTCGACCAGGGTTGGGTGCGTCCCAACAAGCGCATCTTCAACAACGCCAAGGTCAGCGACCACTTCGCCATCATCCCCACCACGGTGGAGCCCAAGGGGCTGAGCGACATCGAGGCGCGCATCTACGACATGGTGGCCAAGCGGTTCCTGGCGGTGTTCTACCCCGCGGCCGAGTACCTCATCACCACCCGCATCACCCGGGTCGAGGGCGAGCCCTTCAAGACCGAGGGCAAGGTGCTGGTCAAGGCCGGATGGCTCGAGATCTACGGCCGCGAGGCCCAGGCCCAGAACGAGGGTGAAGAGACCACCGCCAACCTGGTGCCCGTGAGGCCCGACGAGCGGGTGCGCACCGAGGCGATCGAACAGAAGGCGAGCCAGACCAAGGCCCCGCCCCGCTACAACGAGGCGACCCTGCTGGGCGCCATGGAGGGTGCCGGCAAGCTCGTCGAGGACGACGAGCTGCGCTCCGCCATGGCCGACCGGGGACTCGGCACCCCGGCCACCCGCGCCTCGATCATCGAGGGTCTGGTCGACGAGGAATACCTCCACCGCAACGGCAACGAACTGCAGCCCACGGGCAAGGCCTTCATGCTCATCGCCCTGCTCCGCGGACTGGGCATCGAGGAACTGAGCAAGCCCGAGCTCACCGGCGAATGGGAGCACAAGCTCAAGGAGATGGAGGCCGGCCGCTACACCCGGCCCCGGTTCATGCAGGACATCGCCGAGATGACCCGGCGCATCGTCGAGCGCACCAAGGCCTTCCAGGGCGACGAGGTGCCCGGTGACTTCGGCGACCTGGCCCACGCCTGCCCCAAGTGCGGTGCCACGGTGAAGGAGAACTACCGGCGCTTCCAGTGCACCGGTTGCGACTTCAGCCTGCCGAAGTTCCTGGCCAGCCGGCTGATGGAGGCCCGCGAGATGGACCAACTCATCAAGGCCGGCCTGCTGGGTCCCCTCCAGGGTTTCCGTTCCCGTCAGGGATTCCCCTTCGCCGCGGTCATCAAGCTCGATGCCGAGAAGAAGCTGGTCTTCGACTTCGGCGACGACAAGAAGGACGACGGCACCTCGGCCGAGGTCGATTTCACGGGCAAGGAACCCGTGGGCCACTGCCCCAAGTGCCAGGGCAACGTCTTCGAGAACGGGATGAACTATGTCTGCGAGCGCTCCGTGAGCGCCTCCAAGTCGTGCGATTTCCGCACCGGCAGCATCATCCTCCAGCAGGCCATCGACCGCACGCAGGCCGCCAAGCTCCTTTCCCAGGGCAAGACCGACCTGCTCAAGGAATTCGTCTCCAAGAAGACGGGTCGCAAGTTCGAGGCCTTCCTGACCCTCAAGGACGGAAAGGTCGGCTTCGAGTTCGCACCGCGGGAGAAGAAGTTCCCGGACAAGGCGGAGAAGGCGGCCGAGCCGGAGGTGAAGGTCGACTTCACCGGGCAGACCACGGTCGGCGCCTGCCCGAAGTGCAAGGGCAAGGTGTACGAGGGACCCACTGCGTGGATCTGCGAGCGCACCCAGGCCGACACGCGCAAGTGCACCTTCAAGGTGGGCAAGACGATCCTGTCGCAGACGGTCGAACGACCGCAGGTCGAGAAGCTCCTCAGGGACGGCCGCACCGAGGCCCTGTCGGGCTTCCTGTCCAAGGCGGGCAAGAACTTCACCGCCCACCTCGTGCTGGGGCAGCGGGGCAAGGTAGAGTTCGAGTTCCCGAACCGCTGATTTTATTTTTGGGAGGGGGCGACGGTGATCGCTTCCAAACTGAGGCCCAATCCCGGTCGCCGTTTCGGACGTGCAACCTCAGGGGCTCCGGATCAGGGCGGGCGATCGAGCGAGAAGCGATCCCGGGTGCGCAGGTAGTCGGTGCCGCCCATGCGGCCGACGAGGTCCAGGCGATCGGGGTCCGGATATCCGCTGGAACCGATCACGCCGTCGGCCACGTGCATCCACACGATGCGCCCCAACACCAGATTGCCGCCCGCCGGGCCTTCGCTGACGCGGATGACACGGTCGAGCCGGCACTCGAAGGCCACCGAGGCGCTGGCCACACGGGGAGGTCGCACCTTCACCGAGGGCGCCGTGGCGACCCGGAACCGCTCGAACTCGCTCTCCTCATACCCCAGCAGGGCCGAGGTGGCATTCATGGCCTCGGCATCGGCGGCCGAGACGGTGTTCACCACGAACTCCCCGGTCGCCTCGAGGTTGCGCAAGGTGTCCTTGGGCGAGCCATCCCGATGGTTCACCGGGCAGAACATCAGGGTCGGCGGCCGCGCGCAGATGCCCTGGAAGAAGCTGAACGGCGCGAGGTTCGGGACCCCTTCGACCGACAGCGTGCTCACCCAGGCGATCGGGCGCGGGAGGATGGAGTGGATCATCCACTCGTACATCGTCCGGGTGTTCTGCTGGTCCGGATCGAGTTCCATGGCTCAACCCCCTTCCCAACCCAGCAGGAAGTGCAGCACGAGGTCCGGCAGGTCGAGGCTGTAGCCGCCCTCGAGCACGGCGAAAGTTGGCACGCCTGAGGCACGCGCCCATTGGCCGAGCATCTGGAAGTCCTCGCGCTCGAGGGTGCCGTTGGCCAGCGGATCCTTGGAATAGGCATCGAAGCCCGCGGAGATCCCGATGAGGCGCGGCCGGGTGGCCAGGAGCCGCTGCCACGCCTTCTCAAGGGCCCAGCGCCAGGTCGTCCGCGGGGATCCGCCGGGCACGGGATGGTTGAAGCAGTTCGGCCCGACGTCGGCCTGTCCGGTGCCGGGATAGGCATCGCCCTGGTGCACGGAGGCGAAGGCGACGCCGTCCACGCCCTTGAGGCAATCCTCGGTGCCGTTGCCGTGGTGCACATCGAAGTCGAAGACGGCGACGGGTCCGAGCCCCCGGCTCTTGGCCTCCAACGCCGCCAGGGCCATCGATGAATAGTAGCAGAACCCCATGGCCCGATGCCGCTCGGCATGATGGCCCGGGGGCCGCATCAACGCGAAGGCCGGCTCGCCGGAGACCGCCAACTCCATGGCGCGGACCGCGGCGCCGACGGAACGTCGGGCATGGCCCTCGATGTCCGGGTGCCACGGCGTGTCGGCATCGAACGGGGCCTCGACCTTCATGCGGGCGAGGTGTGCGGGCGAGTGCCCGAGCAGCAGCAGCGCGTCGGCGACCTCGACGGGCTCGGCCCAGCGGATCGGCAGGGATTTCTGCGACTTGAGCAGGTCCGCCGTCCGGGCCACGCGGTTGGGTTTCTCAGGATGCCCCGGCTGGTGGTAGGCGGTGCAGCGGGGATCGAGGACGATCGTCATGGGAGTGGCGTCGGTTCAGGACGAGGCGGCGCGATCAGCGTTTCAGCAGTTCCAGCAGGCCTTCCGCACACAGGCGGGCGAACTCCGGATCGTTGATGTTGCCGTCGTACTCGGTCACCGGGATGTCTTCCCGAAGGTTCGACGTCCAGGCCTCGAAGAGCGCGGCATCGGCCTCGGGCCAATGGAACGGCTGGCCCGGGGCGCTGATGACGCTGATACCCCGCAGCGGGAGGAACACCCGGACGGGCCCCGTCGACAGGTTGCATTTCTCGGCCAGGACCTTGCCCAACCGCGCGCATTCCTCCGGATTGGTGCGCATCAGCGTCACCTGCGCGTTGTGGTGGTAGAAGCGTCGGCCGGCGAATCGAGCGGGCACCGTGGCCGGTTCTCCGAAGTTCACCATGTCGAGGCACCCGGGCGTGACGATGGCCGGAACCCCGGACCTGGCCGCGGCCTCGCAGCGCGTCGGGCCCGCCTTGAGCACCCCGCCAACCAGCTCGTCGGCCCACTCGGTGGTGGTGATGTCCAACACGCCGGAGACCAGGCCGCTTTCGACCAGCGACTCCAGCGTGCGGCCGCCGGTGCCGGTGGCTGCGAAGATCATCACCTCGTAGCCGCCGGCCTCGAGGATCTCGCGGGCACGGGTCACGCAGGCCGTGGTGTTGCCGAACTGCGAGGCCACGATCACCGGCTTGGACCCGGCCTCGGGCGGACGCGCCGACACCATGCCGCAGATGGCCCCGGCCGCCTGGGCCAGGATCACGCGGGACAGCCGGTTGATCCCCGCCACATCGACCACGCTGGGCATCATCACAATGTCCTTCACGCCGACATAGGGAGCGGTGTTGCCGCTGGCCAGCGTCGAGACCATGAGCTTCGGGAACCCGACGGGCAGCGCGCGCATGGCGGCCGTACAGATGGCGGTGCCGCCCCCGCCGCCCAGCGAGATCACCCCGTCGATCCGACCCTCACGGTGCAACCGGGCGAGCACCAACGGAGCGGCCCGGGTCATCAGGCCCACCGCCTCGCCGCGGTCCCGCCGCGCGACCACCGCGGCCAGGTCAGCGCCGGCCGCCCGGGCCACCTCCTCCCTGAAGATGTCGGCCTCGAGCGTCGCCGGGCCCAGTGTGCCGACGTCGATCCGGAGCACGGAATGCCCCAGCTCCCGGATGCGGTCGGCCACGTAGCGATGCTCCTCCCCCTTGGTGTCGAACGTCCCCAGAACAGCGATGGTGGCCATGGATGTTCGGAAGGTATCGTCGGTCTCTGGAATGGGCCAACCCGAAAGGGCTGAGAAGCGGACGTGCAAATGGCCCCAGGTCTCCAATCGGCCTCCTTCCGAAGGATCGGATCGCACGACACGCGAGCACTCAATCCATCGACGCTTCCCAGGCCACCCAGGGGGGCATCGGGCAATCGAGTCCATCGGCGATGGCACGCAGGAGTTCGGCCTCGGCTTCGTGCAAAACCCCGTCGTGGGCGACGGTCTGGGCGGCCGCATCGACCACCCGGCGGCGGATCTCCGGGGTCGCCTCCGCCAACCGGTCCAAGGCCGAATCGACCTCCACGAGGCCGCACTCCTCCAGGGCCAGGAATCGCAGCCCGACCTCGGAGCCATCGAGGCCCAGGTGGTCGACACCGCACACGAACGCGGCCTCGGGATCCGACGTCGACGACGTCCCCAGGCGGGCCAGGCAGGACAGCAGCAGCCCGCCATCGGCGGCGACCTCTGCGAGGTGGTGGTGCCGGACAACACGCCGGGGCACCGCCCCGAAATGCGGGGCCATGTGCCGGCGCAGGTTGCGCTGCAACGCGAACTCGAAGAGATCGACCTGCCGGTCGGCGGCGACCAGGGCCTCCGTGGTGCGACAGAACTCGGTGTATTGGGAGGCCGACAAATGAAGCAGGCTTCCGGTGGCCAGCGCCGCGACCGGGAGTCGTGCCATGGGCGGAAGTCCATCGAGGGACGGCAGCAGCCGGCGGACCTCCAGATCCAGCCCCGGGGCGATCCACGCCGCCAGGTCGCCCCGCCGGGCCTCACGGGCATGTTCGTCGCGACCGAGCAGCAGCCCGTGGATCACAGCCGATGCACCAAACGGATCCTGGACGGCCTGCGCCACGTCCTCCGGCAACGAGGCGAGCAACCCCCGGGTCGCCCGCATCCCGGAGGCCGTAGGGCCCGCGGGCAACCGGCCCAGCCGGCCCAGCGCGATCGCGCCGCCACCGGCGATCCCGGCCAATCCAGCCACGCCGTTCGAACCGACCGCATCCCCCGCCCCGTCTGGACCCACCAGGGCGGCGATCTCCGGATTGAAGGACGGATCAAGCAGGCGGATCCGCTCCTCGAGGGGCGGATGCGTCGCGAAGAGGCTGTCGAAGGCACTGGCAAAGAACATGTGCGAGAAGGCCGCGGCCCTGGGGTGGGCGATGGTGGATCGGCCGGCGTGACCGGCGATCTTCTTGAGGGCCCCGGCGATGCCGGCCGGGTTGCGCGTGAACTGCACGGCCGAGGCGTCGGCCAGGTGCTCCCGCTGGCGCGAGATCGCCGCCTGGACGGCCCGGGCGAAGATCTGGCCAATCCATCCGATGGCCATGAGACCTAATCCCAGGGCCAGGAGGGCGACCGTTCCATTGCCGTTGCCCTCACGCCGCCGGGGGCGGTCGTCGCTCCGGGCAGTCGCCTCGAAGAGGATCCTCCCCGTCACGGCGATGCCCAGGATGCCGTACAACCATCCGGTCAGACGGATGTTCCGGAGCATGTCGCCATTGAGGATGTGGCTGAACTCGTGCGCCACGACCCCCTGCAACTCGTCCCGGGTCAACCGTTCGAGGCCCCCGCGCGAGACAGCCACCGCATAGTCGTCGGTCGTGTGCCCGGCGGCGAAGGCGTTGATCCCGGACTCGCCCTCCAGCACGAACATCTCCGGCAAGGGAACCCCCGACGCGATGGCCATCTCTTCCACGACATTCAGGAAACGCCGCTCGCCGGGATCCCGCGTGCCCGGCGACACCGGTCGCCCGCCGCAGGCCTCCGCCACGGCACGCCCGCCGCCGGTGAGCTGGAGCCGGCCGACCACGATGCCGATGCCGATCACCGCGAGGGTTCCGGCCGCGCTGTAGGGCAGGAAGCGCGCATCCCAAAGCTGCTCCCCCCGCGCGAGGATGGCCGAGGCCAGGGCCTGGACGGACAACACGATCCCCGCCACGCCGAAGGCATAGAGCACCAGCAGGCGCCCGGTGTTCCTCCGGGCCCGAAGCTGCCGCTCGTGGAAGTTCATGGAAGACAGCGAGGAGGACCGGCCCATGGCCTTGCCCCGCCTCCCCGGCGCTCAGAACGACACCCGAACACCCTTGCGCTCCTCAGGCGCATCGACCTGCCAAAGTTCCGCGGCGGCGAACTGGAATAGCCCGGCGATGAGGTTGGTCGGGAAACTCTCGCGCCGCGTGTTGTACTCGGTCACCGCGTCGTTGAAGGCCTGCCGGGCGAAGGACACCTTGTTCTCGGTGGAGGTGAGTTCCTCCTGCAGCGCGAGCATGTTCTGGTTGGCCTTGAGGTCCGGGTACGATTCGGCCACCGCCAGCAACCGGCCCAGGCCCGATCCGAGCGCCTGCTCGGCCTCCAGCAGCTGCTTCATGGCCTCCGGATCGGCAGGGTTGGCGGCCACCCGCGACGAGGCGTTCATCGCCGCTCCTCGCGCCGCGACCACGGCCTCGAGGGTAGTGCTTTCATGCTTCATGAACGCCTTGCAGGTCTCCACCAGGTTCGGGATCAGGTCGTAGCGCCGCTTGAGCTGCACATCGATCTGCGAGAACGCGTTCTTGAGGCGGTTGCGAAGCGTCACCAACGCGTTGTAGGCACCGGCGACATACAGGCCGACGACGACAACGACGAGGACCAGAGAACCGAGCACGATGAGGAGGATGAGGCTCATGGGAGTCCGGGGGATGATCCGCCGAGGTTCGCCACTCTGGGGATCCGACGGATCCTTGGAGCTCGCCCCAACGTCTGATGGAAGCAAAGCCCAATCCCGTGCCCCTCGCAAGGGGGCGCCTGAAACCTCGACTCGACGACGCCACCGGATACTCCACCCAGCCGCAGCCCTCAGCCCGCGGAGACGTCCTCGTGGCGGCAGCCGACACGGCACGTTTCTCCGGGCGATCGCCCTCCCCTACCACCACCGCCAGTCGACGCTGGGCTTGGGATCGAAGATCCAGGCCTCCATCTGCTTCGGCTCCGGGAAACGGTAGTTCTCCACGTGACCGTCACCAAAGAGCATGTTGAAGCGGCTCTGGCCCTTGTAGTTGTGCCACATGCTCTTGGGATCGGTGTTGCCCCGGTTCGAGTGCCAGGCCCAATCGCCTTGCACGATCTTGTGAGAGGCCCCCTGGGCCACCTCCGCAGTCTTGATCGGGGCCCTCTGGTAGGGATCGGCTGAGCCCGCATCGCCCATGACGTGCCGGGTGCGGAACGAGTCGTGCTGCCACTGCGGGAGGTAGCTCGTCCCGTAGCTGCGGTAGCAGTTCTTGATGTTGGCCCCGTTGAGCAGGTCGCCCTTGTCGTTCGGGCACCGGAAGGTCTCGAACGCCGGGGCGTACCCGTTGAGCGGCCGGTTGGTCGCGGCGATGAACACGCTGTAGGTGCCGTTGGTGCCCCCGGAGCCATGCCAGTCTCGGGTCAGCGGATAGGTCTCGCGGTGGTCATCGGCGTACATCTGCACGGCCAGGCCGATCTGCTTCTGGTTGCCGGCACACTTCACCTGGGTGGCCTTGGCCTTCGACCGCGCGAGAGCCGGCAGGAGCATGCCCGCGAGGATGGCGATGATGGCGATGACCACGAGCAACTCGATGAGCGTGAAGCCTCGACGCCGGGAGCTGATTGAATGGTTCATGGGTGAAGGATCACTCTTTGGGGATGGGAGGAGATTTACCAGCTCCCCCTTCACCAACCAACCCCAAACCGTCGCCCCAAACCGTCGCCCCAGTTCCCGGACGAGCCCATGGTTGCTTCCCGGGTGCCCCAGCGCGCCGTTTCCCTTCCCGTCTTTACGGCCCGTCTTTACGGTTACGAGTAGTAGCCAATATCAAGACCTGACCCTCTTTGATTGAGAGTACCCAATATCAAGAACTGACCCCATTTTCGATGGTTCGAGGATTGCCCCGGATCGGTGGGGTGACAGAGGGTTTGGGGAGGGACATCCATGGGGACGAAGGCCACACCAGAGACGGCACCGGTTCCGATGCCGGAGCCGATGCCGGCGTCCGTTTCGGGGCCTTCCACCACGCCCGCTGCCGGCACCGGCGAGCCCAGCGGGCTGGATTCTCCGGTGTCGGCGGTGGCCGGGGTGGGGTCGGCGCGGGCCCGGCTGTTGGCCAAGCGGGGCATCGTCACCGTGGGCGACCTGCTGCTGGATGCGCCGCGACGGCACGAGGATCGTCGCCGGTTCAGCAAGATCCGCGAACTGCAGGAGGGGCAGAAGACGACCGTGTCGGGCAAGGTCACCGCGATGGGCAACAAGACCTTCGCCCGCACCGGCCGCAGCGTCTTCGAGGTCATCCTCGATGACGGCAGCGCGCACCTTCATTGCCGCTGGTGGAACCTGCCCCAGATGGAGCGGTTCTTCGACGTGGGCGATGAGCTGGTGGTCCATGGCAAGGTCCGCTCGATCCGGCCCAGGGCCATGGACCACCCGGAGACCGAGACGCTCTCGTCGGTCACCCGCGAGGCCGATCCGGAGACGCTGGCCACGGGGGGCACGGCGGGCGCTGGAACCACCGGAGCCACCGATCCGTCGGAAGAGCCCAGCCTGCACGTGGGCCGCTGGGTGCCCATCTACGGGCTCACCGACGGCCTGACCCAGCGGGCGCGCCGATGGATCGCCTGGAATGCCTTGAAGGCCTTTGGCGACCGCATCCCCGAGTCGGACCCGGACTTGCTGACCGAGGCCAGCCGGTCGGGCCGCACCGCCTCCGAGGACGGCCAGCAGGAGATCCCGATGCTGGCCCAGGCCTGGCCCTCGCGCGCGCAGGCGATTCGGGACCTGCATTTCCCGGAGAACGACACCGATGCGGAGCGCGCCCGGCAACGGCTCGCCCTCGATGAGTTCATCGCGCTCCAGTTCGCGATCCAACGCCGCCGCCTGAACCTCGAGGCCAAGGCCACCGCCCTGCCCTGCCAAGGCGACAATTCGCTCATGCGCCCGTTCCTGGCGCGACTCGGATTCCGCCCCACCCAGGCCCAGAACCGGGTGCTGCGGGAGATCCGGGAGGACATGGGCGGCACCCTGCCCATGCGGCGGTTGCTCCAGGGCGACGTGGGCTCGGGCAAGACCTTGGTGGCGGCGGCGGCGGCCTTGATGGCGCTCGAGAGCGGGTACTCGGTCGTGGTGATGGCCCCCACCGAGATCCTGGCCCAGCAACTCCACGCGAATTTCCGCCGATGGCTCGAGCCGCTGCAGGTTCCCGTGCACCTCTGGACCGCCAGCGTGAAGTCGCGCTCCGGGGCAGGCACGGATCCGGGCACGGTCCCCGGGCTGGAGTTTGGGTTCCGCGACGTGGGCCTGACCGTGGGCACGCACGCCCTCATCGAGGCGGGTTTCCTGCCCGAGCGGCTGGGCCTGGTCATCATCGATGAGCAGCACCGCTTCGGCGTGGCCCAGCGGGAGCGCCTGCTGCGCAAGGGACGCTATCCGCACCTGCTGGTGATGACCGCCACGCCCATCCCCCGCACGCTGGGCCTGACCCTGTACGGCGACCTCGACCTGAGCGTGATCGACGAGAAGCCGCCGGGACGCGGCAAGATCCGGACCCACCTCCGCTCGCCCGAGGCGCTGCCCAAGGTCTGGGCCTTCCTCCGCCAGGAGATGGATCGCGGGCATCAGGCCTACATCGTCTATCCGCGCATCCTCGACACCGGGGAGGAGGACGCCAAATCGGTGGAGGCCGAATTCCCGCGCATCAGCAACGCCTTGGAACCCCACCCGATCGGCAAACTCCACGGCCGCATGCCAGCGGAGGAGAAGGAACGCGTGCTCTCGGAATTCCGGGCCGGCCGGATCCACGCCCTGGTCGCCACCTCCGTCATCGAGGTGGGCATCGACGTGCCGCAGGCCACGCTCATGCTCATCGAGAATGCCCAGCAGTTCGGGTTGGCCCAACTGCACCAGTTGCGCGGACGCATCGGCCGGGGAGCCGACGAGAGCCACTGCATCCTCGTGAGTGGCAAGGCGGCCACCACCGCCAAGACCGCCCCTGCGCCGGTGACGGAGGATCCGCGGCTGAAGGCCTTCGCCGAGATCGAGGACGGGTTCGAATTGGCGGAACTCGACTTCAAGCTTCGGGGTGCGGGCGAACTGACCGGCCTGGCCCAGAGCGGTTCCAATCACCTGCGCTTTGGCAGCCTCATCGAGGACCGGCCGCTGGTGGAGTTCGCCCGGCGGCTGGTGCGCGATCACCTGCGTCGGCCGGGCAGGTCTTCCGGGAACGACATCGGCCCGGGGGCATCCCCCGCCGGGCCCAAGGGCCTTCCTGTCCCGCATTCTGCGGCTGACCCGGGCGGCGATCCCGGATAGCCTCCTGCCCAAGTTGGAGTCCTCCCACAGTCAGCGTGTCCACGAGGACCCTTGGCGGGTCTTCAAGATCATGGCGGAGTTCGTCGAGTCGTTCGACACCCTCTCGCGCCTGCCGCCGGCGGTGACCTTCTTCGTGTCGGCCCGCAGCCGTCCGGAAGATCCGTGCTACGTCATGGCCGAGGCCATCGCCGCCGGGCTGGCCAAGGAACGTTTCGCCGTCATCACGGGCGGTGGACCGGGCGTGATGGAGGCCGCCAACAAGGGGGCTGCGCAGGCCGGCGTTATCAGCGTGGGTCTCAACATCGTTCTGCCCAAAGAACAGAAGCCCAACCCCTATTCCAACGTCGCCATCCACTTCCACTACTTCTTCATCCGCAAGGTGGCCCTCGTGAAATACAGCGTGGCCTTCGTCTTCATGCCGGGCGGCTTCGGCACCATCGACGAACTCTTCGAGATCGCCACGCTCCTGCAGACGCGGCGGATCCCCTGGTTTCCCCTGATCCTCGTCTGCCGCGACGACTGGAAGGGGCTCTTCGATTGGCTGAAGACCACCCTGGAGGCCCGTGGCACGATCTCCCCGGGCGACCTCGACCTGCTGAAGATGGCCGACACGCCGGAGGAGGTGCTGGGCATCATCACCGAGTACCGGGAAATGGTGGGCATCCCGGAATCCGTCCCGGAGGTGTTCCGCTGATCCAGCCCGAGTTCTCACCCGGTTGTCACCCACCAGGCACCGGTTCGACACCTTCCAACTCCGACATCATCCCACCATGATCTCACTCCAACGACTGGTCGGCGGCGGCGACATCTTCTTCGACCTGCTCGAACAGAGCGCCGATGAGGCCCACGAAAGCGTCCGGATCTTCGTCAAGAACCTCGCCTCACCCGACCCGGCCGCGCTCGACCAGTTCGCGGTCGTTCGCCGGAAGGAGAAGCGCATCACCGAGGAGATCAGCCAGCGGCTCACCCAGACCTTCGTCACCCCGCTCGAGCGCGAGGACATCGACGCGCTGGCGCAGGCCCTCTACAAGATCACGAAGACGCTCGAGAAGTTCGCCGAGCGCTACCAGGTCAGCCCGCCCCCTCTGCCAAGGGACCGTTTCCACCGCCAGGCCGAACTGCTCCAGCAATCGATGGAAACGCTGCAGGCGATGGTGCGGGAACTGCGCTCGTCGCCTGATCTCGGCAGGATCAAGGACCAGAACCTGAAGTTGCAGTACCTCGAGGGACAGGCGGACAACCTCATGGTCGAGCGCCTGAAGGATCTTTACCACACGCCTCATGGGGCGGTGAGTGTGGTGGCCCTCAAGGATCTTTACGACCTGCTGGAGAAGGTCATCCACCGTTGCCGCGACGCCGGGAACATCGTCGTCCAAATCGTCCTCAAGAACTCCTGAGGCTTGGGCCCCGGAGAGATCCCGGAGAGATCCCGAAGGTCGGTCTGAAGGTCGTCGTGAGGGAGGTCACAGGCCCCGTCCCGGCTTGACCGAACCCCACCCGCCTCAGCGTGCCGAGCCGTTGGCGGGGATGGGCCCCGGGTGGATGTCGAGGTAGGTGTAGTCCTTCAGCCCCTTCTCGTACTCGTCGAGCAGGCGCATGCCCTCGGTGGGCTTGAGCTTGTCGCCCTTGATGGCGGCATCCACCTGGACCTTCATCTGGCGCTTGAGCTCGCCCTCGTCGTACTGCACCGAGGTCAGGCACTGGCTGATGGTGTTGCCCTCGATCACCTCCTCGACGTAGTAGCCGCAGGGCTCGTCGGGCTCGAGGAAGACGTGCACCTCGTTGACCCGGCCGAAGAGGTTGTGCAGGTCACCCATGATGTCCTGATAGGCGCCCATGAGGAAGAACCCGAGGTAGTACGGCTCCTGCCCCTGCGGGGTCTCGCGCAACTCGTGCAGCGGCAGGGTGTCGCGCACGTCGCGCAGGTCGACGAACTTGTTCATGCACCCGTCGGAGTCGCAGGTGATGTCCACCAGCGTGCCCTCGCGCGTCGGGCGCTCGAGCAGGCGGTGCACCGGCATCACGGGGAACAACTGCCCCAGCGCCCAGTGGTCGAGCAGCGACTGGAAGACCGAGAAGTTGCACAGGTACTGGTCGCCGAGGCTGTCCTCGAGCTGACGGATTTCCTCGGGCACGTAGGCCTGGCCGCGGAACGACTGCACAACCTCCTTGGAGATCTCCCAGTAGAGGGTCTCGATCTTGGCCTTCTCGGGCAGCTCCAGCACGCCCAGGGTGAACATCTGGTGGGCGTCTTCCTTGCGCTCGAGCGCGTCGTGGAACGCCTCGAGCTTGTTGAGCTTCCCGAGGTTGTCCCGGATCTCGAGCATCTCCTTCACCAACCGGTGCTCGTCGGCCCCGTACCGGAACTCGACCTCCGGCCGGGCCTTGTCGATGGACCCGAACACCTCGACCACCAGCACCGAGTGGTGGGCCACCAGCGCACGGCCCGACTCGCTGACGATGTCGGGATGGGGCACCCCCTCGGCATTGCAGACATCGGCGATATAGTAGACGATGTCGTTGGTGTATTCCTGCAGCGTGTAGTTGGTCGAGCTGTCGAAGGCGCTGCGCGACCCGTCGTAGTCCACGCCGAGACCGCCACCGACATCCATGAACTCGATGGGAAAGCCCATCTTCTTGAGCTTGGCGTAGAAGCGGGCGGCCTCCTGGACGGCCTTCTTGACCGTGAGGATATCGGGCACCTGCGAGCCGATGTGGAAGTGCAGCAGCTTGAAGCTGTTGGGAAGGTTCTCGGCGCGGAGCAGCTCGGCCGCGGCCAGCAGCTCCGAGGTGCTCAGGCCGAACTTGGCGTTCTCGCCCCCGCTCTCGGCCCACTTCCCTGCGCCCTTGCTCAGCAGGCGGGCCCGGATGCCGATCATGGGATCGACGCCGACCTGCTTGGAGACGCTCACGATCTGGCGTAATTCCTCGAGCTTCTCGACCACGAGGATGACCTTCTTGCCGAGCTTGATGCCCGAGAGGGCCAGCCGGATGAAGGCCTGGTCCTTGTAGCCGTTGCAGATGATGAGGCCGCCGGGCTGGTCCTGCAGCGCCATGCCGGCGTACAGCTCGGGCTTGGATCCGACCTCGAGGCCGAAATTGAAGGCCTTGCCCGCATCGAGGATCTCCTCCACCACCTCGCGGAGCTGGTTGACCTTGATGGGGAAGACGCCGCGGTAGGTGCCCTTGTACTGGAACTCGACGATCGAGTTGCGGAAGGCGTGGTTCAGGTGGGCGACCCGGTCGCGCAGGATGTCCTGGAAGCGGATGAGGAGCGGGAACTGCAGCTTGCGCTGGCGGGCCTCCTCGATGATGTCGGCGATCTCGATGGCCGCGCCCTTCTCGCGCATCGGCGTCACCACCACGTTGCCCTCGGCGTTGACGTCGAAATACCCGGCTCCCCAGCGGTCGATGTTGTAGAGGGTGCGCGCGGCGGGGATGTCCCAGGGGGTGGGCACGGCGGCGGGCGCGGGTCTGGGTTCGCTCATGGGTGACAACGCAGCAAAGCCGGGACTCTAGAAACGAGCGGGGTGGATTCAAGCGACAGGTTTCAAAAAATGCGGGCAGCAGGCACGGGGTGGGTCGGGCTTGGACTTGGGCCCGGGGCGGTTTCGCGGCATGATGTCCGCAACATGCGACTGCTGATCGCCATCACCGGGGCCAGCGGGACGATCTACGCCCAGCGCCTGCTGGACCAGTTGGACGCCCGCGAGCACGAGGTCCATGTCATGCTCAGCCAGTACGCCCCGCAGGTCATCGACGCCGAGCAGCCCGGGGGCCTCCGCCTGGGCGACGGGGTGCAGGTGCACAACCACCGCTCGATGAACCTTCCCTTCGCCAGCGGGTCCAACCCGCCGGACGCCATGGTGGTGATCCCGTGCAGCATGGGCACCCTGGGCCGGATCGCCCACGGGCTGAGCTCCGACTCGATACTCCGGTGCGCGGACGTGATGCTCAAGGAACGCCGCCGACTCATCCTCGTGCCTCGCGAGACGCCGATCTCGCTGGTGCACGTGAGGAACTTCGAGCTGCTCATCCAGGCCGGCGCCCAGCTGATCCCGGCCAATCCGCACTTCTACAACCGACCCACCACGGTCGAGGCCGTCGCCGACACGGTGGTGGCCAGGGTGCTGGACCATCTCGGGGTGGCCCACCGGCTCACCGTGCGATGGCAGGAGGAACCCGAATAGCCGCTCGAAATCGCCCCCTCACGTCCCGTCGCCCTGCCCCTCCCCGGATCCCGATGATCTCCCTGCTCTCCAAGTGGGCTTCCTTCGTGAAGTTCAGCCACACCGTGTTCGCGCTGCCCTTCGCGCTCGCGTCCATGATGCTCGCGGCCCGCGACCAACGCGGCTGGCCGGGCTGGCGCGTCTTCCTGCTGGTGCTGGCGGCGATGGTGGGCGGACGCACCTGCGCCATGGCCTTCAACCGCATCGTGGACCGGCGCTTCGACGCGCTCAACCCGCGGACCGCCGGTCGGCACCTGCCGGCCGGGGCCATCTCGATGGCCAGCGCCGTGGCCCTGTGCCTGCTCAGCGGGGCGGTGCTGGTGGGGGCCAGTTGGGCCCTCAACCCGCTGTGCTTCGCCCTGTCGCCGGTGGCGCTGTTCCTCATCTGCTTCTACTCGCTGACCAAGCGGTTCACCGACTTCACCCATGTGTGGCTGGGGCTGGCCCTGGCCATCGCCCCGGTGGGCGCCTGGCTGGCGGTCAAGGGCGGCGTCGACTTCGCGCCGGTGATCGACGGCAAGACCCGCCTGAGCCACGGCGCCCTGGTGCCCCTGGCGATGGCCGCGTCGGTGCTGCTGTGGCTCTTCGGCTTCGACATCATCTACGCCACGCAGGACTACGAGTTCGACCGCCGGCAGGGGCTGCATTCGCTGGTGGTGCGCTGGGGGCCCAAGAATGCGCTGGGCGTGGCCTTCATTGCGCACCTGTTGCTGTGGATCCTCCTGGCCGTCTTCGGCGCGCTGGCGGCCTTCCGGCTGGCCTACTGGCTGGGCCTGGTGGTGATCGGCGTCCTGCTGCTGGCCGAGCACCTGCTGGCGCGGCGTCGGGACACCCATTCGGTGAACGTCGCCTTCTTCAAGCTCAACGGCACCATCAGCACCCTTTTCCTCGGGCTCGTCGCCGTGGAGGTGGTGTTCCCCTGGTTCCGCCTCCAGTGGGCCGAGAGCCTCTTCCGGTGATCGCCCCGAGCCGCCCCGCCCTTTCGCTGAATCGTCTACCGGACCGACGGGTCCCCGAGCAGGTGCTCCCGGAGGAACTGCACCGTGGCCAGGAACTGGAAGTCGGCATTGGGCTTCTTGGCGAACCCGTGCCCCTCGTCCTTGGCCATCAGGTAGGCGCAGGTCTGCCCGTTGGCCCGGACGGCCTGGACCATCTGCTCGGACTCGCCCAGCGGCACGCGGGGATCGTTCCTGCCCTGCACGACCATGAGCGGCACCCGGATGCGATGGGCCTGGTTGAGCGGCGAGATCTTCTCGAGGTGCGCCCGCATGGCCGGATCCCGTTCGTCGCCGTACTCCACGCGCCGCAGGTCGCGGCGGTAGTCCTGGGTGTTGGTGAGGAAGGTGACGAAGTTGGAGATGCCCACGATGTCCACGCCGCAGCGCAGGCGGTCGCTGTAGTGGACCAGGGACGCCAGCGTCATGTACCCGCCATAGCTGCCGCCCATCACCGCCACGCGGCCCGCGTCGAGGCCGGCATCCGCACGGACCCAGTCGAGGAAGGCGCCGATGTCCTTGACCGAGTCCTCGCGCCGAAACCCGTCGTCGAGGGTCAGGAACCGCTTCCCATAGCCGGCCGAGCCCCGGACGTTGGGCACCAGCAGGGCGACCCCCGATTCGTTCAGCAGGTGGTTGTACCGGGCCATGAAGCCGGGGCGCGACTGCGACTCCGGCCCGCCATGTATGATCATCACCACGGGCCGCCGCCCCGGGAACCGGGAGGGATCGGGCCGGTAGACGAAGGCGCTGACCTCGAGCCGGTCGAAGCTGGACACCGTGACCAGCTCGGGCTCGCGGAACTCCGAGGCGGGCAGGCCTCCGGTCTCGCTCTCGGTCCAGCGGGTCAACCGTCCGGACCGGACATCGACCGAATAGGCGTCGGACGGGGAACGAGCGTGGGAGAGGCTGAAGCCGAGGTCCTTGCCGTTCGGATGCCACTCGAGCCCGGTCAGCACCCCGTCGGGCAGGCCCGACACCGGGCGGATCTTGCCCGATCCCAGCGCCAGCAAGAACAGGCGGCTCACCCCGTTCTCGTTGGTCACGAAGGCCACCCGGTCGCCGTCCGGGGACACCTCGAAGGCCTCGACGTCCCACGCCCGCCCCCCGGGGGCGCGGCCGCGCGCCCCGTCGTCGACCAGCCGGGTGTGCCGGCCGCTGGCCACGTCGATGCGCACCAGGTGCAGGAACTCCGAATCAAGGTCCGTCGTGGCGATCACGCTGCGCCCATCCCGTGACAGGCGGGCCGAGGCATGGGACACCGGACGTCCGTGGTCCGGGGTCAGGCGGATCGCCTTCCGTTGGGTGACGTCCAGCAGGTGCAGCTCGCTGTCGGTGATGGAACGGCGGTTCTGCAGGAGCACCCGCGACCCGGTGTCGTCGACGTCGAGCACCGCCCACCCACCGCCGGAGACCTCAAGCAACCGCTCGGCAGACTCCGGACGACGCGGATCCATGCGCCAGACATCGGTGTCGCGGCCGTTGCGGCGGGTCGAGTTGTGGAAGAGCCAGCGACCGTCGCGCGAGAACCGCGCGTTGCCGTTGCGGCTCCGGCCGTCGGTCAGCAGGGAGGTCCGGCCGTCGGCGAGGTCGAGCCGCAGCAACTGGTAGAACTCACCGCCGCCGACATCCTGGCTGTAGACCAGGAAGCGGCCCTCCCGGGGCTCGTATTGCCCGCCCGCCACGGGCTCCCTCGAGAACGTCATCTGGCGTCGGGCACCGCCGGGCTGGGCGACCCCGTGGAGCTGGAGCGTGTCCGAGAACCGCGTGCCGATGAGCATCTCGCGACGGACCGGATGCCAGCCGTGGAAGACGGCCGTGCGGAACTCCAGGTAGCGCGAGACGTCGCGCTGCAGCGTCGCAGGGATGGGCGGGATGCCCTCGACCACGAGGTTTTCGGGCACCTGGGCCAGCAGGGCGGCGCTCATGACGGCGGAACCGAGGACGGAGACCACTCTCGACATGCCCGGAGACCAGCACAGTCGCACCGGATTGGAAGCGCGTTTTCGGGGACCAGGCCCGAGGGGACCGACGGGGCTCACTTGGCGAACTCGACGCATCGGGTCTCCCGGACCACGGTGATGCGGATCTGACCCGGGTAGAGCAGCTGCTCCTCGATGCGGCGCGCCAGTTCCCGGGCCATGCGCACCGAGGCGTGGTCGTCCACCTGGTCGGGCTTGACCACCACCCGCAACTCGCGGCCCGCCTGGATGGCGAAGGCCCTCTCGACGCCGGCGAACTCGAAGGCGATGCGCTCGAGGTTTTCCAGACGCTGCAGGTAGGTGGTCATGCCCTCGCTGCGGGAGCCGGGCCGGGTGGCGCTGATCGCGTCGGCGGCGGCCACGAGGATGGCGAGGCAGTTCTCCTGCGGCACCTCCTCGTGGTGCGAGGCCACCGCGTTGAGGATCGCCTCGGATTCGTTGAAGCGCCGGAGGAACTCGGCGCCCACCTTGGCGTGCGGCCCCTCGACCTCGTGCGAGAGGGCCTTGCCGATGTCGTGCAGGAGGCCCGACCGGCGCGCGGCCAGCACGTCCTCGCCCAATTCGGCGGCCATGAGCCCGCAGAGGTGCGCCACCTCCAGCGAATGCTCGAGCACGTTCTGCGAGTAGCTGTGCCGGAAATGAAGGCGGCCGAGCATTCGGGCGACGTCGGGATGCACGGGAGGCTGCCCGGCCCGGTACGCGGCATCCTCGCCCTTGCGCAGGATGAAGTCGTCCATCTCGACCGTGACCGCCGCGACCACCTCCTCGATGCGCGTCGGGTGGATCCGGCCGTCGAGGATGAGCCGTTCCATCGACTGCCTGGCCACCTCGCGCCGCACCGGATCGAAGCCGGAAAGCACCACCGCGTTGGGCGTGTCGTCGACCAGCACCGTGATGCCCGTGGCGCTCTCGAAGGAGCGGATGTTGCGGCCGTCGCGGCCGATGATCCGGCCCTTCATCTCCTCGCTGGGCAAGGCCACCGTGGCGGTGCTCGTCTCGTAGGTGTGCTTGCCGGCGTAGCGCTGGATGGCCGTCGCAAGGATGCGCCGCGCCTGCTCCTCGGCCCCGGACCGGGCGTTCTCGAGGATGTGCCGGCTCAGGCTGGCCGCATCGCGTGAGGATTCCTGCTCGACCTCCTTGAGCAGCAGGGTGCGCGCCTCGAGCGCACTGAGGCCGGAGAGCGACTCGAGCTGGCTGCGGCGCTCCTCGGACAGGCGGCGGACCTCGAGGCGTTCCTGGTCCATCTGGCCCCGGGCCACGTCGAGGGACTCGCCCCGTCGGCGGACCTCCTCCTGCTGCTCGACCAGGCGCTCCATCTGGCGGCCCACGGAGGCCTCTCGCTCGGAGAGCCGGTCCTCGGCGGCGGAGAAGCGGGTGCGCTCGGACTCCAGCTCCCGGTCCTGGTCGTCCCGCCAGCGCTGGAGGTCCTGCTGGGCGGCCAGGCGCACCTCGGCCTTGAGGGTCTCGGACTCGCTCCGGGCCTGATCGGCCCGCTCCCGTTCGCGGATCGCCAACTCGGCCCGGAGGGCGCGTTCCCGGAACCGGTGGATGACATAGGAGACTCCGGCGCCCGCAAGCACCCCGCCCACCGCGAACAACCAAGATTCAGTGGCCATGCGTCATGTGGCGCCCGAGGGCGCGAACCGGAAACCCGACGGGGTGATCACGCCATGCAATCCGGCGTCATGCCCCTCCCGGGGGAGCTGGGGCAGCACCTGGAAGTCGAACGCGACCCCGAAGCACCTGCCACGGAAGGACTCCAGCAACCGGTCGTAGAAACCCGAGCCACGCCCCAGCCGGACTCCATCCACGTCGAAGGCTAACCCGGGGATGAAGGCCAAGTCCAGCCGCCCGGTGGGCACCTCCGGACAGCGGGGCGACGGCTCCGGAATGCCAAATCGGCCAGGCACAAGATCCGATGGGCCATCGACCCGCCGCCAGCGGTAGGCCCGGAGCGCCTCGTCATGCGAGGGCAGGACGACCACCCTGCCCTCCGCCCAGGCCCGCCCGGCCAGCGCCCAGAGGTCGGGTTCGTCGGTCCGCGGATGGTACAGGGCCAGAGTGCGGCAGGCGGACCATTCCGGAAGGCCTAGGCAGTGTCGGCGGATGCCTTCGGACGCGTCGTCCCGGTCGGCCGGTGACAATCCCGACAATCTCCGGCGCATCTCCTCCCGCAGCGCCTTCTTGGCCACCTGGGGATCGTCGTCCGGCCCGGTCATGCCGCTATTCGTACCGGAGGGCGTCGATGGGGTCGAGATTGGCCGCCTTGAGCGCCGGGAAGAATCCGAAGACGATGCCGATGAAGGCACTGACCGTGAACGCCAGGATGACCGAGGCCTCCGAGATCAGCGTCGGGAACTGGAAGAGCTGGGTGAGCAGCGGTGCCAGCCAGTAGCCCACGGCGATGCCCAACCCGCCCCCAAGCACGCTCAGGAGCACCGCCTCGGACAGGAACTGCAGGAGCACGTCGCGCCCCCGGGCCCCGACCGCGAGCCGGATGCCGATCTCGCGGGTCCGCTCAGTGACGCTCACCAGCATGATGTTCATGATGCCGATGCCCCCCACCACCAGCGAGATGCCGGCGAAGAAGCCGATCAAGACGGTCATGATCCGGTTGTTGGCGTTGAAGAAATCACTGGTCTCCTGCTGGTTGCGCACCATGAAATCGTCGTCCTTGCCGTCGCTGATCTTGTGGCGCCGGCGCAGGAGCTCGGTGATCTGCTCCTGCACGGGGGCGATGGCGTCGGGAGAATCGGCCTGGACGAAGACGGAGCGGAACTTGGTGTCGCCCGAGAGGCGCTTCATCACGCTGGTGTAGGGCACCAGCAGGATGTCGTCCTGATCCTGGCCGAAACTCCCCGACCCCTTGGCCTCCAGCCAGCCCACGATGGTGAACGGCGCGTTCTTGATCCGCACGGCCTGCCCCACCGGATCGACGCCCTCGCCAAAGAGGGTCTTGGCGGTGGTGGCGCCGATGAGGCAGATCTTGGAGGCGTTGCGCACGTCGGCGGCCGTGAAGTTCTCACCGCTTCTGAGTGGCCAGGAACGGGCCGTCACGTACTCGTCGGACACCCCCGACACCTGAACGAAGCTGTTCTGGTTGCCGGCAGCCACCTGGGCCGAGGTTCGGGCCTCCGGGCTCACGGCCGTGACCTGGGACACCTCGCGGCGGATGGCGTCGAAGTCCTCGACCGACAGGTTCGGCGCCATGCCAAAACCGCCACGGACGCCGCCACGGGTCATGTTGCCCGACATGACCGTCAGGAGGTTCTGCCCCATCCCGGCGATGCGCTTGTCGACCTCGGCCTTGGCCCCGGTGCCCATGCTGACGCCCACGATCACGGCGGCGATGCCGACGATGATGCCCAGCATGGTGAGGAAGGACCGGAGCACGTTGCGCCGGATGGCCATCAGGGCGATGCGAAGGGTGGCGAACATGGATTCAAGCGGTGAGTTGCACGGCCTGCTGCTCGGCCTCGAGCTTGCGGAGTTCCTCGACGGCATCGAGGCGCTGGGACACCGGCGTGTCGCTGCGCACCAGCCCGTCGCGCATCACCACGATGCGTTTGCAGTACTGCGCGATGTCCAGCTCATGGGTGACCATGACCAGGGTCATGCCCTGGTCGTTGAGCTTCTGGAAGATGCCCATGATCTCGATGCTGGTCCGGGTGTCGAGGTTGCCCGTCGGCTCGTCGGCGAGAAGCAGGGTGGGACGGTTGACCAAGGCCCGGGCGATGGCCACCCGCTGCTGCTGGCCGCCCGAAAGACGGCTGGGCGTGTGATCCATGCGCTGACCGAGGCCCACCAGTTCGAGGGCCGCCGCCGCCCGCTGGTTCTGCTCGGAGATAGCAATCTTCGGGCGCGCGTAGAGCATCGGGAGCTGGACGTTCTCGAGGGCCGTCGTGCGGGCCAGCAGGTTGAAGCCCTGGAAGACGAAGCCGAGCTTCCGGTTGCGCAGGTCGGCCAGCTCGTTGCGGCTGAGCGACCCGATGTCCACGCCGTCGATGAGACACTTGCCACTGCTGGGACGGTCGAGGCAGCCGACGGTGTTCATCAGCGTGCTCTTGCCGGACCCGGAGGATCCCATGATGGCCACGAACTCGCCGGCCTCGACGGTGAGGTTGACACCCCGGACGGCGCGAACCTCGATCTCGCCGGTCCGGTAGGTCTTCTGGAAGTCCTGGAGCTGGATGACCGCGGGCATGGGAGTCTGGGTTGGGTGGGCTTGGGGTCTGCCGAGCCTGTTCAACGACGGGGCCCACCGAAGGGCCCGCCGAAGGGGTTGCCCGCCGGTGCGGCGGCCGTCGTCGCGGAGGCCTTGAGGGAGGTCACGATGACCTGGCCCGGTTCGAGACCCTCGAGGACCTCCGCGCCCGCGGCATCGGTCATGCCCACCTTGACGGTGACGGCCTGCAGAACCGGAGGGGCCTCCGGGGTGGCCGGATCGGCCGACTGCACCGCATACACCGTCTTCAGGGTGGGACCCTCGGCCTGCCGTGGGCGGGGCGCCCCTCCTCCCATGCCGCCACCCCCGCCCATGCCTCCGCCGCCCATGCCTCCGCCGCCCACGCCTCCGCCCCCGCCCATGCCACCGCCACCGGCCGCCATCATGGCGCGCATGCGCTCACGCATGGCCTGGTACTGGGCCTTCTGCTCGGGTGTCAGCGTCTCCTCGTACTTCTTGCGTTCGTCCTCGGTGGGTCGACGGCCCTCGGCGGTCCACGGCGGTGTGGGCAGGCCCTCCATGCCCGGCGGCCGCGAAGGCCGGACGATGTCGTTGGTGGACACCGTGTTGGTGGCCGGCAGCACGGTGACGCCAACCGGCGGCGTGAAGCGGGTCGCCGAGGCCGGGATTCGCACGACGTTGGTCTTCTCCATCGTGATGAGCGTGGCCGTGGCCGTCATGCCCGGACGCAGGCGCAGGTCCTTGTTGTTGACCGCCACGACGGTGGTGTAGGTCACCACGTTCTGGTTGGTGGTCGGGGCGAAACGCACCTGACGGACACGGCCCTCGAACTTCCGGCTCGGGAAGGCATCCACCGTGAACTCGACGCGCTGCTGCTCCTGCACGTTGCCGATGTCGGCCTCGCTCACGGCCAACTCGATCTGCATCTGCGAGAGGTCCTGGGCGATGAGGAACAGTGTGGGGGTGTTGAAGCTCGCGGCCACGGTCTGGCCGGCGTCGACGCTGCGGGTGACCACCACGCCGCTGATGGGTGCGAAGATGGTCGTGCGATCCAGGTCGACTTGCGCGCTCTCGACCGCCGCCTCGCGGGTCTTCACGCCCGCCTGGGCCTGCAGCAGCGCCACGTCGGCCTGCTGGAATTCGGTCTCGGAAATGAGCTTGGCCGCGTACAGCTCCTTGGCCCGCTTGGCGTTGAACTCGGCCAGCGCCAAGCCGGCGGTGGCATTGGCCAGGTCGGCCTTCGACCGGGCCAGCGCCCGCTCGTAGGTGGCCGGATCGATCCGCGCCAGGACATCGCCCTCCTTCACGGTCGAATTGAAGTCGACCTTCATCTCGGTGATCGTGCCCGAGATCTGGGAACCCACCTGCACCTGGCGGATCGGAGCGATGCCGCCGTTGGCGCTCACGCTCTGCACCATGTTGGTGCGGACGGCCGCCTCGGTCTTGAACTCGACGGGGGCAGGCTTCTTGAACCGGTCACAACCCAGGCAGAGCAGCAGCGCCGGCAGCCAAGCCAGAAGAACGGTGCGGGTCGAACGGAGGGTTCGGCGGGAAGTCGGATTCATGGGCGGTTCGACGGCGGTCGGATCAACGCAGGACGTCGGTCCAACGCAGTGCCTTTCCATGGGCCATTGGGTTAATTGACCCTTCCACCGCCCGACCGGTTACGCAATTCCGACGGGCACCTGGGACGGCGGCGGGGCGGTCCCATCGTCCCCCCCGCCGCCGGTCCCACCTTTCAGAACGTCTTGACGCTCAGGTTGCGGAACGCCACCGGGTCGTTGTGCCCCGCGAAGCCGAAATGGCCCTTGGAGCGTTCCTTGCCCGGATGCGGACTGTTGGCCATGTAGCGGGTGATCTTCGAGAGGTCGGCATCCAGGATGACGAAGCCGTTGAGCTCGGTGCGGATGCGGCTGCCCTGCACGTGGGTCTCCTGGAAATTCCACTCGCCGTTCGGGCGCTGATAGCCTTGGTGGGCCGCGGCCATGCCGTAGGCGCCGCCGTAGGCCTGACGCGGGTCGAGCTTCGAGCCGGTCTTGGCCTCGTAGTCCTCGGCGAGCACCTGCAGCTCGGTCATGGCCACGTAGGCGGCGTCGCCCGAACCCGGATAGCGGATGGCGAAGCCGTTGTTGCCGGCGCTGGGCACCTGCACCTCGGCCCGGAACGCGAAGTCGGCGTACTCGGCCTGGGTGAAGAGCACGCCCCCCTTGCCCTTCTTGCAGCGGATGGCCCCGTCGACGACCTCGTAATCATTCACCGCGCCCTTCCATCCAGTGAGGTCCTTGCCGTTGAAGATCGGCTGGAAACCGGCCTTGCCGTGGCTGGCGAGGATCTGGTTGGCCTCGGTGCTGCCGATCTCGCGGATGAACACGTTCTTCCAGCGGATCTCGCCGCCATGGGTCTGCAGCTGGATCGGGCCGCGGGCCGGGATGGGCTTCTTGCGGTCGTAGAAATTTTCCATGACCGCGTGCTGCACCACCGACTTGCCGTTGAGCCAGACGCTCACACGCGAACCGACCATGACGATGCGGAAGGAGTTCCACTGGCCAAGGGGCTTGTCGGCCAGAACGAGCGGATCCTTGCCCGGGGCGCCCGGGGAGTTGTTCCAGAGGCCGCCCGAGCCCTTGTCGGCGCCCAGGTTGAACTTGGCCTTCTCGGTGGAGTCCCAGATCTGCACCTGCGGCACGCCGCGCAGGTAGATGCCGGAGTCGGCCAAGGGCACGGTCTTGTACTCCAGGAGCAGCTCGAAGTCGCCGTAGTCCTTCTCGGTCGTGGCGTAGGCGCCGTTGCCGCCATTCACCAGCTCGCCATTCTCGACATACCAGTTGGGCTTGCCCGTCTTGGAATCGACCTCCGTCATCGTCTTCGTCCACTTGGCGATCTGGGCCGCGCGATCGGCCTCGGGCATGGCCAGAAGCTTGCGATGGTCGAAGGTGTCGCCGCCGCGGAACCCGGCGAGGTCACGCCCGTTGAAGAGCTGCGAGAACCCCTGCGGCGGCTGGTTCAGGGCCTGGAGGCTGGAGCAGCCCCACAGGCCGACCATGGCGGCGGCGGTGGTAGCGGAGGCGACGAATTGGCGACGGTTCAACGATGGATTCATGAGGAAGCTGCCCGTCGTGGTAATCCGGTTCGCCATCGGGGTCAACCGCGAGGCCGGCACGGACGCGGCAAATCGTGCGTGACCCGGAGGTGTGCCCGAGGTGTCGGCGCCGGCGTGGGTTTCATTTGCCCACCCCTCGGGTTTGGACTCAACCTTGGGCAGCGGATGTCACGACACGGAACCAAGATCGGCCCCTACACCCTCCACGAGGAGATCAATGCGGGGGGAATGTCCGAGATCTGGCTCGGCACCGACGCGTCCGGCACGGCGGTGGCGATCCGCCTGATGCTCAACAACTCGGCCTTCGCCTTCACCGAACGGAAGCGTTTCCTGACCGGCTGCGAGACCCTGAGCGCCTGCCAGGACCAGAACCACATCATCGGTTACATCGAGCACGGAAAGATCGGCGGCGAGCTGGCGGTGGTGCTCGAGTACGTCGAGGGGGAGAACCTCAAGCTGCGCATGGCCACCGGCGACCCGGTGCTGGGCGAGAACATCGCCCAGGTGCTCATCGACTTCGCCGAGGCCCTGGAGGTCGTGCACGACCGGGGGTACATGCACCTCGACGTGAAGCCGGAGAACGTGCTGCTCACGCGCAACGGACGGCTCAAGCTCATCGACTTCGACCTCGCCCGCCCGATCCCGAACCCGCCCCGCAAGCTGGACAAGAACCCGGGCACGCCCCACTACATGTCGCCGGAGCAGCTGGCCCGCGAACCGGTGGACCAACGGGCCGACATCTGGGCCTTCGGGGTCAGCGCCTACGAACTGCTGACCTTCCGAAAGCCCTTCCCGGGCGAGTCGGCCGACGTCGTCTTCCGCGCCCAGCGCGAGCGGTCCGACTTCATCCCGCCGCGCCGGATCAATCCGGACATCCCACCGGCTCTGGAAAAGATCGTGCTGCGCTGCCTCGAGCAGGATCCCGCACTGCGATACCCCTCGATGTCGGTGCTGACGCACGAGCTGCGCAAGGCCCTCTACCTCTGAGTTCCTCCCGGGGTTCCGAGGTTCCCGGGATGGCCTCGCCGCTGGACCCCGGGCCTCTGGCCACGCGGCTGTTCAGCGCACCGACTTCGCCGCCGAGATCAGCTCCCAAAACTTGGGATTGCCCTCCAACTGTTCATCCTCCCCGGTCGGCAGGCTGGAGCGGTAGAGGAAATCCTTGAGGGTGTTCCGGCTGAGGATGCGATGCACCACGACGCCGAGCGGATGCCGCTCGAAGTAGACGCGGTAGTCACCAAGCCGGTAGCGCGTCAAGGTGCGGCCCTGCCGTGACAGGCTGCCGAAGGCCCCCTCATCCCGCATCAGCTCCGAAGGGAGCCCCCGGAACTGCCCCAACACCTGCAACTGCAGGTCCTTGGGCAACTTGGACAACTCGGCCGCACTTGTCGGGTTGAAAATGATCTGGAAGGGCTGCATCCTGTTAGGAACATTGCCTCAGGCATCGGTGCTGTCGAGCGCCTGCGATGGACCGACGCCGTGACCGCGCAATCAAGGGTGGCCTCGCCGCGGGGCGATTCGTTGACGGCGGGAGACCGGGTGAACCCATCGTTTACATCGGTTAGTGTCAATCGTGAGGACCGACCCCATTTTGTGTGGCTTGTGCACCGCCGGATTTCTCCTGTTGCCGGGCGTGTTGCTCACGCTGCGATGGACCCGGCCGCGGTGGATGCCGAGGTGGGCCATGGCCGTGATCGTGCCCACGTTCGGGTGGGCCTTGGCTTTCGGCGCAGCGGTCACCGCAGACCGCGCTGTCGACCAATCCGGGGCTCCCGAAGTCTTCGCGCTCATGTTCGGCTGGGTCTACGCCATCGCCTGGTTCCTGCCGCACCTGGCCCTCTACCGCGCCATCCGCTGGGGTCTCCGGACCTTCCGGCCGGCGACACCGATCGCCAAGCCGCCAAGTTCGAAACCGGATTGAACACAAACCATGGCTTCGTTGCCCATGATGGACCAGATGCTGGTTGAAGCCCATGGCATGAAAAGGCCCCGTCTCCGGTTCCTCGCCGCCATGGCGCCCGGCCTGTCCATGCTCGGGCTCTTCTATTCCCTGGTCCTGCACATGCGGTGGCAACTCGGCCGGTTCCCGGAATCCATCGGCAACCACGGGTTCCCCGCATCCCTGAGCCGGCACGGAGACTGGACCTGGACCTACGTCACCGTCCTGAGCCATGCCAGCCTGTTCATCGTCCCCGCTCTCATCCTCGTGACCCTCGCTGTCCAGCGATGGCGGCGCTGGGCCCTTTTGCCCGTGGTCCATGGGCTCACCCTGTTGGCCGTCTGGGGGCTCATGCTGCTCGCCCCGAACGCCTTCCTCCACTGGTGGTGGGATTGACCCGGCCCTGGAACCCAAATTCCCAGACCATGAGACCGATCCCCCGCCTTGCCGTCCCGCTGCTGGCCGCCGTCCTGTGCGGCTGCCACCCGGAGCCCCGGATCACGGTGAAGAACCTCTCGCCCCATTCGCTGAGCAATCTGGTGGTCTCGGGCGCGGGATTCTCGGAGCGCCTGAGCGTGCTTGAGCCGGGCGCGGCGCATCGGTGGAGCGTCCGGCCCAACGGGGATTCGGGCCTGGGTCTGCGCTTCGATGCCGACCGCCGGACGGTGGACTCCGGGAAACAGGGCTACTTTGAACCCGCCAGCCATTACCGGGTCGAAGCCATCGTCCACCCGGACCTCACGGTTTCAGTGACGGCCGAGCCAAAATGGTTCTGAGATCCTCTCCCCGCGCCGTTCATTCGAAGGCAACGGCCCGAGATGGTGTCGTGCCGACCCGGGAGCCTCACCACCAGGTGAAGTTGGGGTCCGGCGCAGGTCCGGTGTAGTTCCACTGGGAGGCCTCCTTGGGGAAGCGGAAGAAATCCGTGTGCCCATCACCCCAGAGCACGTTGAAGCGGTACTGGCCCTTCACGTTGTGCCACTGGCTGGCGATGTCGTTCTTGTCGCGGTCGGCCCACCACGGCCAGTCCCCCTGGATGAGCTTGTTGGACGGTCCGAGGGCGATCTCGCTGGACTTGATGGGCCGCCCCTGAGGGCTGTTGGGATTCGCGGAGTCACCGGTCACATGCTTCACCCGCAAGGTCTCCACCGACCAGACGGTGAGGTAGCTGTTGCCCCAGGCTTCGTAGCAGGAGCGGATGCCCTTCGGGAAGGTGCTCTTCCAGAGGGAGTCGCCCTTGTCGGCCGGACAGCGGAAGGCTGCGAACGCCGGCACGTACACGTTGAGCGGCCGGTTGGTGTGCCCGACCAGGCCGCCATGCAGTTCCATCACGCCCTTCTTGCCGCCCAAGGTGCCCCAGTTGTTGTAGACCGGGTAGTTGTCGCGGTTGTCGTCGGCGTACAGGTGCATGCCCAGGCCCAGTTGCCGGTGGTTGTTGTTGCAGCTGATGGTCAGCGACTTGCTTTTGGCCCGCGAGAGGGCCGGCAGGAGCATGCCGGCCAGGATGGCGATGATGGCGATCACCACCAGCAACTCGATCAGCGTGAAGCCGGCGGCGGGGCGGCGGCGGGAGACGGGAAGGACATCCATGGGCGCGCGGGGTCGTACCCAATCGGATGCAACGGCCGGGGGCCCGTCAATGGGCGACTTGCAGTCCGGCTGGGGCGACAAAAGCCGGCGAAGGTGCATCTTCCTGCTTTCCAAGCGGGGCGGCGGACAGAACCGTTGCCCCTTTCTTGGACGGCATGGATGCAAGGGACGTGAGATTCCAACGCGTGGGTCTGCTCGGGATCGGGGCCTTCACCCAGGCGCTGATGCGTCACCTGCGACGCGACGGTGCGGAGGTGCTGACCTACCTCACCCGCGACTATGGCCACGAGGGCCCCCGCCAGGAGGGCCCCTGCGTCTCCAACCTGGAGGTGCCGGACCCCTGCCCCGTCTTCGGCGCCTGGAAGCCCGACTTCTTGGTGCCGATGTCGCTCGAGTGGGCGCTCAAGCCCTGGACCGCCGACCTGATGGCCTTGGGCATCCCCATACTCTGCCCGACCGGCGAGGGCCTGCGGCTCGAGCGGGAGCGCGGGTTCGCCCGCGACTTGTGCCAGCGCCACGGCATCCCCTTCCCCCGCTCCCACCACGTGCCGACCCGGGCCGAGGCCGAGACCCTCGTGCGGCGTGAGAAGCGGCCCTTCGTGGTCAAGAACCCGCTGTGCTCACCGACGAGCCCCATCCACACCATCGTCTGCGAGACCCCGGAGGACACGCTGGCCTGGCTCCCCCGCGTCGATGACGCCGAAGGCATCTTCCTGCAGGAATATCTTGGACGCCGCGAAGCCGGGCACATCGCGCTGGTCAGCGACGGGCAGATCCATTCGCTGGTGACCAACCAGGAGTACAAGCGGGCCTTCGACGGCAACCGGGGCATCGTGGCCGGCGCACCGTTGGGCGGGCTGGTGGAGCGCGATCCCGGCGACCGGTACGGGCTGGCCCGCGAACTCCTGGCGCCGCTTGAGCCGTGGTTTCGAGAAGTCGGGTTCCGCGGGCCCGTGCAGGTCACGGCCATCCGCCACGACGACCGCTGGCATGTGCTCGAGTACAATGTCCGCCTAGGCGTGACGAGCGGCCCCATGATCGCATCGATGCTGGCCAACCCGCTGGACACCTTCGGCCGGTGCGCGTTGGGCCTGCCGCTGTCTCCCCGTTGGCGCAGCGGCCGCGAGTTCGGCTGCAACCTGACGCTGGCCGGCTACGGATACCCCTTCACGCAACTCATCGGCCCCCGGGTGCCCGTGACGGTCGACGGCACCTTCGAGGGCGAGGTCTGGTGGCAGGAGGTGGCCCGGTCACCGCTGGGCGGGCTCGAGGCCACCGGCCACCGCATCGCCGATGTGACGGCCCTCGCCGGCACGATGGACGAGGCGATCGCCCGGGCCTACGCGGACATCCGCCGCATCCGCTCGCTCGGCAGCTACCACCGGACCGATGTCGGCCGATCGCTCTGGCCCCCGGGCAACCCATGACCTACCCCGGATCCCGCCCCCGCTCGGCCTGGGTCGAGGTGGACCTCGACCAGTTCGCCCGGAACTGGCGCCTGCTCCGCCGCGAGATGCCCTCCGACGTGAGCCTGATGTTCGTCGCCAAGGACAACGCCTACGGACTCGGCACCGTCGAGGCCTCCCGCGTGGCCCTGTCGCACCACGCCGATTCGCTGGCGGTGTTCACGCTCGACGAGGCGCAGGAACTCCGGTTTGCCGGTATCGACGCCCCGATCCTCCTGCTCGGGGAACGCCTCGAGGAGGAGGTTCCGCATGTCCTCGACCTCGACCTTGAGCCCTGTGTGGGATCGGTGGAGTTGGCCGAGGCCTTCGCACGGGCCGGGTCGGTCCGGGGCCGGCCGGTTCCCGTCCACCTCAAGGTGAACACCGGCATGAACCGGTTCGGGTTGACCTGGAGGACGGCGGCGGCGTGGAGCCACCGGATCGCCGGCCTCGGCGGGCTCGAGTTCCGCGGAGCACTCAGCCACTTCGCCCAGAGCGACGAACTCGACAAGGGGTTCGCCCGCACGCAGTCGGATCGATTCAAGGCGGTGTTGCAGGACCTGGCCGCCGTCGGCATCCGCCCGCGCTGGATCCACCACTGCAACTCGGGCGGGGTGCTCGACCTGCCCGACGCCCATTTCAACCGCGTGCGTGTCGGCCTGCTGGCGCAAGGGGTCTATCCCTCGGAGGTCTGCCGGCGGATCGACGGGATTGCCCCGGTGCTCTCGCTGCGGGCGCGGTTGACAGCGATCCAGCCGCTGGAGACCGGCGACACGGTGGGCTACGGCATGCGCTGGCGCGCGGAGGGCCCCTGCCGCATCGGCGTGCTGTCCATCGGCTACGGCGACGGCTACCCACGGCTGCGCAACCAGGGCCACGTGCTGCTGCACGGTCGACGGGCGCCGCTGGTGGGCGGCGTGACGATGGACGCGCTGATGGTGGACCTGTCCGGCGTGCCGGAGGCCCGGATCGGCGACGAGGCGGTGCTCATCGGCCGTCAGGGGGCCGAGTGCCTGACGGTGCAGGAACTGGCCGCCCTCCGGGGCACGGTCACCTACGATGTGCTGGCAGGCCTGCGTGAGCGCCTGCCGCGGGTGTACCGCGGTGGCGCCACGGGTCGGGTGGACCGGGGCTGATCCAAGCCCGTCCCGCCGACGGCGGCCGTCGGCACCCCAGGTTCGCCGGAAGGCGTCGACGACGCGGCCCGGCACCACCGATCACTGCAGATCCATCCAGGCGCTGGCGGCGGAGACCGGGTCGGCCCGCTCGTCCAGCGAGGCCAGCATCGCGCGGGCCTGGCGGGTGACCTTGCCGGAGAAGCGCACCTGGCCATTGGCCAGCACCCGCACCGGCTGGTCGAGGTCCAGCAGCCGGTCGGACAGGCGGAGCCGCAGGCGCGCGGGCACGTCGCCCCGGAGCACGATCTCCTGGCCCTCCACCCGGGCCACGAGCCGGGCGCGATCGCCGATCGGCACCTCGGCCGGCACCTGGAGCCAGTAGAAGCGTCGGTGCACCACGTCGTCCTGCTGCCAGACCACCTTCGTGGGCCAGGCCTTGCGGACGAACCCGGCCATCCAGGGCACGCCCTCGGCGTCCTTCTTGTTCATCCAGTGGCCGAGCCCCTCGTAAATCTTCACCTGATGGACGTACCCACCGGCATCCTCACGGGCGAGGCGTTCGAGTTCGGCGCCCCGCTCGGCGGCAATGCGGTTGCGGTTGTAGGCCGCGTCGTTGCCGCCCATGAAAATGGCGAAGGGAAGGTTGCGAAGACCGAGCAGCGAGGCCTCGTTGGGATGGCCGGCCATCATGGAGGCCGCGGCGAACCGGTCGGCCATGCGGGGGGCCAGTTGCCAGACCCCGTCACCTCCGGCGGAGTAGCCCATGAGGTAGACGCGGTCGGGGCTCACGCCGCGCACAGCGACGTAGTCGTCGATGAGGCGCTGGAACATGGGGTCGATGTGGCCCTCATGCCACAGGTTCCAGGTGTCGGTCGGGGCGCGGGGAGCGACATAGAATCCCTCGGCGGGTTCGTAGAGGCGGATCTGGTTCTGCCACTGGCGATCGTTGACCTCTTTGGGCGCTCCGCCACCGCCATGCATGGAGATCCACAGGCTCCGCTGGCCGGTCGGCGCCTTGCCGAACTCCTTCTCGAGCCAACGCAGCGTCTTGCCGTCGTGGGCCAGTTCCTTCTTCTCCACCTCGGCGGCGCGGTCGGCGGCCAGGCGGGCCAATCGGTCGGCGGCCACGAGGCCCAGCACCCGCTCGGACTCGGGCCTTGAGAGCGCCCGGGTGAGGACCTCGGCGTCTGGGGAGCGACGTCCCTCGGGCAGGTCGAGCCACTCGCGCAGGGCGTCCACCACCGGCGAGGCCGGAGTCAACTCGTCCCACCGTGCATCGACGGTCGAGTCGCCGGCCGCGAGCGGTCCGAAGGCCATCTCCCGGATTTCGGTGCCGACGGTGAAGCGCAACCACCCCTGCGCCCCGGGGGCCAGGCTGAAGCGGGGCATGTCGTTGAGGTCGGCCCGGCCGGCCTTGGTGTCGGCCACGGCGCACGAGCGGCGGACCCCATCGAGCACACAGACCTTGGCCGCCATGCGGGCGCCACCGGCGCGGTCCCAGAGGCGCACGCCCAGCGCGGCGATCTCGACCGGCGCGGCGTCGGACCGGGCGTAGCGGGCCGTCACGTTGACCGCCGGCACGTCGGTGCTGTCCCGGGCCCAGACCATCGGGAAGGAGAGTCCGCCATCGCGCTTCCACGAGGTGGCGTAGATGGCGTGGCGCGGCTCGTTGGCCCGGGCCTTGGAGGCGTCCCCGACGAACCATCCTCGGTCCAGGCCCCCGGCGTCGTACTCGTCGGCCCCGGCGAAGTGCCAGTCGCCGTCCCAGACCTCGACCCAGGTGTGGTTGCCCCGCTCGTTGGTCCACATCGGGGTTCCCACGGCGCGCGCCGGAATGCCCACCGACCGGCAGGCCTCCACGAGGATGATCGAGAGCCCGGTACAGGTGGCTTTGCCGAGCGCCTTGGATTCCCGGAGGCTCTGGTTGGGCCGCTTTCGCCCCGTGTTGTAGTGCACGTTGACCCGCTTGAAGAGCTCGCGGTTCAGGGCCTGCGCCGCCGCGCTGGCGGTCCGGGCGTCCTTCACCACGTCGCGTGACAGGACCAGCAACTCGGCGCGCCAGGGATCCCGGGTCTCGTCGAAGACCGCGTAGGGCAGCACGTCATTGAGGAAGATCGCCTCCGGGACCTTGACGGCCCACGGGAACTCCTTCCGGACGCGGAACGCCAGGTCGAGGTTCTCGAGGAGGAATTCGTTGGAGAGGCCGGTCCGGTCGGCCTCGGTCATGTGCTCGGCCAGGAACCGGGCGGCCGCCTCGCCATCCGCCCCATGGAGGTCCCGGGACGCCGTGAAGAAATCAGGAAGGCTGGCCGCCCAGCCCAGGCCGCCGAACCAGAGACCCAGCAACACCGCACACATCCATCGCATGACGGGACCGTGCCCCAAGGGACCCATCCGGGTCAAAGCAGGCTGCGAAGAGGCGGGCGGATACGGCAGGAGCCCGGGACCCATCGATGTCGAACGGCTTGACCCCGCCCACATCCGGGCTCTTTTGATGTAGTTGGACCCGCAAGTTTGTTCTGGTCTGAGTTTCGGGCCGGGTTCCATCGTCGGTTCAAGCGTGGAACATCGCCGTTCAACCCGTCCGAGTACCCGCAGGGCCGGGTCCACCCTCGCCGCCCTGGCGCTGTGGCTCCGCCTCACGGCGGTGGCCACGTTTGCCGCAGGACCCGACTTCACCACCGAGGTCCGGCCCATCCTCTCGCAGCACTGCTTCAAGTGCCATGGGCCCGATGATCTGTCCCGCAAGAGCGGCCTGCGCCTCGACCTGCGCGACGCGGCGGTCCGGCCCGCGAAGTCGGGTGCCGTCGCCGTGGTCGCGGGCAAGCCGGCGGAGAGCGAACTGGTCCGGCGCCTGCATGCGACCGATCCGGACGAGGTAATGCCGCCGCCGAGCACCCGTCAGACCCTGACTGCCGCCGAGAAGAAGACCCTCGAGGCGTGGATCGCCGCAGGGGCCGACTACGTGCCGCATTGGGCTTTCCAGCGTCCGCGGGAGGTGTCGCCCCCGGAGTCCCCCGATCCGGACTGGCCCCGCAATGCCATCGACCGCTTTGTGGCGAAAACCCTGCGGCAACGGGGCCTCGAGCCCTCCGCGCCGAGCGATCCGCACACGCTGGCCCGGCGCGTCTCGCTCGACCTCATCGGTCTTCCACCGACGCCCGAGGAGATGGAGGGTTTCCTCCGGGACCCGGGCGATGCCGGCTACGAGCGCTGGGTGGACCGCCTGCTGGCGTCGCCCAGGTACGGCGAGCGATGGGGGCGTCGCTGGATGGACCTCGCCCGGTACGCCGACACCAACGGCTACGAGAAGGACCGCACCCGCAGCATCTGGCCCTGGCGCGACTGGGTGATCCGCTCCCTCAACGCCGACATGCCCTTCGACCGGTTCACCCTCGAGCAGCTCGCGGGCGACCTGCTGCCCGGGGCCACCCGGGACCAGCGCATCGCCACCGGGTTCCACCGCAACACCATGCTCAACGAGGAGGGTGGCATCGATCCGCTGGAATTCCGCTTCCATGCCATGACCGACCGGGTGGCCACCACGGGCACCACCTGGCTCGGCCTGACCCTTGGCTGCGCGCAGTGCCACACCCACAAGTACGATCCGATCCCGCACCGGGAGTACTACCGGATGATGGCCTTCCTCAACAACGCCGACGAGCCCGACCTTGATCTGGTCGAACCGGCCGACGAGGCCCGCCACCGGGCCGACCTCACGGAGGCGGACGCCCTGGTCGAACGCCTTCCGGAGAGCTTTCCGATCGAGGAGGCCCATTGGTCGACCGCGACCCTGCTCGAGGCCCGGTCGCAGAAGGGATCCGAGGGGCGCCGTCTGGACGACCAGTCGGCCCTCTTCACCGGCCCGGCGCCCGACACGGACACGCTGACGCTGGTGGTGTCGACGACCGAGTCCGGGGTGGATCGCCTGCGGCTCGAGACGCTGCTCGACGACGCGCTGCCGAAGCGCGGGCCCGGCCGGGTGGCCCACGGCAATTTCGTGCTCAGCGAACTCAAGATCACCGCCGCGCCGCTGACGTCGCCCGGCCCCCCCCGGCGCGTGGTGCCGACCCGGGCGCAGGCCGACGTCGAACAGTCCGGGTTCCCGGCCGGCCAGGCCATCGACGGCCAGCTCCAGACCGGCTGGGCGGTCGATGTCGGCGGGGGGCGTCTCAACCAACCCCACCACCTCACCGTGCAGTTCCAGGAGCCGGTGTCCTTCCCGGGTGGCACCCGGTTTGAGATCACCCTCGAGCACCAGAACGCCGCCCAGCACCTCATCGGACGGCCCCGGATCCAACTCGGTCGGCCCGCCGCCGACCCACGACCGCTGGCCGAACGCCGGCGCGCCGCCGCCGAGGCCGCCTTCGAGCGCTGGCTGGCCGAGGCACGGAAGCAGGTCGTGCGCTGGACGCCCCTGAAACCGACCTCTGCGACCTCCACCCTGCCCCGCCTGACCATCCAGGACGATGCCTCGGTCTTCGCCGACGGGGACATCAGCAAGAGCGACACCTACCGGCTGGCCTTTCAGGCCCCGGCGGCTCCCGTCACGGCGGTGCGCCTTGAGGCGATGCCGGACCCTCGCCTGCCGAAGCAGGGCCCGGGCATGGCGTATTATGAAGGCCCGAAGGGCGACTTCTTCCTCGGCGAACTCACCCTGAGCGCCGGAGGGCGGGCGGTCGCCTGGGCCTCCGCCACCCAGAGCCACGGCAAGAACGCCTTCGGAGCCGAGGCCACCGCGGCGCATGCCGTCGACGGCGATCCCCAGACCGGCTGGTCCACGGCGGGCCGGGAGGGGCAGCGCCATGAGGCGGTCTTCGTGCCGAAGGAGCCCATCCCGGCCGGCTCCGAGCTGCGCCTGGAGATGCTCTTCGGCCGACACTACGCCTGTTCGCTGGGCCGGTTTCGCGTCTCGGCGACCGCCCACCCGGCCGGGGCGCGGGCGAGCAGCCTGCCTGCGGAACTGCAGGACCTGCTCATGGCGCCGGAAGGGTCCCTGACCGAGGCGCAAAAGGCCGATCTCCGGAGGCACTTCCTGCTCACCACCCCGGAACTGGCCGAGGCTCAGGCCCGCATCGCACGGCTGCGGCAACGCCCCACGGGCCGCACCACGCTGGTCTTGCAGGAGCGCCCGGCCGACCACCCGAGGCCCACCTTCCTGCACCGCCGCGGGGAGTTCCTGCAACCGGCCGAGCGGGTCGAGGCCGGCGTGCTCTCGGCCGTGGCGGAGTTCCCGCAAGGACTGCCCCGCAACCGGCTCGGCCTAGCGCGATGGTTGGTGTCGCCCGAAAATCCCCTCACGGCGCGGGTGACGGTCAACCGCCAGTGGCAGGCCCTCTTCGGGCGGGGCCTGGTCCGGACCACCGAGGACTTCGGATACCAGGGCGACAGCCCGAGCCACCCGGAGCTGCTCGACTGGCTGGCGATCGACTTCATGCGCCATGGCTGGTCGCTCAAGCGGCTGCATCGGCAGATCGTCCTGAGCGCCACCTACCGCCAATCCTCAAGGATCCGGCCCGGAGGATCGCCCGGGCATGATCCCGAGAACCGCTGGTTGGCACGCGGGCCATCGGTGCGCCTGGAGGCCGAGGTCATCCGGGACGCGGCCCTGCGGGCCAGCGGGCTCCTGTCCGAGACCATGGGCGGCCCCGGGGTGTATCCGCCCCAGCCGGCCGGCGTCATGGAAGCGGCCTGGGGCGGGGCCGCCTGGCCCACCAGCCAGGGCGCCGACCGCCACCGGCGCAGCCTCTACACCTTCACCAAGCGGACGGCTCCGTTCGCCATGTTCAACACCTTCGATGCGCCGACCGGCGAGTCATGCCTGGCCCGACGGGACACCTCCAACACGCCGCTGCAGGCCCTCACGCTGCTGAACGACGTGTTCTTCATCGAGGTCGCCCAGGCGATGGGCCGCGACCTGGCCCGGGCCCACGGCACCGTGGGCGAACGCCTGCGCCTCGCCTTCCAGCGGTGCCTCAGCCGGCCTCCGTCCGCCGACGAACTTGCCACGCTGGAAACCTTCTGGCGGAACCAGCTTGCGCGCTTCCGCTCCCGCGATCTCGATGCCGCCGCGGTGGCGGGGCCAGGGGACGGGCCCCTCGAGGAGCGGGCGGCCTGGGCGGCGCTGGCCCGCGCCCTATTGAACCTCGACGAGATGATCACCAAGGGCTGAAGCCGCCGATGCACCGAACGATCTGCCCAATGAATCCCCTGCCCTTCCCCCCAGACCACGTCGGCCGACGCCAGTTCCTCCGCGAGTGCGGCGTGGGACTGGGCAAGATCGCCCTGGCCGGCCTGCTGACCGACGGCCTTCGAGCCAGGGCGTCCACCCCCCCGGGAACCGGCCCGGGCCTGGCCCCGAAATCCCCCCACTTCGCCGGCACGGCCAGGCGCGTCATCCACCTCTTCATGGGCGGCGCGCCCAGCCAACTCGAACTCTTCGATTCCAAGCCCGCGCTGGCCAAGCTGGAGGGACGCCCCCTGCCTCCGTCGGTGATCGGCGGACAACGCTACGCCTTCATCCGCCCCGACGCCGCCGTGCTCGGCCCGCGCTTCAAGTTCGCCCGGCACGGCCAGTCGGGCACCGAGATCTCCGAGGTGCTCCCGCACCTGGCGAAGATCGTGGACGACATCTGCCTGGTCCGCTCGGTGCGCACCGACCAGTTCAACCACGCCCCGGCGCAGATCTTCTTCAACACCGGCTTCTCGCAGCCTGGCCGGCCCAGCCTGGGATCGTGGGTCTTGTACGGGCTCGGCTCCGAGTCCCAGAACCTGCCGGCCTTCGTGGTGATGAGCACCGCCGGCGGTCTCAGCGGGGGGGCCGCGCTCTGGTCCAGCGGATTCTTGCCGACGGTGCACACCGGGGTGCGGCTGCGGAACCAGGGGCCGCCGATCCTCAACGTGGACCATCCGCCCGGGATCGACGGCCGCCTCCAGCGCGACACGCTCGACCTGGTCGCCGACCTCAACCGTCGACGCCTCGGCGAGGTGGGCGACCCCGAGATCGCCACCCGGATCGCCTCCTACGAGATGGCCTTCCGGCTGCAGACCTCCGCCCCGGAGCTGATGGACCTGCGCGGGGAATCCCGCGAGACGCTGGCGATGTACGGGGCCGATCCCGACAAGCCGTCCTTCGCCCGCGCCTGCCTGCTTGCGCGGCGGATGATCGAGCGGGGGGTGCGTTTCGTGAACCTGTACCACGAGGGCTGGGACGCCCACTCCGACGTGGTGGGCAACGTGCGCTCCAACGCGGCCACCACCGACAAGGCCAGCGCCGCCCTGGTCACGGACCTCAGGCAGCGCGGTCTCCTGGACGACACGCTGGTCATCTGGGGCGGCGAATTCGGTCGGACCCCGATGGTGGAGTCCAACCCTGCCCTCGGCCGCAGCCAGGGCCGGGACCACCACCCGCAGGCCTACAGCATGTGGCTGGCCGGCGGCGGCATCCGCGCCGGCGTGAGCCACGGGGCCACCGATGAACTGGGGTTCCACGTGGTGGAGAACCCGGTGCACGTGCACGACCTGCAGGCCACGATCCTGCACTGCCTGGGCTTCGACCACGAGAAGCTCACCTTCCACCACGCCGGCCGCGACTACCGTCTCACCGACGTGCACGGGCAGGTCGTGCGGGCGATCCTCGCCTGACCCGCCGCACCGCCGCACCGGACCTGCCCGCCTGCCTGCCCGCCTCAGCGGTAGACCGCCGGCTCCGCGCCCAGGGTGCCCATCAGCTCGGCCAGGCGCTGGTCGGAGCGGCTGCGGTCCAGCTGGACGCGGGCGTAGGCCCGTCGCCCATGAAGGCCCAGCCTGGCCGCCTCCCGGGCGTACTCCGGCCGGCCCAGCAGACGCTCGATGTAGGTGGCGACCCGGTTCCAGTGCCGCACCTCCAGCTCGCGCCGCATGCCCAGACGGGCCTGGTACCAGTCGCTCTTGAGCACGCTCTCCCGGCGGAACATGGCCCGGAAGGCCGGGTCCCCGAGGTCCATGCCTTCGTGGGACCCGTCGCGCATGATGTGCAGCAGGGCCCGGATCGGGGGCACCGCCTGGGCGACGGAGCCGTCGTCGAAATAATGCTGGGCCACCCTCCGGTGGGTCGCGGCGATGTTGTCCACCGAGTCGGCGTATTGCCCGGGGTCCTGCAGCTCGGGCCTGAGCATCGGCTCGGACAGGACCGCGTGGGGGTGGTTGAACATCCGGCCTAGGAAGTCGTTGACGAACTTGGGCGTCACGCGCCACCCGAGGCGGCTGGCGGGGACCGTCCGGCCCTCGTGCGTGAAGTCGACGACGCGTTCGAGGTAGCCGCGGGCGATGAGGAAGGCCGGATCGCGCTCGGCGACCCCCATGCGGCACCACAGCTCGGGGACCAGCAGGCTGATGTCGTGGTCGACGCGGGTGCGCGGGCCGAGGTACCCGGCGCTGGTCAGGAACACCGGACTCTCCGAGACGGCGAAGCTCACGAAGGTGGCGTTGAGATCGTACACCGGGGGCAGCGCGTTGAAGGGGCCCTTGGTGAGCGCGCCCTCGCTGCCGGCGCCCGTCGTCGACGGCGACTTGCCCGTCATGCTGGAGATGAACTCCATGAACGCCTCGGGCAACTCCATGTGGTGGATCGGGCCGTAGCAGGCCAGGGGCCGCACCCCGGGCTCGGCCGGGTTGTTGCGGCGCCCGGCCAGGACCGCATGCACGGGCGTGTACACAGGTCGATCCCCCGGCAGCCTGCGGGCCAGCCGCGCCGAGGTCTCGGCCAGGTGCCGCCCCAGGTCGTCGACCAGGTCGGGCCGGACCTGCAGGTACCTGGGGTTCTTCGAGGGCTTTCCGTCGACAACCCGCGGGTGCGAGGTGGCGACGATCCACCCGGGCGACCCGTCGCCCGGCGTCGAGGCGGCGGCCTCCTCGATGAGGCGCCGCATGGGCGGCGTGTACTGCTGCAGGGCGATCGCGTCGTCCACGATCTCCTTGGCCTGGGTGCGGGACAGGGGCTCGTAGTTGCAGAAGAAGCTCCCGCCCGCGGCGAAGTCGGCCTCGGCGGCCTTGTCGTAGCCGCGGTGGATCGCGTCGTCGGGCCGCTGGAACAGCCGGAATTCGGTGTTCTGCACGAACTTGAGCGACGGCTGCACGCTCTGGGGGTCGAGCCCGTCGAGCTGGCTCCTCGGCACGGTGACGCTCGCGGTGATGTCATCCTCCATCTGCAGCTTGAACGCGGGGAGGAAGTCCTTGCGCAGCCCGAAGGTCCGCCAAGCGCCGTCCTCGTCGTAGCCCACGCGCAGGAACTGCGTGACGAGGCGCTTGCGCCCCAGCCGCAGCTCGTTGGCGGGCGTGCCGTTGATCACGTCCACGCTGAAGCGCGGGCGCCAGTCGTCCCCCCAGGAGGGCTGCCAGAACCGCTTCACCACGAGGACCAGCTCCCGGATGTGGGCGGGCACCGAGGCGATCCACGCGTTGTGCTCGTCGGAGAAGTCGCCGCTCGGGGTCAGCAGCTTGATGACGGACCCGAGGGTCCGCCGCGGACTGAGGATCGGCCGCACGTCCTGGCCGTTGCGCGCGGGATCGCGGAATCGGCCCGAGAAGTCCCGGGCGAGGATCGCGGCCACGCGGTCGAAGTCGCGGTTCAGGTCGGCCACGAACACCGAACCGAAGAGGATGGCGTCGGTGATGGGCTTGGAGATCTCGCTCTTGCCGCCGCCCGACACGGTGCAGGGCTTGTGGCAGAGGGTGCCCTCGGGCCGGGTGCCGACCAGGCGCCAGGCCCGTCCGGCCATCGCCGGCGGCTCGAGGGTGACCCGGAAGCCGCTCGGCAGGAGGTAGTGGTGGTCGCGGCGCAGGCGGATGGAACGGGCCTGGCCGGCATCGTCCCAGCGCACCGTGAGCGACTCGATGTCGAAGCGGGCCGTCTCGGGCACGTAGACCACCTGCGGGCAACGGCGGTCGACGGCATGGCCCTCGGGCTGGAGATCGATGGCCCCTGGCATCAGGCGGGCCACCTCCGAGAAGCTGTACGGGAAGTCCGCCCGGTGCTGCAGCGCATCGTACTCGCTGCCGAGATCATGGCGGGCGAAGACCAGCGCCCCTCCGGCATGCTCCTCCTCGACGAGGCCGAAGAGGTTGGCCGCGAAGCTGATCTGGGTCTTCACCTCCTTCTTGCAGTAGCCGAAGTAGTTGTCGGAGATCAGCGTGACGACGACCCCGGAGGCGTCGCGGGCGGTGAGCTTGAAGGCATTGCCGTCGTTGTAGAGCTCGCGCGGGTCCGTCCAGCACATGCCGTCGCGCCGCTGCCGCACGGTGGCCTCGTCGCGGTGCGGCAGGCCGACCTCCTTCTTGGTCAGGCCGTTGAGATGGGGGGCGAGGATGACGCACCCGGTGTGGCCGCTCCAGTGCTCGGCGTCGAGGCCGGCATCGTTCTCCGGCAGCAACGGATCGCCGGCGTTGCCGAAGATGCTCTCCACGAAGTCGAGGTTGGCCACGAGGGACCCGGGCACGAAAAACCGGATCTCCATGCGCTTCTCGGGGGTGACACCGGGGACCTCCGGGCACACCACCGGACGGATCAGGAGCGACACCATGCAGGCCGCCGGATCGGCGCCCGAGGCGGTGAAGGGCAACCGGAGCAGGTCCTCCGGCGGCTGAAGGGCCCGGGCCAGCAGGTCGGCGAACACCGCCTTCGGCACACCCTTCTTGTCGTCGGGGATGGGCAACCCGCCCTCGGTGACGTGGAAGATGCCGGCGGTGGTCCGCCGGTCGGCCTTGGGATTGTGGAGGATGCCGTTGCGCAGGCGGTAGCTGCGGAGCATCGGCGAGGCGACCTCGTCGCGGTCCGGGGGCAGGGACAACCGACGGGCCAGCCCGTACTGGTCGAGCACGAAGGTGTCCTTCGGCAACTCCCCGGGCACGGCGACCTCCGAGAGGTAGTCGTGCAGGAAGTTGTTGATGCGGCGATCGGCAGGGCTGGCGTAGCGGGCCAGCAGGCGGTCCTTCTCGCGACCCTGCGCGATGAAGCTTTCCAGCAGCGGATCCAGGGTCCGGTCCTGGCCCGGGAGCGGCACTCCGCGGAGGCCCAGTTCGGCCAGCCTGAGATTGATGTGCCGGTGGAGTTCGGTCGGATCGGGAGGCTGGAGTCCGATGGAATGGTTCATGTCCTGGGGAAGACGGGTCTGGGTTGGCCGCCCCTCGGAACATCCACCCGATCCGCACCCGGTTCAAGCCCGGGGAGAACCCACGGCGAGGGCGCGGCGGCGGCGGGGCCGGCCAGGCGGTCAGGGAATCCCGTCGGACTCGTTCTGGCGCGACCCCGGGGAGGACTCGAGGTCGAGGAAATGCGCGCTGGCCTCGCCCGGGTCCAGGCTCCATCGCCGTGCCAGGAGCGCCACGCGGTCGGTGTTCTGCTGCTCGGCCGGTCCACCCCGGACGGCACCGGCCTCGATGACCTCCCCGTACTCGCGGCAGACGAGCCCCAGGAGGCGCTCGTCCAGGGACCGTTCGCCCTGGTTCCACAACGTCTCGCCCGCCCAGGCATAGGCCCGGACCACCACCCCGTCGCGCCACCACGCCCAGGCGTGGTGGTGCAGCACCCGGTCCGCGGCGAAGAACTGCACCTCTCCCAGGGCCCGGCTGACCTTCCCGAGGAACCGGAACAGGTGGTCGATGTCGCAGCCCGGGTCGGGCAGCGCGGCTCCGATGACCAGCGTCCATCCCCGGCAGGGCGGCGAGACGAAGAAGGCGCGCTCGCGGGCCCGGACCAGCGCCTCGGACCACGGCGTGAAGTCGCCCACGGGAGAGCCGAGGACCTCGCGGAGCAGCGCGGTGTTGGAGCTGTGGACGGCCATCCAACGCACGGGCATCGGCAGCGCCATCGGCACGCGGCCCGCGGCCACCAGGGGTCCGAGGGGATCGGTCCATCGCTGGGACCGCCGCAGGAGCCGCAGGTGACGACGGTAGAGCGTGGCAAACACTATGGCGATGCCGACGACCATCCCGAAGCTGACCAGCAGCCCCAGCGCCAGACCGTGCATGACCGTTGGGTTCATCGGATCGTCCACTCCCCTTGAGCTTGCCCACAGCAAACACCTCGCGCGGCGTTTGGCAACCGCGTTCTGCCCCCGGCTCCGGACCGGCACCGGACCAGCCCATTCCCCTCCCGCGCGACCCGGACCCGCACCCCGGCGGTCAGGGCCTCGGGGGCCGGACCCGCCGGAACGGGGCGCGGCGGAGATCGCGGACGGCGGCCTGGACCCGCCACCCGGTCGCCTCGAGGGCGGATCGGGCGACCTCGGCGGCCACGCCGGTCAACTCGCCGACGATCCTCACCGCGCGGTCGCGCAGCTTCAGGTTCGAGGGGTTGAGGTCGACCATCAGGTTCTCCTCGACCTTGCCCAACCGGACCATCGCCAGGGTGGTGATGAGGTTGAGGACGAGCTTGGTGGCGGTACCCGCCTTGAGCCGGGTGGACCCGGTCAGCACCTCGGGGCCGACGTCGATGGCCAGGACGGTCCCCGGACGCAGCCCCCGGGGGAACCGGAGGTTCGGGTTGAAGCACAGCAGCGCGGTGGTGGCGCCGGCCTCCCGGGCCGCTGCCAGCGCTCCCCAGACGAAGGGCGTGCGGCCGGATGCGGCGATGCCCAGCACCAGGTCGCGCCGGGACACCTTGCGTCCCACCAGCGCCGCGTGGCCGGCGCCGGCGTCGTCCTCGGCCCCCTCGACGGCGGAGTGCAGGGCCTTCTCGCCGCCCGCCAGGATGCCCTGCACCCACTCCGGGGGCGTCCTGAAGGTGGGAGGACACTCGCTGGCGTCCAGCACGCCGAGGCGGCCGCTGGTGCCCGCCCCGACGTAGAGAAGCCGCCCCCCGTCCCCAAGGGTCCGCCCGACCTGCCGGATCAGCCGGGCCAGCGCCGACCGGTGCCGAGCGATCGCCGGCGGCACCCCGGCCTCCTCGGACAGCATCAGGTCGATGGCGGCCGGGATGCCCATCCGGTCGAGGTGCCGCGAGCCCGGGTTGCGCGCCTCCGTCGGGGAGGGCCCGGTCGGCTCGGGACGCGGCATCGCCCGCGGCGCGGGCTGACGGGTCGACGGGGCCGCCGCGGCGGCGGTGTCCGGCAGATCTCCCGACGCCAGCGCCTGCTCCGCAAGGACCACGGCCCCCCACGCCGATTCGCGATGCAGGGGACGGACAACCGCCCCGGGGCGCGAGGCCCGGAGCGCGGACTCCACATGGGGCAGCCACCGCGGCTGGCGAAGGAAGACGCTGCCGGCCAGCACGAACTCGAGCCGGGCCCGCCGCGTCGGGTCGAGACGGTCGGCACAGACGCCCGCCAGGTCGACCAGTTCGCCCAGGCATCGCTCGACGACCGCACGGGCGCGGTCGTCCCCGGCCGCCGCGGCGGCGAAGACCTCCGGGGCCAGGGCGGCGACCTCGCGCTTGGAGGCCGCCTGCAGCCAGGCGACCCAGGCCTCGGGATCCGCCGTGGCGGTGGCCTTGAGCAGGCGCCGGGCAAGGGGCCCGGTGCGCCCGGTGTGTTCGAGGTGGGCGATGGCCTCGCGCAGGCCGGCGTAGCCGATGGCGTAGCCGCTGCCCTGGTCGCCCAGCTGATGTCCCCAGCCGCCGGCCTTGGCGGTCCGCCCGCGGAGGTCCCGGCCGAAGCAGCAGGACCCGGTGCCGCTGAGCAGGATCACCCGCGCGTCGGAGGGTTCCGACGCATCCAGCGAGGCGGCCTCCAGCGCGCTGACCAGGTCGTGGTCCACCCGGACCGGCACCCCGGGCCAGACCCGGGCCACCACGGACCGAAGGCGCCGGCGATCCTCCTCGGTGCGGACCCCGGCCATGCCGACCCCGACGGCCGCGGGCCCCGGCAGGCGCGACCTCAGGTCCTCGAAGTGCGCCTCCAGGTTCGCGTCGGAGACCAGGCGGAGATTGGCGGCACCGGTCTCGATGCGCACCGGCGACCCGTGCCGGCCGGGCTCGGCCGCCAGCGCGACAGAGCGCGTCCCCCCGCATTCGATGCCGATCACCGTCGTGCCGCCGCTCCGGGCCTTCATGCGCCGATTGGAAGGTCTTCGGGCCCGGGTAACAACGCGCAAAGCGCCCGGGCGCCCCGGGGAGCACCGGCCCGGTGTCCGCTCCGGTGTTGGCAAGCGAAGCCCCCGGGAACAGCCTTCCCCCCGTGAAGAAGACCTCGCAGGCCCCCCGGGAGCTGCCCATGTCGCGGCCGCCGCTCGAACGCATGATGCGGATCCACACCGCCATCGGCTCGGGCCGACATCCCAACGCCTCGTCGCTGGCCCGGGAGTTCGAGGTCAGCACCAAGACCATCCAGCGCGACATCGACTTCATGCGTGACCGGATGGGTCTGCCGATCGACTACGACCCCCAGCGGTTCGGGTTCCGGTACACCGAACCCGTCGACGCCTTCCCCACGCTCCAGATCACGGAGGGGGAACTCTTCGCGCTGGTGGTCGCCGAGAAGGCCCTGCAGCAGTACCGGGGCACCCCGTTCGAGAAGCGCCTGCTGACCGCCTTCAAGAAGCTGGAGCGATCCCTGCCGGACACGGTGTCGCTCAACCTCGCCGAGTGGACCCAGAGCATCTCGTTCCGCACCACGGCCGAACCCAACGTCGACCTCGGCATCATCGACCGGCTGGCGCAGGCCGCCTCCGAGGGCCGCACGCTGCGCCTGACCTACCGGAAGCCCGGGGCGGCCACCGAGGAGCGCACCGTCGATCCCTACCACATCGGCAACGTCAACGGCGACTGGTACCTCTTCGCCCACGACCACCTGCGCAAGGCCATCCGCACCTTCGTGCCGTCGCGCATCCTCGAGGCGATCCCGACCGGCAGGACCTTCCAGCGCCCGGCGAAGTTCGCCCTCGAGCGGCACCTGCGCGACAGCTTCGGCGTCTATTCCCGCCGAGGCGACTTCGAGGTGCGCATCCGATTCACCCGCGCCGTGGCGGACTACATCCGCGAGAAGCGCTGGCATGCCTCGCAAAGCCTGGTCGACCTGCCGGACCAGGGGGTCGAGCTGAACCTCAGGCTCGGGAGCCTCGAGGAGATCAGCCGCTGGATCCTCGGCTGGGGCGCCGAGGCCACGGTGCTGGCGCCGCCCGATCTGGCCGACCTGGTGCGCGACACCGCCGAGGCGCTGGTGAAGAACTATCCCCGGCGTTCGTGAGCCCCGTGCGCAGGCTCCCTGCGGCGATCAGGGCACGGGTCGGCGGAGCCGTTCCTTTTCGGCGTCGGCGGCCCGCCAGAGATACCAGGCCGCGGTCGTCCGGAATGGCCGCCAGCACTCCCCGAAGGCCAGCAGTTCCCCGGGCCGCGGCTGCACATCGTGCCCGTAGGTCACCCGGAACCCCTCCCGGACCCCGAAGTCGTCGACGGGAAGCACATCCGGGCGCCCCAGCTTGAAGATCAGGAGCATCTCGACGGTCCAGCGCCCCACCCCGCGGCAGGCGCACAGGCGCCCGATGATCTCCTCGTCGGAAAGCGACCGGATCGCGCGCGACGAGGGAATGGTCCCGTCGAGGGACCTGGCCGCGATGTCCCTCAGGGCCGCGACCTTGGCCGTGGAGAATCCGAAGGACCTCAGGTCCCCGTCGGCCAGGCCCAGGAGATCCTCCGGCCGCGGGAAACGGCGCCGCGGGAAACGGCCCAGGAACCGCCCCAGGATCGTCTCGGCGGCCTTGCCATGGAGCTGCTGATGGGCCACGGCGCGGACCAACGATTCGAACGGGGTCCGGCCGGGGTCCGGCTCCAGCGCACACGGACCGATCCGCCGGATGAGACGCCCCATCACGGGATCGGCGGAGCCAAGATGCCTCAGGGCCTCCGGGGTCATGGCCTTGCCCCCAGCCTCTGGACCTCGTTGGACACCGTCGTGATCTTCTCCACGTCCCGCATCTCGCGGGCGAACTGAAGCTGCCGGATGAGCAGTTCCCGCCGGTCCATGTCCGGGAGCGCCAGGTCGATGAGCTGGCCGAGGCGGCGGTACGCCTCGGCCGGTCGGCCCAGGACGCGGTGGGCCTCCACGGCGTCCGAAAGCAGCCGACGCCGCTGCATCGGGGCGGCGTTGGTCAGCGCGAGGGCGGTGTCGTACCACTCGACGGCCCGGCGGATGCGGAGACCGGTCCAGTGCATCCGGGCGATCTTCTCGGCGACGACCGCGTGGTTGGTGGCCCAGCGCAAGCCCTCGAGCTGCGAGCGGACCACCTCGGCGGGCCGTCCGGCCATGAGCTGCAGGTTGGCGTTTCTCACCAGCGCATAGGCCGCGAGCGGATCGTCCTCCGCGTCGAGCCGGCTCCCGTGGTCGGCGAGGCTTCGCCCGAAGGGCCGATAGAGCGGGTCCCCCACGACCACGGTCTGCCAGGACAGGACCGGGTGCGACGCGGTGGCTGCCTCGCCGAAGGTCATGCCCGCATAGCCCCAACGCTCGAGGAAGACCCCGATGTCGGGGGTGAACCGGAGGTAGGGCTCGGCCACGCAGCCCATCGTCGCCGTCGCGCCCCGGGCCAGCAGCGGTCCGACCCAGTTCTCGGAGGCCGAACGGAGGTTGGCCGCGCTGAAGGAGTGCAGGTGGTAGGCGAAGGCTCCGGGCAGGAACTCCACCGCCGCCCGGTAGAACGGCCCGGTGACCCCGCTGTCGTACCATCCGGCATACAGGGCCACCTGGCCCAGGGGATACCCCACCCCGAGCGTCGCCGGCTGGTTGTCCACGAAGGTCTCGAAGCCCAGCCGCTTGGCCGCCGTGGCCGCGTTGGTCAGCATCTGGTCGCCCCAGAGATAGGCTCCCTCGGCAAGTCCGCGGAGGTCGAAGTAGGCATGGCCCCAGAGACCGCGGGACTCGGCCTCGAGGGCCTTGTCGACGAGGCCGCGGGCGATCTCCGGCGTGGGACCGTCTAGGCGGGTCACCAGGAACACGCCCTCGGTGGGGTGGAGACGGGAGGCGTTGGTGGCGCCCAAGGCCGGATTGGGGGCGACCCCGAGCGGGTCATGTCCGCCGGGACGTGCCAGGAGGGCCAGTTCGTGGTCGACGGAGGCGTCGTTGCGCTGCATCGGCGGCGGGAGATCCTTCTGGGTGCTGCGCAGCGAGGGGTCGTGCGGGATGTACCACGGCACCCCATGGCAGAGCAGCAGGTAGCGGATGGCCGAATGGGCGACGCGCGACCTCGGGCCGCCCCCGGCCGGAAGGGGTGCCCGGGGCGCCGAGGTGTCCGGAACCCATTCGGCCAGGCCCTTGGCCGCCAGGTGCCGGCGGATCGGTTCCTCCAGGTCGCGCACATACTCGGACCGGGCGAGGTTCGCCCCCTCGGGCAGCGGCAGCCCGAGGACCTGCGAGTCGGGCACGCCTCGCCTCCGGGCATAGTGCCGGGCGACCTCGGCGGATGCGGGCAACCGCGAATTGTAGACCACCAGCACCTCGTCCCCGGCTGCCCACGCCTCCCGACCCACGGGAAAAAGCAGCGCCAGGAGAAGCCTCGTCCACCTCCCCACCAGGATGCCGACGCGGACCTCCGCCGACCACACCCCGGAGGCCCCGGGGCCTTCCCGGAGACGCCCGACAGGGGTCGTGGAGGCGGCCGGGTTCATCGGTTCACCCACCCCCGGCGCGGCCAACCGCCGGGCCGAGACGCCCGCGCACATGGGCCATCAGCACGGCGAAGGTCTCGTCGGGGGTCTGCCCGGTGTTGTCGATGCGGATGGAGTCGAGGGCCGGGATCAGCGCCCCCTTCTTGCGGTGGATGTCCATGCTGTCCCGCCATGCACCGTCGGTGGAGCCCCCCCGCTCGGCGATGCGTCGCTGGCGCTCGGCGGCGTCGGCCTCGAGGAAGAACTTCACCGGGGCCAGCGGGAACACCTCGGTCCCGATGTCGCGCCCTTCCATCACGAGGGGTCCGAGGTCGGCGCACTGGCGCTGGCGGGTGACCATCCAGTCGCGCACCTTGCCGATCTGGGCGACGACCGGCACGGCCTTCTCGACGGCATCGGTGCGGATCTCCGAGCCCGGGAAGTAGCCGTCGATGTGGATCCACGCCTGGCCATCGACCACCCGGACCTCCCATTTCCAGCTGCGGAGCTGGCGGATGACGGCCTTCTCGTCGGCGTCGGTCATCGGCTTTTCGACGCGGATGCCGCGCCGGAGGCAATGCCAGGCGAGGGTGCGGTACATGGCGCCGGAATCGACGTAGAGGTAGCCGAGTTCACGGGCGAGGCGACGCGAGAGCGTGCCCTTGCCGGAGGCGCTGGGCCCGTCGACGGCGACGACCAGGGGGAGGCGGAGGGTCCTGGCCTTCATTCGGCGTTCAATTCCTTGGGGGCAATCACCCGGCCGCTGGCCGCATCGAGGACCAGGGCACCCAACCCGAAGGGCGGCGTGCCCGCCAGCTTGCGGAAGAAGTTCGGGAAGGTCTTGCGCACACAGCGCGGGTTGCGGAGGCGGATGCCGGGGATCCTCAGGCCCAGCATGGCGAAGCACATGGCCATGCGGTGGTCCTCGTAGGTCTCGATCTCGGCCCCGTGGAGGATCGACGGGCGGACCAGCAGGCTGTCGCCCGATTCGGCCACCAGCGCCCCGCAGCGGGTCAACTCGGTGCGCAGCGCCGCGACCCGCTCGCACTCCTGGAGGCGCAGGCGGCCCAGGTCGGTGAAACGCACCGGGTGATCCTCCAGCGGGGCCAGCGTGATGGCCGTCATGATGCTGTCGCCCAGGTCTCGCTCCCTCGAAACCTCGGAGGGAAGGTCCAGGAAGTCCGGGTAGCGCGCGTCGACCTGCCAGCCCGAGGAGGGCCAACGGGCGACCTCTACGCGGTTCCTCCCGAACAGCCGGGCGGCGCCCCAGAAGTAGCTGCCGCTGGAGGCGTCGGGTTCGATGCGGAACTCGCCGCCGCCATGCGGGAAGGCCTCCACGAGCCGGCGGGTCATCTCGACATAGGGCAACTCGTCGGGGTTGGCGTCGGAAACCTCGACCTGCCACCCGGCCACCCGGCCCGGCAGCAGCAGCGCCGAGGCGAACTGGGAACTCTCGGCGACGCTCACCCGCGCCGAGCCCGGCCGGGGCCCGGTGCCGTGGATGACGGCGGGCAGCCGGTCGTCCGGGGCATCGACCCGGTAGCCCAGGCCGCGGAGGGCCTGAAGCAGGGAGGCCTGGGGGCGCTGGTGCATGCGCGGGACGCCGGACAGCCGGTAGGTCCCGCGGCCCAGGCACACCATGGCCGCGAGGAACCGCGCGGCGGTGCCCGCATTGCCCACTTGCAGCTCGAGCGGCGCGGCCTCCATGCCGGCCTCCGGGATGAGACCGCCCCGGCCCTCGACGCGGATGATCCGGTTGCCCTCCTCGGCGAGGTCCACGGCCACGCCGACCGCGAAGCCCATTCGCCGGAGGCAGTCGACCATCACCTGGGTGTCCTCGCTCCAGAGCGCTCCGGCGAGGGTCACGGGCCCCGAGGCGAGGGCCGCGAGGATGAGCGCCCGGTTGGTGATGCTCTTGGACCCCGGCACCGTGACCGACACGAAGGCGGGGGCGGGCGGCGGGACGATCTCGATGAGGTCAGGCAGGGGCATCGGCTCGGGCGTTTCGGTGGGGGTCCATGTCCGGGTACCGCTGGTCGCGACGGGCCTTGGCCTGACGGAAGAACTCCTCGACGGCCGTCGCGTCGCCCGCGTCGAGGGCGAGCCGGAACTCGGAGAGGTCCTCGATGAAGACCCCCAGGACCCGCGAGAGGTGGCGCCGGTTGGCCAGCGCGATGTCGCGCCAGAGTTCGGGCGACCCGGACGCCACCCGGGTGGTGTCCCGGAACCCCCCGGCGCAGAGCTCGGCCTGTTCCCTCGGGTGGGCGGGGCTGAGCACGTAGTTGGCCAGGCCGGCCGCCACGACATGGGGCAGGTGGCTGGATCGGGCCACCAGGTCGTCATGGAGCACCGGATTCATCGGCAGCACCCTGGCCCCGACGGCCTCCCACATCCGGCGGATGAGGTCCACGGCGGCCGGATCGCTGGCGGTGGTGGGGGTGAGCGCGCACACCGCCCCGTCGAAGAGGTCGGCGCGGGCATGGGCCGGCCCGCTCTTCTCGGCTCCGGCCATCGGGTGGCTGCCGACGAAGCGCACCCCGGCCGCCCCGGCCAATGGCTCGATCTCGGCCACGGGCGCCGATTTGACGCTGCCGACGTCGGTCACCACGCAGTCCGGGGCCAGGTGGCGCGACATCTCGCGGAAAAGCGTCGCCATCTGGCCCACGGGCGAGCAAAGCACCACGAGATCGGCGTCGGCGACCGCCTCCGCGAGGTTCCGGGAGCAGCGGTCGACCACGCCCAGGGCGAGGCATTCGGCCACGGAGGACGACCGGCGCACGAAGCCCTGGACCTCGTCCGCCAGGCCCCGGCGCTTGAGCGCCAGGCCCAGGGATCCGCCCAGCAGGCCCACGCCCACCAACGTCACCTTCCGAAAATGCACTCCCGCAGGCTACCGAAGCCGGGAGGCGCGAGGGAAGCTTGGAACCGGACCCCATGTGGCGGTCGATGGCTGATCCCGGCGACCGGCCCATGCCCGGCCAGCGACCGGCCGGTCCGCCGGCGGTCAGACGATCTCCATCGGACAGGACGGGATGGAATCGAGGAAGGCCTTGCCATAGCGCTTGGTGAGCACCCGGTTGTCGAGGACGACCACGATGCCCGTGTCGGTCTTGGTGCGGATGAGCCGCCCGACCCCCTGCCGGAATTTCAGGATCGCCTCGGGCAGGCTGAACTCCCCGAACGAATTGCCGCCGGTCGCCTCGATGCGCTCGATGCGGGCCTCGACCAGCGGATGGTCGGGCACCGCGAACGGCAGGCGCGTGAGGATGACGTTGCTCAGGGCCTCGCCCGGGACGTCCACCCCCTGCCAGAAGCTGTCGGTGCCGAAGAGCACCGAATCGCGGTTTTCACGGAACTTCTCGAGCATGGTCGAACGGGGCATGCCGGTGTTCTGCACGTAGCATTCGAGTCCCAGCCGCCCGAAGAACGATTCCATGCGCCCGGCGACCTGCAGCATCAGCCGGTGACTGGTGAAGAGGACGAAGGCCTTGCCATGGGTGCGCGTGATGAAGTGCCCGATCCAGTGGACCAGGGCGTCCTCATAGCCCGGGTCGCGGGGGTCGGGCATCCGGCCCGCGACGAACAGGGTCATCTGGCGGCGGTAGTCGAAGGGGGAGCCCACCTGGAGTCCGAGGGCCTCCTCGCCACCCACCCGGCCGGCCACATAGCGGAGGGCCGGAAGGGTTCCCGCCCTCGGGAGGCCGGTCCCCGCCGCAGGATCGCCCGACATGCCGACCGGGGATCCCGCACGGGGGCTGGACCCCTTGGGATCCGGATCGGCGGGCGGGACCGGCGGCGTCGGCGCCGCCGTCTGGGAGGCCGTTCCCAGGGTCGCACTGGTCAGGACCACGGAGGTCCCGGACCCGAAGAGCCGTTCGCGCAGGAAATCGGCCACCTCGACGGGGGCGGCGTTGAGCGAGAGGTTCTTCTGGGTCTTGCCCGAGCGCTCCACCCAGTAGACGTGGTCGTCGGCCGCCTGGCTCAGAAAGGTCGAAACGGCCTGCCGCAGGTCGGCCAGGCGGCGGTTGCACTCGAGCAACTCCTCGCCGGTCTCCTTGTCCTCGGAGGTCTGGATCAGGTCGTGGATCTGCTCCCTCAGGCGCTGCAACGGCAGGGTCAGGCTGTCCTGCACGAGGTCGGGGCGCCGGATGCGAAGCTCCTTCCAGGGCCTCTGGGCCGGGTCGCCGGACACGGCACGATCGCCATCGCCCCGCCCGGACGCCCCGGGACCGGCGCCCCGGGCCAGCTCCTGGCAGCAGTCCTCGACCTTGAGGAAGAAGTCGTCGGTCTCCCGCAGCACGTCGGCCACGAGGCGCACGTTGGAGGCCGAGCGCAGCGTGGCGAGGATCCCCTTCTCGGTGCGCGGGTTCCAGAGCCGCTGCAGGGCATACCGCACCTGTCCGCTGCTGACGCTCAGGCCGATGTGGCGCGCGGCGACCGACTCGACCGTGTGGGCCTCGTCGAAGATCACGAAGTCGTTCTTGAAGAGCACCCCGCCCTCGGGATCGGCCTCGACCCCGTTGAGCAGGGTGAAGAACAGCGTGTGGTTGAGGACCAGCACGTCGGCCCCGAGGATCCGCTGGCGGGCGCGCTGGAAGAAGCACACCGGGCCCAGCTTGGCCTGCTCGCTCTGGAAGCCGCACTTCCTCGGGGTGCAGAGACCCCGCTCGGAGCAGACGTGCTCCCACACCTTCGGATCGGGCTCCACCGGGAAGTCGCTCAGCGACCCGTCCTGCGTGGTCTGGCTCCACTCCTCGATGCGCCGCAACTCGGCGGCCTCCGGGGTGGTGAAGAGCGAATCGCTCTGCTGCCTGGCCTTGCGAAGCCGTCGCGTGCAGAGGTAGTTCGAGCGCCCCTTCAGCATGGCGAAGGTGAAGTCGACCGGGAGGATCTGCCTCAAGACGGGCAGATCCTTCTCCACCAACTGCTCCTGAAGGTTGATGGTGTGGGTCGAGATCACCGCCTTCTTGTGATGGGCGACGGCGAACAGGATGGCCGGGACGAGATAGGCGAAGCTCTTGCCCACGCCGGTACCGGCCTCGACGAGCAGGTGGCGGCGCCCTTGCAGGGCCGCGGCGACCGCGACGGCCATCTGCTGCTGCTCGGGCCGGTACTCGAAGTTGCTGGCCCGGGAAAGGAGCCCGGTCGCGGAGAAGATCTCCCGGACGGGACCCACCAGGTCGGCGGGCTCCTGCCCTGCGGAGGTGTCGGCCAGCGAGATCACCCGCGCAGGCTAAGCCCGGAATGCCGCGGGGAGGAAGCCGCTTCCGCCGCCCTGGCGGCGCGAAGACGCCACGAACCTGGCCGATCAATCGGGAATCGACACGGAAACCGTGGGCTTCGGGGCCTCGGACTCGGCCGCGTTATCGGAAGCGAAGGCGTGGACCAGCGTGCGCTGTCCGGGGACCCCCGTTGATTTTTGCCGAGCCCGCGCTTGAAGGACGGGGGCCTCCCGTCCGATCATGGGGTCATGTTCCATGGAATCGTCCTCGCCGGGACCCTGCTGCTGGTCCCGGTCGTCGCCCGCGCCGAGGCCCCCAAGGATGCCGACGAGCGGCTCGCGATCCTTTCGAAGCTCGTCGCCGACCCGCATCCCCGCGTCCGACTCGAAGCCCTCCGCGCGCTGGCCAGGATCCCGGCGGCCCGGTCGGCGGAACTGGCCCTGGGCGTTCTGGAGCAGCCGATGGACCCGACGCTGGACTACGCGCTGTGGCTGACGATCAACGAGCTGTCCGAGCCCTGGATCGCCGCGCTGGAATCCGGCGCCTGGAAGTCCGACGGCCGCGAGAGGCAGCTGGCCTTCGCCCTGAAGGCCATCCGGCCCGAGCAGGCCAGCCGCGTGTTGGGACGGGTGATCCGGGAACGCAGGCTGCCCCGCGACGGGTCCGGCCCGTGGATCGAGCTCGTCGGGCAGGCCGGCGGACCGAAGGAACTGGGCGCGCTGATGCAGCAGACGGTGGGCGGCGACTTCGACGACGGCGCCACCGCACGGGCACTCGGAGCGCTGGGCGAGGCGGCACGGACGCGCAAGGTGAGACCGGAGGGCGATGCCCGGGGCATCCTGGGGTTGCTGCAATCGTCCAATGAATCCGTGCGCGCCGCCACCCTGCGACTCTCGGGCGACTGGAAGACCCCTCCCCCGGCCGACACCCTGGCCCGCCTGGCCGCCGACCCCTCCGAGGCCATGCGTTCCACGGTCTTCGAGGTGCTGCGCCTCCAGGGGACCGCGAGCCTGCCCCTGATCCGGCGACTCGCCGAGGACCAGGATCCAGCCACCCGCCGCCGGGCCGCCCTGACCTGGGCGTCCCTCGACCTCGCCGGCGCCGGCCCGGTGCTGCTCGGCGCCGTGACGGCCCTGGACCAGGAGGGGACGGCGCAGGACTTCTGGCGGGCGCTCCTGCCCATCAAGGGCTCCGGCAAGCACCTGGCGCCCCTCCTTCCCGCCGCGGGCATCCCGCAGGTGGCGGCCCGGACCGGCATGCGGGTGGCCCGCGAGGGCGGCCGCAACGACATGGACCTGGTGCTGGCCCTGGCGAAGGGGTCCGGACTGTCGGCCGACACGCAGGCCTTCACCGGCCAGCTCATCCGCGAGATGGCCGCCAAGGCGGCGGCCAGCGGTGATCCCCACCGCGGCGAACTGGTCTATCGACGCTCGGACCTCGCCTGCACCACCTGCCACGCCATCGGCGGCGCCGGCGGCCGGGTCGGGCCCGACATGACCTCCATCGGCGCCAGCGCCCAGCCCGACTACCTCGTCGAGTCGCTCCTGATGCCCAACGCCAAGATCAAGGAGGGCTACCACGGCGTGGTCGTGGAGACCAAGGATGGCCAGAGCGTCTCCGGCACGGTGGTGCGCGAATCGGGCAACGAGCTGGTGCTTCGGGGCACCGCCAACCAGGAGATCGCCATCGCCAAGTCCAACATCGAGTCGCGCAACCAGGCCACGGCGTCGCTCATGCCGGCCGGTCTGCTGGATCCCCTGGACGAGACCGAGCAGCTCGACCTCGTGGCCTTCCTGTCGAGGCTCGGCAAACCCGGCGACTTCGACGCCAGCAAGGGCGGCGTGGCCCGCAGATGGCGCCTCTCCAACGTCGTCCACACCGACCAGCAGAACGGGCAGGCCGACTGGATGTGGAAGAAACCGCTGGATGACAAGCGCTGGACCGAGGTGCTCTCGCGGGTCAATGGCGACCTGACCCGGACCCTGATGGAGACCGCCACCAAGGCGAACATGTGGTCGTCGAAGATCGCCGTGCTGGCCGTGACCGAGGTCCAGCTGAGCCAACCGGCCGGCGTCCGCTTCCAGCTCACCGCCACCAAGGGCACCGAACTGTGGGTGGACGGGTCCAAGGTGGACGGCCCGGTATCCCTCGCGGCCGGCACGCATCGCGTGCTCGTCCGGATCGACCCGAACCACATCCCGGACAAGATCCGCCTCGAGACCCGGGATGCGGCCTTCGTGCTGAACTGAGGCGCGACCGACGGTGCCTCTCCGCCCTGCCCGGGGGCTCAGTCGCGGTGACCGGCCCGGTGCCTGGAGGCCTTCACCGCCTCCACGATGGCGCGGTCGTCCTCCCCGCGGTCCCGGACCAGTTCAAGGAAGCCGGGAAGGTTCATGCCCATGCGCCTCAGGAAGGGGCGGTCGCCGCCGCAGCCGTACATCAGGTCGGAGGGCATCTCGCCGCGCAGCTTGAGGCGGGCCTTCACGATCAGGCGAGGCAACCAAGGGATGCCGTCCACGGCCTCGCCCTTGGGCGGCAGTTCCGACATGGGGACGATCTTCCCGCTCCACTGGCCGCCCTGGACCCGGAGGAACCAGTCACGCCGGATCCGCTGGACCTCCAGAGCGGTCTCGAAATCAGGCTCCCCGGCTTCCACCGCATCCTCGATGAAGTCGTAAAGCTCCTGCACCGAGCATCCGCTGTCGCGCAGGAAGGCCGTCTCGGCCACGTCGCACAGGGTCGCCGGCGAGCATCGGCCGGACCGGTAGACGGCCATGGCCCGGTCGTACACGGCGCGGAAACGGCCGTCCCAGCCCGGGTCGTCAGCCCCGCCGGCGAGGAATTGCCGTGCCGATTCCGCCTGGTCGGCCGGCACCTTGACCTGGATGCCGCCGGTCACCATCGAGTAGCCCTCGATGCTCAGGGCGGCATCCAAGCCGTGGACGAAGGGGGTGAACCCCGCCGACTCGAGCCGGGCGGCCAGGAGATCGGCCTCGGCCGGGGCGAACACGCGGGACAGGGTGACCAGTTCCATGGGAGGAACCTCCGGAGGGCGGCAGGAGATGTCAATCGGGCAGCCCCCGATGTCCCGGGCGGGAACCCCGGGCGGTCACCGGAAGGGGCCACGTCCCGGATAGCCGGTCGTGTTGGTGAGCGGTTCCAGGCGCCGCGGCTTCCAGAGCAGGCCGTTCTTGGCGAGGTTGCTGGAGACCGTGTTGAGGTTGCCGAGGGTCGACGACAACTCCGCCTGCAGCCTCGGGTCCTTGAGCAGCGCCCCGACCGCCCCACGGCCGGCCTGCAGGTCGGTGGCGATGTCCTTGAAGGCCAGCGAGGCGTCCCGGAATCCCCCGAGCGCCTCCCGGAGGCCCGCCTCGTTGGTGGCGACCAGCGTGTCGGCCCGGACCAGCAGACCGTCGGCCCGGGCGGCCAGCGCCCCGGCCTGGGCCGTCAGCGGCGTCAATGTGGCCGAGAAGGCCTTCAGGTTGCTGACGGTCGCCGAGACGGCCGGCTTCTCGGAGGACACCAACGATTCCACCTCGCCCAACGTCCGGTCCAGGCGCTCGGAGGTCCGCCGGAGATTGGCCAGCGTGTTGGTCACGTCCTTGAGGGTGGAGGCCGAGAGGATCATCCGGTCGACCCGGTCCACCACCTGGTCCAACCGGGTCATCAGGCCCACCGCGCTGCGGGCTGCCTCCTGGAGGTTGAAGGGATCCACGGCCGTCACCTGGGCCCCGTCCTCGAGGGGCGGTGCGGCGTTGCCGGTCGGGATGATCGCCACGTACTGGTCGCCCAGGAAGCCGCTCTGCTCGATCTCGAACCGCGCATCGCCGAAGATGGTCACGGGTTTGTCGATGCGGCAGCGGATCAGCACCCGGCGGCCGTCGGCAGACAGGGAGATCGACTCGACCGAGCCGATGCGCACGCCCGACAGGTTGACCGGGGCCCCGACGACGAGACCCCCGACATTGCCGGCCGACACCAGCACCGTGCGCCCGGAACTCCAGAGGGACGCCCCCTTGCTGAAACGCAGCAGCAGACCACCGATCAGCAACAGCCCCACGAGGACAAACAGGCCCACCTGAGCCACCGGGGTTTTTCGTTCCATGGACTCGTTCATTCGGGTTTTTGAGGCGTGGAGATGCCGTTGACGAAGCGGTGGATCACCGGGTCGGACGACCCGAGGATGTCCGAAGTGGGACCCTCCGAATAGATCCTTCCCTCATGAAGCATCAGGATCCGGTTGCTGATGGTGCGGGCGCTCTTCATGTCGTGGGTCACGGCGATGCTGGTGACGTGGAGGGTTTCCCAGACGCGCCGGATGAGCCGGTCGATGTTGTCGGCGGCGATGGGGTCGAGGCCGGTCGTCGGCTCGTCGTAAAGGAAGATCTCGGGCCGATACACAATCGCCCGGGCCAGCCCCACCCGCTTGCGCATGCCCCCGGACAGCTCGCTGGGCATCTTGTGGCCGATCCCCGGCAATTCAACCACGTCGAGGGCCTCGCCGATCCTGCGACGGATCTCGGCCTCCGGTTCAACCCCTTCACGTCGGAGGACAAAGCCGACATTCTCATCGACGGTCAGCGAATCAAAGAGCGCCGCCATCTGGAAGAGCATGCCGAACTTGCGTCGCACCCGGAGCAGGCTCCGCTCATCCATCCGGGCGAGATCCTCGCCAGCCACACGCACGATGCCGGAATCGGGCTGCAGGAGACCGATGAGGTGCTTGAGCAGGATGCTCTTGCCCCCGCCGCTGCGGCCGATGATGACGACGGCCTCTCCCCGGCGGATGTCCAGGGAAACCCCGCGCAGGACCTGCTGGCTACCGAAGCTCTTGGTGACGTCGCGGACCTCGATCATGGGCGTTCCTCAGCCGTTGAACATCCGCGCGAGGAACAGGGTCAGGAAGAAGTTGACGACGAGGATGCTGATGCTTGCCGCCACCACGGCATCGGTGGTGGCCCGCCCAACCCCCTCGGCCCCGCCCTGGCAGGTAAGACCCTTGTGACAACCGACCACCGCGATGATCGCCGCGAACACGAACGATTTGATCAGGCCGGTCATCACGTCGGGCGGATCGGTGTAACGCTCCATGTTCGCCTGGTAGTACGCGCTGTCGATGCCCAGCAGGTGGACCCCCACCAGCTTGCTGGAAAAGATACCCACCACCACCGACTCGGCGGTCAGCAGTGGTGCCGAGGCCAGCAGCGCCAGGAACCTTGGCACCACCAGGGTGTCCACGGGGTGGGCCGCCAGGGCCCTCAAGGCATCGATTTGCTCGGTGACCTTCATGGTGCCCAACTCGGCAGTCATCGAGGCCCCCACCCGCGCCGTGAGCATCAGCGCCGCGAGCACCGGTCCCAGCTCGCTGCTCATGCCGATGCTGACCACCGCGCCCGTGGCGGTGTCCATCTTGACCTTGTGGAACTGCAGGTAGGTCTGGGCGCACAGCACCATGCCGGTGGCCGCGCCGGTGGTGATGACCACGCTCTGGCTCTTGACCCCGATGAAGTGGAGCTGGGCCAGGAAGTCCTTCCAGGCGGGCCGCTGGTGACGGAACGAACGGGCGGTCTCGGCCAGCAGCATCGACACCTCGCCGAGCTGCAGCACGAAGGATCGGAATCGCTGTTGTACGAGTTGGACCGGCACGATGGGTTCGAGTTCGGGAAGGGTAACCCGGGCTCCGGGCCAAGCAACCCTCCGCAGAGGCTCGGCAGAGGCTACCACATCCCCCACCAAGGCGCCACGTAGGCCGTGGACCGACCCCGGAGGCCTCGAGGGGGCAAACCAAGGGCCACTTCAAGGCGTTCCCCCCGGGGGGAGCGGGCCATCTCGGGCCCGGCCCGGATCTCAGGAACTCAGCGCCCCCTCGGCGGCCTGGTCGCGCTGCTTGAAGACCAGCTTGTCCTGGTCGGCGGTGACCGTGACCGGTTCGCCGTCGATCAGCGTGCCGCGCAGGATCTCCTCGGCCAGGGGGTCCTCGAGATGCTTCTCGATCGCCCGCCGCATCGGCCGGGCGCCGTATTGCGGGTCGAAGCCATTCTCGATGAGGAACTCCCGGGCCTTGTCGTCGAGGACCACGGTAACGTTCTTCCGGCGGATCCGCTCGAGCACCTTGGCCACCTCGAGGTCGAGGATGGTGTTGAGTTCGGGTTTCCCGAGCGAGCGGAAGACCACGATGTCGTCGAGGCGGTTGAGAAACTCGGGCCGGAAGAACTTCTTGGCCTCGTCGAGTACCCGGGCGCGCATGGCCTCGTAGCTGGCGTCGTCGGAGGCCTTGGCGAAGCCCATGCTGCCCTGCTTGCGAAGGGCCTCGGAGCCGACGTTCGAGGTGAGCAGCACGATGGTGTTGCGAAAATCCACCACGCGGCCCAGCGAGTCCGTCAGCTTGCCCTCCTCGAGGATCTGCAGGAGCATGTTGGTGACGTCGGGGTGGGCCTTCTCGATCTCGTCGAAGAGCACCACCGAGTAGGGCTGGCGGCGCACCTTCTCGGTGAGCTGGCCGCCCTCCTCGTACCCGACATAGCCCGGGGGCGAACCCACCAGCCGGCTCACGGTGAACTTCTCCATGTACTCGGACATGTCGAGCTGGATGAGCGCCTGGTTGCTCCCGAACATCTGCTCGGCCAACGTGCGGGCGAGCAGGGTCTTGCCCACGCCGGTGGGCCCGAGCAGCGCGAAACAGCCGATCGGTCGCTTGGGGTCCTTGAGGTCGGTGCGCGCCCGACGCAGCGCCTTGGCCAGCGCCGAGACGGCGTCCTTCTGGCCGACCACGCTCTTGGCAAGCTCGTCCTCGATCGACAGCAGCTTCTGCATGTCGGTCTGGCCCATGCGCTTGAGGGGGATGCCGGTCCACTTGGCCACGACCTGGAGGATGTCGTCCTCGGTGACGACCACCCGCTTCTCGTCCTTGGCGCTCTTCCAGTCGGCCAGGGTCTTCTCGAGGCGTTCCTTGGCCGATTTCTCCTGGTCGCGAAGCTGGGCCGCCCCCTCGAAATCCTGGTCCTTGATGGACTGCTCCTTCTTCTGGCGGAGGGTCTCGATCTCGGCCTCGATGTCCTTGACGTTGGGCGGCCGCTGCATGGCGCCGATCCGGGCCTTGGAGCCCGCCTCGTCGAGCACGTCGATCGCCTTGTCGGGCAGGAACCTGGCCGTGATGTAGCGGTCGGATAGCTTCACGCAGGCCTCGACCGCGTCGGCGGTGAACTCGGCCTTGTGGTGCTCCTCGTACTTGGACTTGAGTCCGGTGAGTATGGCGATGGCGTCGTCGACCGACGGCGGCTCTACCTTGACGGTCTGGAAGCGCCGCTCGAGCGCCGAGTCCTTCTCGATGTACTTGCGGTACTCGGACAGCGTCGTGGCCCCGACGATCTGCAGTTCGCCGCGGCTCAGTGCCGGCTTGAAGATGTTCGAGGCGTCCATCGTGCCCTCGGCCGAGCCGGCGCCCACGATGGTGTGCAGCTCGTCGATGAAGAGGATCACGTTCTTGGCCTTCTTGATCTCGTCCATCACGGCCTTGATGCGCTCCTCGAACTGGCCGCGGTACTTGGTGCCCGCCACCATGAGCGCCAGGTCGAGGGTGACCACGCGCTTCGCGGCGAGCAGCTCGGGCACGTTGCCCTTGGCGATCTCCTGGGCCAGGCCCTCGACGATGGCCGTCTTGCCGACGCCCGCCTCGCCGAGCAGCACCGGGTTGTTCTTGGTGCGGCGGCAGAGGATCTGGATCACCCGCTCGATCTCGTTGCTCCGGCCGATGACCGGGTCCATGTCGCCCTTGCGGGCGATCTCGGTGAGGTCGCGACCGAAGGCCCGGAGCGCCGGGGTCTTCTGGTCCTTGCCCTTCTCGCCCTTGCCCGGGGTCTTGCCGGCCTCGACCGTCTCGGACGACGACTCCTTCTCGCCGCCCTCCTCCTCGCCGGACTGGAACTGGGGATCCAGTTCCCGCAGGATCTCCTGACGGCATTGCTCGATGTCGACCTCGAGGTTGCGCAGGACCTTGGCCGCCACGCCGTCGCCCTCGCGCAGCAGGCCGAGCAGGATGTGCTCGGTGCCCACGTAGGTGTGGTTCAGCGCCTTGGCCTCCTTGGCGGCCAGGGCGAGCACCTTCTTGACCCGGGGCGTGTACGGGATGTTGCCGCCCGGCTTGGCCTCCCCGCCGCTGCGGACCTCCTTCTCGACCTCCTGACGGACCGTGTCGAGATCAAGCCCCATCTTCTGGAGGACATTGACCGCGACGCCCTGCCCCAGCTTGATGAGCCCCAGCAGCAGGTGCTCGGTGCCGACGAAGTTGTGGTTGAAGCGATCGGCCTCCTTGCGCGCCAGGGCCAGGACCTGCTGGGCGCGGGGGGTGAAGTTGTTGAGGGATTCTTCGCTCATGATCTCGGGTTTGTCGGCACGTACGCACACCGACAACGGCCAATCTGGCCACGGGAGGTCCATCCGTCAAAAGTTCTTGATGCCTGTCTGAGGCCGGCAAGACCTCCCGGATACCGGTACATCGGCAGTTCCTGGCGCGTTCTCAAGCCCTCGGATGCGCCGCGGCGTAGACGGCCTTGAGGCGCTCGACCGTGACGTGGGTGTACACCTCGGTAGTCTGGAGGTTCTTGTGGCCGAGCAGTTCCTGCACGGAGCGCAGGTCGGCCCCATCCTCGAGCAGATGGGTCGCGAAGCTGTGCCGCAGCTTGTGGGGGGTCAGGCCCGGGTCCAACCCGGCTATGGCCAGGTACCGTTTCAGGCGGCGCTGGACGAGGGACGGCCTCAACGGGCCCGATGCGGCCCCGAGGAACGCCGGCTCCGAGGGGGCCCGATGCGCCCGTGCCGCCCTCCAGTAGGCCTCGAGGGCCGACCAGGCCGGCCGGCCAAACGGGATCACCCGCTCCTTGCGACCCTTGCCGACTACCCGAAGGGTGAGGGACACTGGATCGACCTGGTCGACCCGGAGGGCGCACACCTCGCCCACGCGCAGGCCGGCCGAGTAGATCAGCTCGAGCACGGCGGCATCCCGGAGCCACTCGACGGGATCGGGCTGCCGATCCTCCGGGGAGGACGCCTTGGCGCGCCGCCATTCCTCGAGGGGCGCCCCCAGCAGCCGTTGCATGTCCGCGACCGGCAGGAACCTCGGGAGGCGACGTTCCTCCTTCGGCACCCGGAGCCCGCGGACCGGCTGTCCGGACACCCGTTTCCGGAGCAGGAGATGCCGGTAGAAGGTCCTCAGGGCGCTCAGGCGAAGCCGCACCGAGGCCCGGCCCACCCCCCGGCGTCCCAGCCATCGCAGGTAGCGGCGAAACTCCTCGCGGCCGAGCCGCGTCCAGTCCGGCGCACCGCCCCCGGACTGCCCCCGGTGCCAGCCGATGAATTCCACGAGCGCCTGCCGGTAGTTGCGGACCGTGTGGTCGGAGGCGACCCGGACGGCGGCCAGATCGGACAGGAATTCCGAGGACCAATCATCCAGTGCAGCGGACTCGGACACGGTCCGGAAGGTACGCCGGGGACGCCTCGCGCTGGAACGCGAAAAAAATGGTCCGCTCAGGACTGCCGCGACAAGGCGGCGACCCCCGCGACGGCGACCGCGCCGCCCAGGAGGGACAGGCGGGTGGGCCGCTCCCCCTCCAGCCACCAGGCCAGCGGGATCACGGCCAAAGGCACCATGGCCACCACCGGCAACACCTCGGAGACCGGATGCCGCGCCAGCGCCCACTGGTAGCAGACCACCCCGAGGGTGGGGCCGGCCAGGGCGTTGGCCAGCAGCCATCCACCGCCCTCGGCGAGGGCCGGACGCAGGGGGACCGGCCCCGATCGCATCCGGGCCCCGACGAACCACAGCGCGCCGAACACCAGGCCGGCCGCCGCCCGCTGGAGGGTGACCGTCATGGGATGGGCCTCCTGCCCCGCCAACCTCGCCAGTTCGAAGCCGTGACGGCTGAGCACCGCGCCGCCGGATTGACCCAAGGCCGCCAGGAACCCGAAGACGATGCCCGATCTCCACCCGGGTCCGGCCCACTCGATCCCGCGCCGGGGCACCAGGGCCAGCGATACGCCGGCGAGGATGGTGGCACCGGCCGCCACCTGCGATGCTCCCGGGGCCTGTCCCCGCCACGCCCACTCGAGCAGGGCCCCGATCGGCGCGGCCAGGCACTGCGTCATCAACGAGGTCAGACGGGAGCCCAGCCTCGGCAGGGCCAGGAAGACCCCGGCATCCCCGAGGCCGTAGCCCACGATGCCACTCCACAGGAACCAGCCCAGCGAGGGCCCCGAGAAGCCCGAGCCGAGCGCGGCGACCAGGGCCACGAGCAGCCCGACGGCCAGGACCTGGCGGAAGAAATTCGCCGTCGCCGGGCCGAAGACGCCCACCGAGCGCCGTGCGCTCACGGACGAGACGGCGAAGAGCGCCATGGCCAGGAGGGACGGGATCATCGGCGTCGATGGGGTCGGGGCCCGGGCGGGGTGGATCCTCCGGGGCGGGCGCGTGGGCGGCCGCCGGTGGCCCGGGCTCAGAACAGCTCGGGATCGGTCGACCCGAGGCGCTGCCGCATCCGCTGGACCGCCTGGCCGAGGTTGCGCTTGCCGAAGAGGTGGGTGCCGGCGACGAACACGTTGGCGCCGACCCGGGCGCACTCCCGGCCCGTCACGTCGTTGATGCCGCCATCGACCTGGATGCGGTACTTCAGGCCCATCTCGCGGCGCCACGCCTCCAGACGCTGCACCTTGGGCACGCACTCCTCGATGAAGGCCTGGCCTCCGAAGCCCGGGTTGACGGTCATCACGAGCACCAGGTCCACCTGGGCTAGGTAGGGTCGGAGCGCATCCACGTTCGTGGGCGGGTTCACCGCGAGGCCGACCTGCTTGCCCATCGAGCGGATCCTCCACAGCAGCGGATTGACCAGATCGCCCAGTTCCACGTGGATGGTCACGGAATCGGCGCCGGCCTTCACGAACGGCTCGAGCAGGATCTCCGGCTTGGAGCACATGAGGTGCACGTCGAGATGCCGGCGGAACACCTTCCGCACCACCCGGGCCACCTCGGGACCGAAGGAGATGTTCGGCACGAAGTGCCCGTCCATGATGTCGAGGTGCAGCCACTCGGCCCCGGAACGCTGCACCCGGGCCGCCTCATGGGCGAAGCGGCCGAAGTCCGAGGCCAGGAGCGAGGGGGCGATGATCATCGTGGGACCAGGGTGGGGAAGACCGACCTCCTGCCGTCTCACAGCAGGCCGGCGTCCTTCAGCGTGCGGGCCATCAGCTCCCGGGTTGCGGTCGACGAGGGCACCAAGGGCAGGCGGACCTCCCCGCCCATCATTCCCAGGAGGGCCAGTGCCGCCTTGCAGGGCGACGGGTTGGTCTCGACGAAGAGGTTCCGGAAGAGCGGGTAAAGACGGGTGTGGAGCCTGAGGGCCCCCTTGGCGTCGCCGGCGGCGAAGGAACGGACCATCTTCGACACCTCGCGGGGCGCGACATTGGAAGCCACGCTGATGACCCCCTTGGCCCCGACGCTCATGAAGGGCAGCGTCAGCGAATCGTCGCCGCTGACGATCTCGAACCGTGGCCCGCAGGCCGTCCGCAACTGGCTGACGCGGTCGCAGGATCCGCCCGCCTCCTTGATGCCGACGATGTTTCTGAACTCCGAGGCCAGGCGCCTGACCGTGTCCACGCCGATCTCGATGCCGCAGCGGCCGGGGATGCTGTAGAGCAGGATGGGCAGGCGCGTCGCCCGGGCGATGGCGGCGAAGTGCTGGTACACGCCCTCCTGGGTGGGCTTGTTGTAGTACGGCGCCACCTGCAGCGATCCGTCGACGCCGAGCTTCTCGGCCTCACGGGTCAGGTAGATCGCCTCCCTGGTGGAGTTGCCGCCGGTGCCGGCCAGGACCGGAAGCCTGCCGCCGGCGAACTTCACGGCCAGCGCGATCACCCGGAGGTGCTCGTCGTAGTCGAGGGTGGGCGATTCGCCCGTCGTGCCCATCGGCACGATGCCGTCGACCCCGCCCCGGATCTGGGAGCGGACGAGTTTCTCGAAGGCCGCCTCGTCGAGGATTCCGTCCCGAAAGGGGGTGACCAGTGCCGTGAAGGTGCCAGTGAACATATCCAAGGCCTTGGAAACTGCGGGAAACAGGGGGTTTTTGGAAGGGCGTTTTGGCGCTCAGGCGGTGCCGCCCGGATCGGCGCCGGGCCTGCGGCGCAGCAGCAGGCGACCCCAGTCGTCGAAGATCGAGTAGCTCACCGGGGTGACCAGGAGGGTCAGCATCAGGCAGAGCATCTGCCCGCCGATGATCACCTTGGCCATCGAGGCCCGGCCGGCCGCGCCCGGCCCGGCGCCCAGCGCGATGGGGATCATCGAGACCACCAGCAGGAGCGTCGTCATCAGGATGGGCCTCAGGCGAACCGCGTTGGCCTCGAGGATGGCCTGGTCGCGGGGCACCCCCCTGGCGCGCAGGACCCGGGTGTAGTCGATCTGCAGGATCCCGTTCTTCTTCACGATGCCCACCAGCATGAAGAGCCCGAAGATCGCGTAGATGTTGAGCTGCTCGTCGATCAGGACCATCCACCCGAGCGCGAAGGGCAGCGACAGCGGCACCGCCATCAGGATCGAGACGGGGTGGACGAAGTGCTCGAACTGCGCCGCAAGCACCATGTACATGAACACCACCGCCACCAGGAAGGCCGCCAGGAAGTTGTCGAGCGTCTCCCGCAGCTGCTTGGCGCGGCCCACCATCACCACGCGGTATTCCGGGGGCAGGTCCATGCCGGCCACCACCCGCTCGACCTCCTGGACCGCCTCGCCCAGCGAATAGGTGGCCAGGTTCGCGACCAGGGTGACCCGGCGCTGGCGCTGGAACCGGTCGATCTGGTTGGGACCCCGGGCCTCCTCGAACCGCACGAAGTTGCCCAGGGGGACCATCTCGGACCGCGCGCCCGAGCCCGCCGCCGGCCGGGTCCGGACAAAGACCTGCCGGAGCGCCTCGGCGGTGCCGCGATGGGAGGCGTCGGCCCGCAGCCACACGTCATGCTGCTCGTCGTTCTCCTTGAAGACCCCGACGATCTCGCCGCCCACCAGCGTCCGCAGCGTGGCGGCGATGTCGGTGATGCGCAGGCCGAACTGGCTGGCCTTCTGGCGGTCGATGCGCACCTGCAGCTCGGGCTTGCGGTTGGACAGGGTCGTGTCCACGTCGGCCAGCCCCGGGTTCCGCCTCAGCTCCGCCACCAGCGTCTCCGAGTAGGCGGTCAGGCGGCCGAGGTCCGGACCCACGAGGTTGAAGGACAGGTCGGAATTGCGCCCGCCCCCTCCCCCGAGCGGCGAGATGGCGCCGACCGAGGACCGCACGTCCGGGTACCGGGCCATCACCTCGCGCGCCAGCACCATGACCTCCATCTGTCCCCAGCGGCGGGACTTGCCAAGCCTCTGGGCGGTGAATCCCCCGAGTTCGGGCAGGCGGCAATAGACGTTGGCCTGGGTGACGTCCCCCTCGCCCTTGCCGACCCGGCCGCCGACCGGCCCCACGGTCACCAGGGTGTCGATGATGGCGGGCTCGCCGGCGATCCGCATCGCCTTGAGCTGTTGCTCGACCTCCGCGGTCAGGGCCGCGGTCCGGTCGAGGCCGGTGCCCTCCGGCAGCACCAAGTTGACCTCGAACTCGCTCGAATCGTCCATCGGCATGAACGTGAACCGGCTGGCCTTCAGCAGCGGCCAGACCGAGGCCACACAGGCCAGGCTCAGGGCCATGACGACCCATCGGTGCCGCAGGCTCCACCGGAGGACCTCCTGGTGTCCCGCGCCCAACCACCGCATCCAGGCGCCCCCGTGGGCCTTGCGCAGACGGTCGGACTCGTCGCGCGAGCGGCGCAGGAAGCGTGCGGCCAGCATCGGCGTCAGCGTGAAGCTCACGAAGAGCGACACCAGGATCGCGAAGGCCACCGTGACGCCGTAGCTGCTGAAGAACATGCCGGTGCGCCCCTTCATGAAGGCCAGCGGCAGGAAGATGACCACCAGGGACAGGGTCGTCGCCAGCACGGCCAGGGCGATCTCGCGGGTGCCCTGCAGCGCCGCCTCGAGGGCCCCGAGCCCCTGCTCCTCCATGGTGCGGTGGATGTTCTCGAGGACGACGATGGCATCGTCGATCACCACGCCCACGGCGAAGGTCAGGGCGAGCATGGTGGAGTTGTTGATGGTGTAGCCCATCACCCGCATCAGCGCGAAGGTGGCGACGATCGAGGTGGGGATGGCGATGCTGGCGATGACCGTGCTGCGCCAGTCGTGCATGAAGGCGAAGATCGTCAGGGCCACCAGGACCATGCCCAGCACCAGGTGGAAGGAGATCTCGCCCAGGTTGCGCCGGATGAAGCGCGACTGGTCGCGGATGACCGTGAGCTCGACGTCGGGAGGCAGCACCGTCCGGAGTTCCGCGAGCCGGGCCTTGAGGGCGTCGATCAGGCGGACGGCGTTGGAGCCGCTCTGCTTGCGCACCACCAGCGTGACGGAGTTCGTGCCATTGAGCCGGGAGAGCGTCCGGGGCTCCTCGATGTCGTCGGTCACCCGGGCCACCTGGCCCAGCACGATGGGCTGCCCCCCGGGATCGGCGATGATGAGCCGCCCGAAGTCCTCCACCGTCTCCATGCGGCCCAGCGTCCGCAGGACCCATTCCCGGCCGGCCTGCTGCACCCTGCCTCCCGGGATCTCGACGTTCTGCTCGGCCAGCGCACGGCGGACGTCGGAGATGTCCAGGCCGAACTGGCGCAATCGGTCGGGATCGACCGCCACCTGGACCGCCCGGACCCTCGATCCGATCATCTGGATGGCCCCGACATCCTGCACCGTCTCGAGGTTCTCCTTGAGCCGCCGGTCGACCAGGAAGGTCAGCTCCTTCAGGTCGCGGGGCGAACTCACCGCGACGGAAAAGACCGGCGTCGCATCGACTTCGAACTTGTCCACGATGGGGGTCTCCGTGCCGGGCGGCAGCCGCGACAGGATCGAGTTGACCTTGTCGCGCACGTCCTGGGCGGCGAGATCCCGGTTGCGTTCGAGGAAGAACTGCGCCGTGATCATCGACACCCCCTCGCGGCTGGAGGAACTCAGCTCCTCGATGCCCTCCACGGTGTTGATGATCTCCTCCATGGGCTCGGTGACCCCGGTCTCGATCTCCTCGGGCGAGGCCCCCCGGAGGGTCGTGCTCACCGTGATGATGGGCAGCTCGACGTTGGGGATCTGCTCCACCCCGAGCTGGCCGAAGGCGAACCATCCGACGACGACGAGCAGCAGGTTGAGCATCGTCGCGAAGACCGGCCGGCGGATGCAGACGTCGGCCAGCCCCACCCCGATCCCGTCGGTCCGCCGGGATTCCGCCACCGAAGGATCGGCCCCGCTCATGGACGGACCTCCACCAGCATGCCGTCGGCGAGCTTGCCGTGGCCGGTCACCACGACCGTCTGCCCGTCGGAGACTCCCGAGAGGATCTCCAGGGCGTCGCCCAGGACCCGCCCGGTCTTCACGACCCGGGCCTGGGCGGCAGCCCCGTCGACCACGAACACCCGGGACACGCCCGAGGAGGAGAGCACCGCCCCCAGGGGCGCCACGCGGGTGGGCACCGCACGCTCCAGCACCAGTTCGCCCCGGGCGAAAGTGCCGGCCTTGAGCTGCCGGTCGGCGTTGGGCACCAGGGCCCCGAAATCGAACATGCGGGTGGAGAGATTCACCTGGGGACTGACCAGGAACACCCGCCCCTCGAACCGCCGTCCCGGGTGCGCGTCGACCGCGAAGACCACCGGCAGGTCGCGGACCACCTGAGGAGCGAAGCCCTCGGGCGCCTGCGCGATGAATTTCAGGACCCCGTCGTTCACGACGCGGAAGAGCGGCGACCCGGGCCGGACAAAGTCGCCGACCGAGGCGATCCGGTCGGCCACCGCCGCGTCGAAGGGCGCCCGGATCCGGCTGCGCTCGAGATCCAGCCGGGCGACCGCGAGGGTGGCTTCGGCCGCCTTCAGGGCCGCCCGGGCCTGGTCGGCCTGCGCCTCCGCGCCGTCGAGGTCGGCCGGCGCGGCCACGCCGTTCCTGCGCAATTCCTGCTGGCGACGAAGCTCCAGTTCGGCCCCGTGGGCCAGCGCCCGGGCCTGGTCGACCCGCGCTTGGGCCTGATGCGCCCGGGCGGCGTGGGAGTCGGTGTCGATCCAGGCCAGCTCCTGGCCCGCCGTCACCCGGTCCCCGAACTCGACGAGGGTGCGCTCGACCCGGCCCTCGACCTCGGCGGAAACGGTGGCCGCATCCTTGGCATGCAGGGTGCCGACGATGGCCAGCGTCCGGTCCACGGGCCGGGTCTCCACGCGGGCCACGGTCACCGGCACCGGGGGCGTCGGCTTGGCAGACCGGGAGGCCGCAGACTCCCGGGAACACCCCAGGGGCAGGCACCCCAGCAACGCCAGCAGGCTTGGCAACAGGACGGACTTCATCGGAAGGGCCGGACACTAGCGGATCCGGGCGTCGGAAGGCATGGGAAAGTCGCAGGAACGGCCGATGCCACCAGTGCGCGTGCAGGACGGTGGGATGGGTTCTGTCGCACCGGGTTCGGATCCATGGAACCGAACATGCCGGTGGTGTCGGAACAGGCGCCCTCACTGCCAAAAGCACCTCGACGTGTCCCGTGCGCCCATCGCACCCCGCCTAGGACACAACATCCCCGCTGCCGATTCCCCCCGTGACGGCTCGGGTCAGGCCTCGACCTCGGGGGCCGGCGCAGACCGCTGACCCTTGGACGCGGCCACCGACTCCGCCAGCGATTCGGCCGGGTAGGTCCATATCTCGGCCAGCGTGGGATGATAATGCGGGACCACCGCCAATTGGGCGACGGTCATCCGGGCGGCCATCGCGACCGCAGGCTCGTGGATGAGTTCCCCCGCCTGCGGGCCGACGCAGGCCGCCCCAAGGACTTCTCCCGTCTGCGGGTCGGCCAGCACCTTCACGAATCCCTCCCGGCAGCCGAGGATCATCGATTTGCCGTGGTCGTTGAAGGGGTACCGGTCGACCCGGCAGGGAATCCCCCGGTCGGCGGCCTCGCGCTCCGACAGGCCCACCTGGGCCACCTGCGGCGCGGTGAAGACCACCGACATCCGAAGCCGGTAGTCCATCTCCCTCGGTCGGCCGGGATGGAGCAGGTTGTGGGCGGCGACCTCGCCCTGCTGGACGGCCAGATGCACCACCTCGTGGGGACCGCAGCAGTCGCCCGCGGCGAAGACCCCCGGACAGGAGGTGCGCTGGCGGGCGTCGATGGCGATGCGGCCGCGCTCCGTGGCGATCCCGGCCGCCTCCAGGCCCAGTCCGTCGAGGTCCGGCACCCGGCCCAGACCATGGAAGACCTCGGTCGCCTCGATCGAGACGTCCTTCCCCTCCTGGCGAAACCGGACCCGACGGCCTTCGGCAACCCGCTCGACACGGTCGAGTGTCGCGCCGGTGAACACCTCTAGGCCTTCCCGTCGCAGGGCCGCCACCAGTTCGCCGGCGACGTCGGCATCGAAGCCCGAAAGCAGGTGCCGTCCACGCTGGACCACGCTCACCCGGCAGCCGAGGCGCGCGTAGAACTGGGCGAACTCGAGGGCCACGGCCCCACCGCCCAGGACGGCGAGGGATTCCGGCACACGCGCCTGCGCCAAGGCGGAGTCGCTGGTCAGGAATCCCGCATCGGCCAGGCCGGGCACCGCGACCGGGGCCACCCTGGAGCCGGTGGCGATGACCGCCTGGCCAAACCGGACGGCCCGGCCGTCGTCGAGCCGAAGGAGCGACGGCCCCTCGAAGCGGGCCCGGCTCCGGACCAACCGGAAGCGGCCGTCCTGGAGCTGCCCCCGCCGGTAGGCCGCGAACTCGCCGATCAGGGCGTCCTTGCGGGCGAAGAGGGCTCCCAGATCGACCCGGACCCCCTCGGCATGGATGCCCCAGGCCCCGCCCTCCCGGATCGCCTCCCGCAATTCGGCGGCGTGGAGCAGCGCCTTGGTGGGCATGCATCCCCGGAGGATGCACAAGCCTCCGAGTTCCGGCGCCCCGTCGAGCACCAGGGTGTCGCACCCCTGCGCCGCCAGCGTGCGCGCCGCGGCATACCCGGCGCTGCCTCCCCCCAGCACCACCGCGTCCGCCCTCAGGTCATCCATGTCGTGGAGTCTGAGGGAAGGCCCCCCTGGTGACAAATGCCGCCGTTGCCGGATGCCGCGGAGATCGGGCTCAAGCCGAACCCCGGGCGCGCCGATACAGGAAACAGTGTGGATTCCAGGCGGGATCTGCCGTAGCACCCCCCCGGTGGAGGGGACCGACCGGGGAGCCGGCGCTTTGCGCGGAACCCGTGACCGGTCGGGTTCCGGAGGGCCTGACGGTGATCCGGTACAGCACGTCCCCGCCGGCATTGACCGCTCGGAATTCGCGGTTAGGAATACAGGTTAAAATTTCACCCGTTGAAATTCGCCGGTTGAAATGGACGAGCAAAGACAGAAATTGACGAGCAAAGACAATTAGATACGAGTACACCAGCGGCTTCAAAACGTCCAACCTTGGTAGTCCATCATGCCTGAATCTCCCCAAGAGGCGAGCCAGCAATACGGCTACCTGCGAGCTGCCTAGGCGGCGGCTGCCGCATTGAATGTGCCCGGGAA
>VHCX01000004.1 GCA_016871615.1 Verrucomicrobiota bacterium
TTCTTTGGCTCGCTGAGCTCTCTTCCTCGGTACCGCCAGGTCGACCGGGCCAGCTTCAGCATCCGGCACCCAGCCCGGATCGAGCAGACCCCGTCCTGACTCAACCGCCTCACGTGCTCCCGGCGTGCCGCCGGGCTCAGAGCCTTTTTTCGCATACGGCCTCCAAGACCCGGTTCTTGAGCAGTGACTCCGCCAGCATCTTCTTCAACTCGCTGTTCTCTCGTTCCAGCTCCTTCAGCCGTTTGGCCTCATCCACCCCCATCAATCCGAACTGCTGACGCCACCGGTGGTAGGTTGCCTCAGAGAGGTTCCTCTCCTGGCACACCTCGCGGATCGGCTTCCCGCCATCCGCCTCCCTCAAGGCTCGGATCTTCTCCTCTGTCGCGTGTCGCTTTCCTTTCATGGTCTGGTCCCTTTCTTGGTCGCCCAGACTCTCACTCCCTCTGGATCCGTTTTGCGAGGTCACGTCAATGGTGGCCCGGACATGGGCTTCACCGGGCTTCACGGGGCTTTACGGGCCTTGCTGAGGTTTGGTGCCGGGTGGGCTCTCTCGTCGGGATCCTCCGGAGCTCTTCGGGATGCGGCCAGGGGCGGGAGCTTTCCGGCAGGAACTCTCCGAGTGCATCGGGCGGGGGTGGGGATTAGGCTCTGGGGCGGATGATGAAATCGAACCCTGTGTCCCGTCGGGCGGCCGTGAAGGCGATGGCCGGGGCGGCTGGTGCGCTGGCGTTGGGCGGATCCGCCGCGCCGCTGGCCTATGACCGCGGACTGAACCAAGTCCGCCTCGAGAATCTCAACCCGGGCACCCGCGATTGGATGCTCACCAAGACGCGGATCGACCCGACGACCCGCTACCGATGCCCGTGGATCGAAGGCTACGCCTCGCGGACCAGCGTCAGCGCGGGCCAATACCTCACCTTCCACGTCAGCACCAACCCGGCGTCGGACTTTACCATCGACATCTACCGCATGGGCTTCTACGGCGGGAAGGCCGGCCGGTTCATGCGGCATCTGGGGCCATTCAAGGGCCAGGTGCAGCCCGATCCGGAGGTGGGACCCAAGCGGGAACGCCGCTGCCAGTGGGAACCCTGCGCGCAATTGCGGATCCCGGAGGAGTGGGTGAGCGGCGTCTACGTCGCCAAGCTCACCGAGCTCAAGGAGGGCCTGCAGAGCTACATCATCTTCATCGTCCGCGACCAACGCGAGGCGAGCTACCTGTTCCAGTGCTCCGACAACACCTGGCAGGCCTACAACCGCTGGCCCTCGCAGTTCTCCCTCTACGACGACGGCAAGAACGAATGGTACTGGGGCGGCGGCGTGCGCGTGGGCTTCAACCGGCCCTACGGCAAGTACTGCCAGATCGTGGACCAACCGCTGTCCATCGGTTCCGGGGAATTCTTCCTGTGGGAATACCCCTTCGTGTACTGGCTCGAGGCGCACGGCTACGACGTGAGCTACCTCTCGAACGCCGACACCCATTTCGATCGCACCGGACTGCTGCGGGCCGATGGATTCCTGAGCGTCGGCCACGACGAGTACTGGACGATCCAGATGTACCGGAACGTCGAGGCGGCGATCTTGGCCGGCGTCAGCGTGGGCTTCTTCTCAGGCAACGCCGTCTGCGGACGCATCCTGGAGGGTGATCCCAAGCTGCGATCCTTCGAGCGCGTCGGCGTGTATGGCCCGCCGGGAGGCACCCGCGAATTCGTGTCGATGGGTTCGCTCCAGCACGGGCGCCCCTATGCCAACGAACTGGTCGGAGCCCACAGCACGGGTCCGGTCACCGGCGGCGCCGACTGGATTTGCACGCGGCCCGACCATTGGATCTACCGGGACACCCGCATGAAGGAGGGCGACCGGATCCCCGGACTGATCGGCTGGGAATGGCACGGCGATCCCGCGCCCATCCCGGGTCTGGACATCGTGGCCACCGGTCCCACGCAGGACGCCCCGGGCAAGCCCAATGGCGGCGTCTACACGGCCACGACCTACCCGGGCCCGAAGACCAACATCGTCTTCAACGCCGCGACCTGCTGGTGGGCCGACGGGTTGGCCGAGCCGCCGGGCTACCTGCACCCCAAGGTGTACACCGAGCCCAAGGGGCCCGATCCGCGGGTGCAGCAAATCACCCACAACGTGCTGCGCCGCATGCTCGGTCGATGAGCCCCGGGGGGATGCCCAAGGCCGAACTCAAGGCGGCGCTCTTCCGACGGGCCGCCGAGCTGGGCTTCGACGCCTGCCGGGTGACCACGGCCGAACCGCCCGCGTCGGCCCGGGACTTCGAGCGGGCGTTGGCCGAGGAGCGTCATGCCGACATGGCTTGGCTGGCCAAGGCACCGGAGAAGCGGGCGGATTTGGGCCGGGTGCTGCCGGGGATCCGCAGCGTGGTGACCCTGGCGGTGAGTTATCATCACGGCCCGCCGAGCCACCCGGAGAACGAAACGCACCCTCCGGGCTCGGATGCGGGCCTCGGCTCCGGTCCGCAGGGCGTCGTGGCCCGCTACGCACAGCACCCCGACTACCATGACCTGCTGAAGCATCCCCTGCAGGCGCTCACCGCGTTCCTCGACGCCGCAGCCGGCGTATCCCAGCGATCGCTCTGGTACGTCGACACCGGGCCGATCCTCGAACGCGACCTCGCCCAGCGGGCCGGCCTGGGCTTCGTGGGCAAGCACACCAATCTGATCTCCCGAAGCCTGGGCAACTGGTTCCTCCTGGCGGAGATCCTGACCACGGTCGAACTCGAGGCCGACACCCCGGAGCACAACCGCTGCGGGTCGTGCACCCGCTGCCTCACCGCCTGTCCCACCGGAGCCCTGCCCGCGCCGTTCACGCTGGATGCCCGTCGGTGCATTTCGTACCTCACCATCGAGCACCGCGGTTCCATCCCGGAGGAGCTGCGCCCGGCCATCGGCGACCGCATCTTCGGCTGCGACGATTGCCTGGCCGTCTGCCCCTGGAACCGCTTCGCCCGCGAGGGATCCATCCTCGGGGCCCATCATCGCGCCGATCTCGCCCGGCCCGACCTCGTCGACTGGCTCGAGCTCGACGAGGTGGCCTTCCGGTCGCGCTTCGCAGGCACGCCCCTGTTGCGCACCAAACGGCGCGGGCTGCTGCGCAATGTGTGCGTGGCCCTGGGCAATGTCGGCGATGCCCGGGCATTGCCAGCCTTGCGCCGGGCGGCGCTGGATTCCGAGCCGCTCATCGCCGAGCACGCCGCCTGGGCCATCGGCAGGATCGAGTCGCGCCAACGATCCGAGTCCGCTGGCAAGCCTCCGGAAAACGATTGAACGGATGGACCGGGCTCGATTCGAGCGCGGGAGGTTTGGTGGCCGGCACCTGAGGCCAGCGCCCCGCGACGGCTTCCCTTTTGCACTCGGATTCCCGAGTGTCTCCGCCTCCATGAGTTCCGCACCGGTCCTCGACATCACGAACCTGACCATCCTGCGCGATCGGGTCCCGATCCTGACCGACTTGTCGTGGCGGGTGATGCCCGGCGAACACTGGGCGCTGCTGGGCGGCAACGGCTCAGGCAAGACCAGCCTCCTGTCGGCGCTGGCGGGCTACCTGATGCCCACCACCGGCGACATCGCCCTCCTGGGCGAACAGTACGGACAAGCCGACTGGCGCGAACTGCGGATGAAGCTGGGGATCGTCAGCTCATCGGTGCGCCAGATGATGAACGACACCGAGCCGGCCCTCGACACGGTGGTCAGCGGCCGCTACGCGATCATCGATTATTGGGGCACTCCCAAACGCTCCGACGCCGTGAAGGCTCGCGAGCTGATGGAGTCGGTGGAGATCGGCCACCTGGCCAAGCGCCCCTGGGCCGTGCTGTCCCAAGGGGAACGGCAGCGGGTGCTCATCGCGCGGGCCATGATGTCCGATGCCCGCCTGCTGATCCTCGACGAACCCTGCACCGGGCTAGACCCCGTGGCGCGCGAACTGTTCCTGGAGTTCCTGGGCCGGCTTTCACGCCGCCCCGATGCGCCGACGCTGGTGCTGGTGACCCATCATGTGGAGGAGATCACCCCGATCTTCAGCCACGCCCTACTGCTGCGCGGCGGAACCGTGCTGGCCCGGGGACCGATCGGGCGGACGCTGACCAGCCGGTCGCTGAGCCTGTTGTTCGACCACCCGGTGCGCCTGCTTCGCAGCGGGGGCCGGCTTTCCCTTCGCGTGAGCCCCGGCAGCGCCGCGTGAACCGGCGGGCGCGGAGCCACCCGCGGCCTTTCCGTTGGCGGGTTTCCCGGCCGGGGCAGTCCCGGCGGGAACGCCGGGACGCTTCAGTCGGGTGCGCAACGCCTCCGGCACCAGCAGCGGGTCGTAGCCGTAACGGCGGCAGAAGGCCTCCGTCGGGGCGATGATGGTGGTTGTGCGCTTCAGGAACGGGTCCGGGTATTCCAGGCGGAACGACCGGAGCGCCAGCCCGTGGAAGTCACGCCGGCCATACAGGATGTCGCCGGCCACGGGGCAACCGGCATGGGCGAGGTGCAGGCGGATCTGGTGGGTGCGGCCCGAGACGGGCCGCGCCAGCACCAGCGCCCGGCCCTCGCGGGAACCCAGCACCCGGAACGCGGTCTCGGCCGGCTTGCCGGTGGGACCATGGTCGACCCCGTGCTTGCCGTGCTCGGTGGGATCGGGCCCGAGCGGCTCCCGGCACACCCATTCGCCCAGGCGAGGAATGCCATCGGTCACGGCCAGGTAGGCCTTCTGGACGGTGCGTTCGGCGAAGACACGCGACAGGGCCGGCATGGCTCCCTGGCTCTTGGAGAAGAGCAATACGCCCGTGGTCGGGGCGTCGAGCCGGTGCACGAAGCGCAGGAACTTCAGGTTGCGGGACCGGGCCCACCACTCCCCGGTCTCGATGGCGTCGACCAACGCCCGGTGGAGCCCCCGATCGGCATGCTCACCATCGTCGGGACCGAGCATCCAGCCGGCCGGCTTGTCGATGGCCAGCACCCCGCGATCCTCGTAGAGGATGTTCACGATCGTTCCGTCGGGCAGTTCGAAGCTGGCAGGTTTGGCCACGCCGGATCGAACCACATCGGGGGCGGGACCTCACGCCAATCCTGCTCGACGGGGCGACCCGCGCCGGCCACCCCAAAAATTCATGCTGGCAGGTGACGATTTCGGGGTATCGTGGATGCGTGCAAGTCGAGTCCTTCAAGGTCTTCTGCGATCTGGCGGAGAACGAATCGTTCACCAAGGCGGCGCTGGTCAACAACATCACCCAGAGTGCCGTGAGCCAGCAGATCACCTCCATGGAACGCCACTTCAAGACGCTGCTCATCGAGCGGAGCAAGAAGAAGTTCCGCCTGACCCGGGAGGGCGAACTGCTCTACGAGCATGGCAAGCAGATCATGCTGACCTACGACGCCCTCCTGAACCGGCTTCAGGAACTCCGGGACGTGATCTCGGGCACCGTCCGCATCGCGGCCATCTACAGCATCGGCCTCCACAACCTTCAACCCTACGTGAAGCGCTTCCTCAAGCTGCATCCCTCGGTGAAGGTGCATGTCGAGTACCAGCGGGCCAACCAGGTGTACGACGACGTGCAGAGCAACCTGGTGGACCTGGGCCTCGTGGCGTACCCGCAGAAGAACGCGAAGCTGGAGATCCTCCCGCTTAACCCGGAGAAGCTCGTCCTCATCTGCGCTCCGGGCCACGCCCTCACCAAGTCCAAGGAGCTGAAGCTCGGGCAGCTCGAGGGGCAGAAGTTCATCGGTTTCGAGCCGGACATCCCGACCCGCAAGGCGATCGACCGCGAACTCAAGGAGCGCGGGGTCAGCGTCAAGCACGTGATGGAGTTCGACAACATCGAGACGGTGAAGCGTGCCGTGGAGGTCGGGGCGGGCGTGAGCATCGTGCCGGCGGGCGCGGTCGCCCAAGAGGTTTCCAAGAACACCCTGGTGTCGGCGCCTTTCGCCGACGCCGAGCTGCAGCGGCCCATCGGGTTGATCCACAAGAAGACCAAGGTCCTCTCGCCGGCCATGAAGCAGTTCATCGCCAGCCTGCAGGCCAGCCAACCGATCGCCTGAAAGCCGGGGGCGAGGTTGCGGGTCCGCATTCCATGGTGCCCTTGGGGCCCTTGGTGCCTGGCCTCCCCGCCGTCGGCCTCAGGCCAGGACGGCCGGGCTTGAGGTCGTGGCCGCCGCCGGACCTCCGGCGATCAGCGTGGCGCGGTGCGCCCAGTGCTCGACCCGGAACTCCGGGGTCGCAAGAACCTCGGCGATCCGCACAAAGTCGCGCTCGAAGGGCGGGAAGAGCGCGTCACCCTCGACGGTGACCGGCACACGGGTCAGGAACAGGTCGGCGCACCGGGGCAACAGCAGCGAGTAGACCTCGCCCCCGCCACACACCCAGGCCGGGCGCGGATCCTGCCGCAGGGCCTCGAGCAAGGCGTCCGTCGAGGGGAAGGAGCGGACCCCGGGGATCCCGACCGGGCTGCGGGTGAGCACGAAGGTCTCTCGGCCGGGCAGCGGCTTTCCGATCGACTCCCAGGTCTTCCGGCCCATCACCAGGATGCCGCCGTGGGTCACCTGGCGGAACCAACGGAAGTCGGCCGGCAGATGCCAGGGGATGCGACCGGAGTTCCCGATGACCCGGTTCTCCGACATCGCGGCGATGGCTCGAAGGCGTCCCATGGGGATGCAGGGGTCGTGACGGAGGACAGGCTCCCGCGGGGCCGCCCGGAAGCCCAGGGCCCCGGACGACAGGGATGCCGGGGGGCTCAGGCCTGGGTCGGCAGGGACAATCCGGAGAACGGGCTCTGTCCGAAGGACGAGGGGGCCGATGCGGCGTCGGTCGCCACGCGGACGGGCTCCGGGCGGGGGTTCGAGGCACCCTTCTCCGGGGCCTTCGCCGCCGGGGCCGGTTCGGTCTCGCGGGCCTCCTTGGGGTTCTTGGCGCGACGGTTCTTGGGCAGGGGGCTGATCATCACGTTGATCGCCTTGCCGACGAGCTTGGGCGGGAAGTCGGGATGTCCCCACGGGACCAACTGCTCGAGGAAGCGGTCCATGACCTCCTTGCCCACCTCGGTGTGGGCCATCTCGCGGCCGCGGAAACGGAGGGTGGCCTTGACCTTCATGTCTTCGCAGAGGAACGCGATGGTGTGCTCGCGCTTGATGCCCAGATCGTGGGGGTCGATGCGGGGCGAGAGTTGCACCTCCTTCACGAGGTTCACCGCCTGGTGCTTCTTGCTGTCGCGCTCCTTCTTGGCCAACTCGTACTTGAACTTGCCGTAGTCGACGATCCGGCAGACCGGCGGCACGGCCGTCGCCGCGATCTCCACCAGGTCGACGCCATTCTGCCGGGCCAGGTTGATGGCCGCGGCGAGGTCGAGGATGCCGACCTGCTGGCCGTCGATGCCGATGACGCGCACCTCGCGCGCACGGATCTTGCCGTTGATGCGGTGCTGCGGTTGGCCTGGCTGGGGGCGTGAGAACGGGCGGCTCAAAGGACCGCCTCCGGTTGGAATGACATCATGCGTCGGTTCAGGACCATCCTCGGCTTCGAGGAACGTGGCTGGCTATAGGAAGCACTGGGCCCGGGGGCAAGCCCAAAGTCCGGCCCCTGTCGCGGGCGGCGGGGCGATCCGGAGCCGGTGAGCGATCTCAAGGCACCCCTCCCGGATTGAGCGCCTGGAGGATGTCCAGCCCCCGGAAGCCGAACAGACGCTTGATGGTGTCCTCGATGAGGTTGTTGGGACAACTGGCCCCGGCGGTGATGCCGACGGTGAGCGGGCCGGCGATCCGGAACCAGTCGGCGGTGGTCACCTCGGCGGTGGTGTGCTGGTTCCAGTGCCGGATCAGGGCCGGGGACTCCATCATGGCCGCGTTCTTGATGAAGTAGGTGGGCAGCACCTTCTCTCCCATCTCGGCGAGGTGGGAGGTGTTGGAGGAATTGTACCCGCCGACCACGATGAGCAGGTCGATGGGCTCGCGGAGCATCTTCTCGAGGGCGTCCTGGCGGTCCTGCGTGGCGCCGCAGATCGTGTCGAAAAAGCGGAAGTGCCGGGAGACGCTCTCCGGGCCGTGCTTCTCTTGCATCGCCCGCTGGAAGCGCTTCTGGACCTCCTCGGTCTCGCCCCGGAGCATGGTGGTCTGGTTGGCCACGCCGACGGCCACCAGGTGCAGGTCGGGATCGAAGCCCAGGGAATGCGCGCCCTTGAAGCGCCGCAGGAACTCCTCGCGGTCGCCACCCTGAAGGATGTAGTCGCAGACGTAGTCGGTCTCGGCCAGGTCGAAGACCACCAGGTAATGGCCCGTGCCGTAGGCCGTGGCCTGCGAGGTCGTCGCCTTGGTCTCCTCGTGTTTGGCCTTGCCGTGGATGATGCTGGTGACCGACTCCTTGCTGTACTGACGCACCCGCTTCCACACCGACATCACGTCGCCGCAGGTGGTGTCCACCGTCTGGCAGCCGAAGCTCTCGATGCGCTGCCGGGTCGAGACCTCGGTGCCGAAGGCCGGGATGATCACCACGTCGTCGGCATTGAGGCGCAGGCCGGCCAGCTCCAGGTCGCTGGGCTTGGGCGAGATGCTCACGATGCCCATGGCCCGGATCTGGTCGTTGACCTCGGGGTTGTGGATGATCTCGCCCAGCAGGAAGATCCGGGTGGGCTCGGGGAAGACCCGGCGAGCGGCGTAGGCGAGGTCGATGGCCCGCTCGACGCCATAGCAGAAGCCGAACTCCTTGGCCAACCGGATGGTCAGGCCACCATACGAAAAGGTGCCGCCATTGGCCCGGAGCCGTTCGACCAGTTCGCTGCGATAATGGGCCACCACCTGCGCGGCGACCTCCTGCATGACGTCGGGTCGCCGGAGATTCACTTTCCTGGGCGGGACCGGGCCGGGCGGCCCCGACGGGGCGTCGTTGAACATGACGGTCGGCAACGTACCCGCAGCCCTCGCAACGTCGAGACCGGAGTGGTGGGGAAAAGGTTTACGGACTGCGGCCGATCCGTACCGTGCCGGGTGTGACGGCCGACTTCGACCTCGCCATCGTGGGCTGCGGATTCGCCGGGACGCTGCTGGCCCAGATCGCCCGGCGCCTCGGCCGGTCGGTGCTGCTCGTCGAGCGGGGGCACCACCCGCGCTTCGCCATCGGGGAGTCGTCCACGCCGCTGTCGAACCTGTGGCTCGAGACGCTCGGCGACCGCTACGATCTGCCATGCCTCCGGGCACTGTCCCAATGGGGAACCTGGCAGACGACCCACCCGCAAATCGCCTGCGGGCTCAAGCGGGGGTTCAGCTATTTTCATCACGAGGCGGGCAGGCCCTGGGAGGGTCGCGGCGACCGGTCCGACCAGCTGCTGGTGGCCGCCAGTCCGAGCGACGAGGTGGCCGACACGCACTGGTACCGGCCGGACTTCGACGCCTTTCTCGTCGACGAGGCGACCCGTCTGGGCGCGGAGTACGTGGACGGAACCACCCTCACGGCGTGCGAGACAGGCCCCGCCGGCGTGCGTCTGGAGGGATTCCGGCAGGGCGCGGATGGAATGCGGACAGGATTCCGCGCCGCCGCGCGGTTCCTGGTGGACGCGAGCGGTCCGCGCGGGTTCCTGCAACGGGCCCTGTCCATCCCCGAGGCCGGCTACGACGACTTCCCCCGCACCCGCGCGCTGTTCTCGCACTTCACCGGGGTCGAGCGATGGGGCACTTGCCAGGCTGGCTTCGATCCCGCCCCGTTCCCGCCGGACGACGCGGCCCTGCACCACGTCTTCGAGGGGGGATGGATGTGGGTGCTGCGCTTCAACAACGGCGTCACCAGCGCCGGTTTCGCCAGTCGGGTGCCCGAAGCCGGCGGCTCGGATCCCGCAGCGCCGGATCCGGCCGTCGATCCCGAGGGCGCGTGGCGGGTCTTCCTGCGGCGATACCCGTCGATCGGAGGGCAGTTCGCCAGGGCCGAGGCCATCCGGCCGTGGTCCTGCGCCGAGCCGCTGGCCTTCCGGACTACCCGTTGCGCCGGTCCCCGCTGGGTCCAGCTGCCCATGGCCGCGGGTTTCGTCGATCCCCTGTTCTCGACGGGGTTCGTGCTGTCCCTGCTGGGCATCGACCGGCTCGCCAAGGCGCTGGAGCACGGCGGCCCCGAGCCCGACCTCGCCGCCTACCAGGCCGACACGCTGGCCGACCTGGACGCGACCGCCCGCCTCATCGGCGGGGCCTACCGGGTGATGGGTCGCCCCCGGGCCTTCGAGGCGTTGACCATGCTGTACTTCGCCGGTGCCAGCTTCGCCGAGAGCGCCCTGAGGCTGGGCCGGCCCCACCTGGCGCCAGGCTTCCTGCTGCGGAACCACCCCGACATCGGCCCGGCCGTCCGATCGCTGCTGGCCGACGCCGGCCGTGTGCCGGACGAGCCTTGGATCGACCGGGTGGCCCGGGCGATCGACCCCATCAACGTGGCCGGACTCTGCCGGCCGGAGAAGGGCCACTGGTACGGGGTGAAAACGGCCGACCTCATCGCCGGGGCCCCGAAACTCCGGGCCACGCCCGGGGAGATCGAGGCGATGCTGGCCCGGTGCGGGATGTGAGCGTGTTCCCGGGCGTTCCTCGGGGTTCCAGATCCACCCCGTGCCGCGGCGTTCGGCCGACAGATTTCCGTCGCCCGGCGCCGTCCGACCGTGTTTCATCCGCCAGCTTTTCTGACCATGCCGAAGCGCACCGACATCCACTCCGTCCTCATCATTGGCGCCGGTCCCATCATCATCGGGCAGGCCTGCGAATTCGACTATTCCGGGACGCAGGCCTGCAAGGCGCTGCGCGAGGAGGGGTACCGGGTGGTCCTCGTGAACTCCAACCCGGCCACCATCATGACCGATCCGGAGTTCGCGGACCGGACGTACATCGAGCCGGTGACCCCGGAGGCGGTGGAGAAGATCATCGTGCGCGAACAGGCCGAGATGAAGCGCCTGGGAGCCACCGGCAAGCTGGTATTGCTGCCGACCCTGGGCGGGCAGACGGCCCTCAACACCGCGATGAAGCTGCACCGATCGGGCGCGCTCGAGCGCCTCGGGGTGGAGATGATCGGCGCCAAGGCCGAGGCCATCGAGAAGGGCGAGGACCGGCAGATCTTCAAGGACCTGATGCTTTCGATCGGGCTGGACGTGCCCATCAGCGGCACGGCCCACACCCTGGACGAGGCGCGTGCCATCGCCGCCCGGATCGGCCGCTATCCCCTGATCATCCGGCCGGCCTACACGCTGGGCGGCACCGGCGGCGGCATCGGCTACAACCGGGAGGAGTTCGAGGAGATCGCGCGACGCGGCCTCGACCTGTCGCCGGTCAGCGAGATCCTGGTCGAGGAATCGCTCCTGGGCTGGAAGGAGTACGAGATGGAGGTCATGCGCGACCGGGCCGACAACTGCGTGATCATCTGCTCCATCGAGAACTTCGATCCCATGGGCGTGCACACGGGCGACTCCATCACCGTGGCCCCCATCCAGACGCTCACCGACAAGGAGTACCAGATGCTCCGCGACCAGAGCTTCGCGGTGATCCGCGCCGTGGGCGTCGAGACGGGCGGCTCGAACATCCAGTTCGGGGTGCATCCCGACACCGGGCGCATCGTCATCATCGAGATGAACCCCCGGGTCAGCCGCAGTTCGGCCCTGGCCTCCAAAGCGACCGGGTTCCCGATCGCCAAGATCGCGGCCAAGCTGGCGGTGGGCTACCTGCTCGACGAGATCCGCAACGACATCACCCGCGAGACCCCGGCCAGCTTCGAGCCGACCATCGACTACGTGGTGACCAAGATCCCGCGCTTCGCCTTCGAGAAGTTCCCGCAGGCCGACCCGACCCTCACCACGCAGATGAAGAGCGTCGGCGAGGCCATGGCCATCGGGCGCACCTTCCAGGAATCGCTGCAGAAGTGCCTGCGCTCGCTGGAGATCGGCCGCAGCGGCCTCGGCGGCGACGGCAAGCCCTGGCGCGTGGGCACCCACAGCTACGGCGACCGCGAGGTGCTGCCCAAAGACCTCATCTCGCGCAAGCTCAGCGCTCCCAACGCCGAGCGCATCTTCTTCATCCGGCACGCGTTCCGCGCCGGGTTCAGCGTCGAGGAGGTCTTCCACCTCACCAAGATCGACCGCTGGTTCCTCACCCAGATCCACGAACTCGTGGAGTTCGAGGAGACCCTCGCGGCCGCGGCCAACGGATCCTCAAGCGCCACCGCAGCGTAGGTGCCCGCCTGGACCGCGCCGACGAGAGCGGTTTCAGGACGGGGATCGGTCCGCGCCCCCGGGCATCGGGCCAAACGAAGCGACGAGTTCCGGTGGGAGACGCCGGGGTTTGTCCTCGAGGCTCGTGCATACGTGCAGGGTCTGGCCTTCCAGGATCACCCGGCCGTCGTCGGCCAGCACCCGGTAGTCGAGGTTCAGGCGGACGCCCCGGGCGGCCGTGACACGCACCTCGATCGTCAGCACCTCGTCGTAGCGCGCCGGTGACCGGTAGGCGAGGTGGACCTCGAGCACCGGGAAGATCAGCCCGTCGCGCCGGTGCCAGTCATCGAAGGACTTGCCGATCGAGCGGAGCCATTCACCGCGGGCCGCCTCGAGCAGAGCGAGGTATCGGCCATAGTAGACATGGTTGCCGACCGTGCAGTCGGCATAGGTGACCCGGTGGAAGTGTCGGAAGGGTTCCATTCCGGGCTCAGGTTGACCGAAGGGGAGGTCGGATTCAAACCGGGGCCTCCGGGGCGATGGTTCGGGCCGCCTCGGAAGACCGGGAGGGCCCGCCGCCGTTCCCAGGAACCGGCGACGGACGGGGCGGGCAACCTGCCCAGGGTGGACGGAAAACATTCTGACGCAGTTCGCCTTTGACTCCGGACGCCTTCCAGCCAGCCTCGCGCCCCATGGTTTCAGTCAAGACCAGCGCCACGGTGCCATGCGAACTCTGCGGCACCCGTGATTCCGTCGAGATTGTCGCCACCCGGGAACGCGACGGCACGCCCTTGCGGGTGGTGATGTGTCCGCACTGCGGCCTGGTTTGGAACGATCCCCGTCCCAGCGCCGAGGCGCTCGAGGCCTATTACCGGGAGGAATACAGGCTGGACTACAAGGGCACGGTCGAGCCGAAGCCGCAACACACCCTGAGGGCGGTACGGGTGGCGATCGAAAGGTGCCGGAAGCTCCGCTCGGAGTTGACCTCGGGGCAACCGGTGCTGGACCTCGGGGCCGGCGGGGGCGAGGTCGTTTACGTGCTGCAGCGCCTCGGGTTCGACGCCCGGGGCCTGGAACCGAACGAGGGCTATGCCCGCTTCGCCCGGGAACAGCTCGGGGTGGCGGTGAGCTCAGGCCGCTGGCAGCAGGCGAAGATCGCCCCCGCCTCGCTGTCGGCCGTGACCCTCTTCCACGTGATGGAACACCTCGACCGCCCCTTGGCCGCCATGCGGTTGATCCACGGCTGGCTCCGGACCGGCGGCCTGCTCTGGATCGAGGTGCCGAACGTCGAGGCGGTCTGCCAGGCCCCGACGCACCGCTTCCACCGGGCGCACCTCTACAACTTCAACGACGCGACGCTCATGGCCCTGGGACGCCGGGCCGGATTCGACGCGGTACGGGCCTTCACCTCCTCCGACGGCGGCAACCTGACGGCGGTGTTCCGGAAGTCCGAGGCTCCGGAGGCCATGGGCCCCATGGGACTCCCGGGCAATGCCGATCGGATCCGCCGGATTCTCCAAGGGCACACGATGCTGCGCCACAGCCTCTCAATGGCGCCCTTCGTGCGCCCGTTGCGCAAGCTGTGGCAGCGGGCCTCGGAAGCCGTCGGCGTGCTCGGGTCGAAATCGCCGACGGACCTCATGGACCGCGCCATCCTGCAGGCCCTTCAATCCGGCGTGCTGTCGGCGCTGCTGACGGCGGGCGAGTGGGCCGGCTCGCTCGCCTGACCGCCCCCCGCGGCCTCCCCGGATCCGTTTCAGGGAACCGCACGAGGTCTCGCAGTCTTGGTTCTGGGCCCCACCGAGCCTTGCCCGAACGGACGGAAGCCCACCGACTGCGCGGGCGACCCTTTGGCGAACCCCAGCTCCGGATGGGCATCGTCGATCAGGAGCGGGTCGGCGATGCGTGAGGCGGAATCGTGTCCCCGCTGTCGCCACTGCTCCCAGGACTGGCCGGCGAAGCGGTAGGCCGCCGCATTGGTGCCCAAGCGACGGTCGAACCAGAGGTTGCCATCGCTCACGAAACGGGAGGGATCACCTTCCCACCGGCTGCCCAGCAGGGTGCCGCTGGCCGTGATCACCACGTTGTTGGTGAACCAGAAGGACCGATGCGGCTCGTTGCGCGTGCGCATCACCGAATGGTTGGTGTTGAAGGCCAGGAGGTTGTGGCGGATCACGTTGTCGCGGCCGTAGTGCTGGTGAAACCCGGCGTCGGTGCATCGGGTGGCGACATTGTTCTCGATGAGGATGCCCGTGCTGCCCTCGTCGGTGTAGAGAGCCCAGCCCCCGTAGCGGTGGCTCTGGATGTCCCGGAAGAGGTTGTTGCGGATCACCATGCCGGGCTGGGGCCCCAGCGTGTAGATGCCGCCCATGTCGCTCAGGCGTCCCTGTCCCACCCGCTCGACGAGGTTGTGCTCGATGACGTTGGCGCGGCACGGGGTCTCTTGGTAGCCCCAGTTCCAACCCACCGAGATGCCCGTGTAGTACAGGTCGGCGATGCGGTTGTGGGCAATGGTGTTGGTGCCCGACTGGAAGACGATCACGCCGCAACCCGGGGCGAACACCCGGCCGAGGCGGACCACCTCGTTGTCCGTGATCCGGTGGGAATGGCAGGCGTCCCGGTCGGTCGGCTGCGTGTCCCCGGGCTCGCCGATGCGGAGGCCGCCGGCACCGATGTCCCGGACCACGTTGCCCACCACCCGCCAGCGCTGCGCACCCCGGCCGAGATCGATGGCGTGGCCGCCGAGGTTGGCGAAGACGCAGTCCTCGATCCGGCCGTCCACCGCATGGTTGACCCGGAAGGCGCCCCGGATGGGCACGGCCGACTGCGGCGACTGGAGGCCCTCGGGCGGGATGCCGTCGTCGGTCTCCGCGAAGGTGATGCCCGAGAAGACCACCCCCTCGACCACGCCGTTGGCGGCGTGGCGATCGGCTGCGGCGTCGCCATCTACCCGGACCAGTTCGGTGAGGCGCGGGGCCACCACCGGCACGCGGTTGAGGCGCACCCCGGCCGGGGCGAGGCATCGCAGCCAGCCGGTGGCCGCGTCGAGATGCCATTCCCCCGGTTCATCCAGGGCCTCGGGCAGGTTCTCGATCCAGTAGCGGACATCGGGCTCGTCCATCCAGTCGGGTCGCGGCCCTCCGGGCAGCAGGGCGATCGAACGGGCCTCGTCCACCGCGCCGAGCGGCAGGTGGAGGTCGGTCCACTTGGCCAGCACCCCGACCCGGACCCCGGGCACTCGCGCCCACTCCGGCTTGAGGTCCCCGGGCTGGAAGGGCAACCCGATGGGAGACCCATTGCCGAGCGCAGCCCGGGCGCGGAAGAACCCGCGGTTCGGGGTGCGCGCCCGCTGGGCCCGCCGGCCGTCGATGAAAAGCTGGTGGAAGGCCGGCCGGCCGTTGGTGACGTCGGGCAGGTGGATTTCCCACAGGCCCGGGCGGCCGGGGTTCTCACGCCAGCCGCTGAGCCGGGTGCCACCGCTCACCACGGCCCGGCCCGGGACCGCCGAGCGCAGGGTGATGCCCGAATGCTCGGGCCCGATCCGGAGGGGTTCCTTCAGTTCGTACCGACCGGGCTGCAGCAGGACGGTGACCGGATCCCCGGGGCGGTCCGTCTTCGCCTTGGCGGCGGCGGCGGCCCGAAGGGCCTCGGGCAGCGAGCGGAAGGGATGATGGGAGGCCCCGTTGCCTCCGAGGTTGGCATCGGGACGGACGACCAGCACCGCCGCCGAGAGGGGCACGAGCGCGGAGGTCAACGAGCACAGAAGGGCGATCCAACGCATGGCACCGGGTCCGACGGGCGAGGCGGGCCCGGCCATTCGAGCGATTTCCGATTGACTGTCCTAGTGTCCTATGACAGTTTTCAGCCGTACCTCCGATGATCGCACGAATCGATTTCCACTCCGGCATGCCGGTCTACCTGCAGATCGTCCAGCAGGTGAAGGCGGCGGCGGCCTCGGGGCTGATCCGGCCCGGCGACCCCCTGCCCTCGGTCCGGGCCCTGGCCGAGGACCTGCGCATCAACCGCAACACCGTGGCCCGGGCCTACTCCGAGCTGGAGTCCGAGTCGGTGATCGAGACCCGCCAGGGCTCGGGCTGCTTCCTCAAGGACGGCGGGGCCTCGCCGCTGCGCAAGGCGGTGCGCTCGGGCCGGCTCGCCGAGGCGCTCGATGCGGTGATCGTCCAGGCGCACCACCTGCAAATCTCCGACGCCGAACTCCAGTCGCTCCTGGTCGAACGCCTCGAGGCCTTCCGCCAGCGCCAGAAAGACCATCAATCCCTGCAGGACTGAATCCCCGCTCCCCATCGCCCCGCCCCATCGTCCGACCCGAACCCCCGAACCGACGCCCTCATGAGCATCCCCGCGATCGAGATCCGCGACCTGAGCCTCCGCTACGACCGCACCGAGGCGGTCCACGGCCTGTCCCTGACGGTGGAACGGGGCCGCTGCTACGGCTTCTTCGGCCGCAATGATGCCGGCAAGACCACCACCCTCAAGTGCCTGCTCAATTTGCTGCGTCCGCAGCGGGGAACCATCCGGGTCTTCGGGCTCGATCCGGTGCGGGAAGAAGTGGCCGTGAAGGCCCGCCTGGCCTACGTGCCCGACTTCGTGGCCTTCTATCCGTGGATGCGTGTGGGAGAGGCGCTCGACTACCTGGCGAGCTTCCGGCCGCGCTGGAATCCGGATCTTGAAAAACGCCTGCTGAAGCGCTTCCAGCTCGACCCGGCGGCGCCCACCAGCGGCCTGAGCAAGGGGCAGCGCACGCAGTTGGCCCTGATCGGGGCCATCGCCGCGGAGCCCGAGCTGCTGGTGCTCGACGAGCCGACCTCGGGCCTCGATCCCCTGATCCGCCGGGAGTTCATCCAGACGGTGATCGGGGCCTATCAGGACGCCGACCCCGGGGAGCGGACCGTGCTGGTCTCCACCCACCTCATCAGCGAGTTCGAGGGGCTCATCGACCGCTTCACCATCCTGGATGCGGGCAAGGCCGTGATGACCGCCGACGCCGACGAGGCCCGGTCGCGATTCCTGCGCGTGCGGGCGGAGTTCGCCCAAGACCCGCCGCCGGACTCGGCCCTGCCCGGGGCGCGTTCCATTCGTCGTCAGGGCCGGACCCTCGAAGTCTGCTGGACGGCGACGCCGGCCCGCGACGGGCCGGTGACGTCGCAGGCTCATTCCGCCTGGGAAGGATCGCGAGGCTCCGTGGCCCTGGCCCCTGGCAGGGCTTCGAGGCACAACCTCCGGACCTCGGCGATGAGCATCGTCTGGGGGAGGGACAGTCGTTTGGCCCGGAGGCTGAGGGCGCTCCATTTCCTGAACAGCGGCCGCGGCCCCAGGGTCTGGAAGCGGAGTTCACCGCGGGCGATGTCCCCGTCGACCGCCCATCTCGGGAGGATTCCCACGCCCATGCCCCGGAGAACCATGTCCCGGATGGCCGGGATGCTGTTGGATTCGATCAGCACATTGGGCTCGATCTGGTCGGGTCGCAGGTGATGGAGCACGAGGTTGAGCGTGTGCGAGTCGCGAGGCGCGGCGATCAGGGGTTCGGCCGTGATGTCGCCGGGAAGCCTGGGCAACGTGACCGACCAAGGGTGGTCCGGAGGCATCACGAACCCCAGCTCGTCCCAGAAGAGGGGATGGCATTCGAACCGCTCGTCCGGCTCCGACCCCGTGGTGAACGCCACGTCGATGCGGCCGTCGAGCAGGTGGCCCGTGGCGTCGTCCCGGTCGGCCGCCAGCAGGGTGACCGAACAGTTGGGATACTGCCGGCGGACCCCCTGCAGGCCCTGTGGCAGGATCCGCTCGCACAGGGAAGCCTGGGCCGAGGCCCGGATCCTCACCTGGCCCCAGGTCCGCAGACGCTCGAGCACGAATCCGGCCGAGGCCATCTCCTCGAGGATCCGCTCGACATGATGCAGGAACTGCTCGCCCGAGGGCGTGAGCGTGACATGCCGGCTGTTGCGCTCGACCAGACGGCAGCCGGTCTCCTTCTCCAGCGACTGCAGGATGTGGCTGACGGCCGACTGGCTGATGCGCGCCGTCAGGGCCGTCTGGGTGAAGTTCCGGTTCCACGCCAGCAACCGGAAGATCTCGAGGTGCTTGGAGTTGTAGAGCTTGCGCATCTCCGGGTTGGGCTTCGGCTGGAAGGCCTCGGCCCGGAACTCCGACCGGTTCCCGGGGTCCGGGGTGGCAACCTTGGGCATGGTCGGACAGCTCCTCACTTCTTCTCCGCCGCCGCCTTGGCCGCGGCCTGGGCCTGTTCGACCTGGGCGACGAAGGTGTTGAACTTGTTGATGGTGTCGTTGAGCGCGGTGGTCCGCTCGTTGACGACCGTGACCAGCTGGTTGCGTTCGTCCGCCACCTTCTTGAGCGCGTCGTTCTGGTCCCGGATGATCTGGTTCTGCTTCGCGATGCTCAGGTTCTGGGCCTTGATGTTCTCGTTCTGGTTGGCGACGGCCTCCTTGAAGGCCGTGACCTGTTTCTCGAGGGCGAACTTGGCGTTCTCCGACCGTTTGAGCTCCCGGTTCAGGTCGCCGATCTGCACGGTGTTGGTCTTCTCGATCGCCTGCAGGTCGAGCACCTTGGCGTCGAGGCGGGCGATCTCCTTCTCCCACTTCGCCACGGTGCCCTCCAGCTTGTGGATGTTCTCGGCCTTCTTGTTGTCCTCGGCGCCGACCCGGGCAAGGTCGGCGTGCAGGCGGGTCTCCCGCGACCACTGCACGAGGCAGAGGATCGAGAGGGCGATGTTCAGGACCAGCACGGTCTTGACCGGTGAGATCTTCATGGAATTTCGATGGGTGGGATGGGCTGCGATCACTTGCCCGCCGCGCCGGCCTTGACGTTGAAGGCGACCCGCTGGAAGCCGGAGCCGCGGACCAGGTCGAGCAGGCCGACCATCGCGCCGTGGGTGGTGTCCAGATCCCCGCTGATGTACACGGGCAAGTTGGTGTTGGCCTGGATGCGACGGGTGAGCTCCTTCTGGAGATCCGGCAGCGTGATCCGCTGCTTCTCGAGGAAGTACGACCCGCTGCGATCGACCGCGAGGTTGATGATCTCGGGCTTGAAGTCCTGCCGGGCCGCCACCGCCGACGGCAGGTCGACCTTGATGGTCTGCTGCTTGGACATCGTCAGGCTCACCAGCATGAAGGAGGCGAGCAGGAAGAACATGATGTCGATGAGCGGGACGATCTCGATCCGGGCGTGCGGGGTGCCGTGGCCGGCCATGATGTTTTTCATCGGGGCGAAGGGAGGGCTGGAGGTTCAGGGAACGGTGCGCGTGGCAGGACGGACCTCAGGCCTTCGGCTCGAAGGCGGACGACGGGTCCGACAGCCTGGAGGCGGGCAGCGGGTTCAGGCGCTTCATCAGGCCCTCGAGATGGGCCGCCACCTTCTGCAGCTCGGCGGCGAGCCTCGAGGACTTCCGGTTGCTCCAGTTGTAGGGCAGCAGGCACAGGATCGCGATGCCCAGACCCGCGGCCGTCGCGATGAGGGCCTCGCCGATGCCGCCGGTGACCTTCTCGACGGCGAGCTCCGAGCCGCCGATCGAGGAGAAGGCACCCATGATGCCCGTGACCGTGCCCAGGAGCCCGAGCAACGGGGAAAGGGTGATCAGCGTGTCCATCACGGGGATGAACCGTCCGGACTTCTCCACCTCGTCGATGGCGACGACCTGCATGGCTTCGGGCATCGAGGTCGGATAGTTCTTCAATCCGTGGTGGATCATCTTGAGGGCCGGGTCCGAGGAACCACCGGAGACGACGATGGCGCGCGCCAGGTCGCCGGACTCGAGGGTGGAGAACACCTGGGCCAGCACCTTGGGCGCGCGGTGACGTGCATGGAGGGTCCACCAGAAGACCCGTTCGCCCACCACCGCGATGGCGGCGAGGGCGGCGAGGAGGATCGGCCACATGATCGGGCCGCCCTTCACGAAGAGGTCGATCAGCACGTTGGCAAGCATGGGTTCGGTCATGGTCGTTGCAGGATGGGGTTGTGGTTCAGGGGTTCAGGGATTGGGAGGTTCACGGGCTTGGGCGACAGGCGAGGGGTCGGAAAACCGGTCAACGGTTGAGGTTGAAGGTCACGGGAATCTCGAAGACACGGGCCGAACCGGCCGGCCAGACCCAACGCTTGCGGATCCAGTCGGCGGAGAACGAGTCGAGGAAGGAGTGGCCGCAGCTCTGCTTCACCTCGACCCGCGTGCAGGCGCCCGCCGGGTCGACATGGGCCACCAGCAGGATGTTGCCGGACATGCCACGCTTCCGGGCCTCCAGCGGATAGCTGGGATGGGGATAGTCGGAACGGTTCTCCTCTCCCGTGAAGAGGGTGATCTTGGGCGCCGGAGGAGCCTGTGGCCTCGCGACCGCCACGTTGTTGATCGGGGGCGCGGTGGCCATCTTGGCCGGGCCGACCATCGTCGCGCCGACCACCGGCACCGCGAAGGCCACCTCCGTCGGATTAGCGGCGACCACGGTCACCGTGGGTACGGCCTCGGCCGAGGCGTCGGAGGAATCGCTGGTCTCGGGCGGTTGTTCGGCCTCGGTGGGCGTCGGCGGCGGCGTCTCGACCAGCACGGGCACCGGTTCGGGCTCGCGCTCCAGCTGCATCACGAAGGTCAGCGGCTCCCGGAAGAAGCCGAAGGTGCCGATGAACAGGAGGAACCCGGAGATGGTGGCAGACCAGGTGCAGACGCGCGCCTCGTCGTTCTCCTCGACGGGCAGGCACAACCGACTCAGGTCCGAGACGATCGCGTCGGACTGGGGCAAGGCCGAAGGGTCGGGAGTGGAGACGGCGCCATTCATGGAGGATGCCTGCGTCGGTTCGTGGTTTGGGATCGCCGCCCCAGGGGCCATGCCTGGGTTTCTCCGTCCGCCAGAGTCCGGCTCATGGGTCGAAAAGCGACAAGACCCCTACAGCATCGGACATGCCAATGCTGCGGATCCGGGGTGACGCCTGCCTCCCGCAGTACCGGATCCCCCCTTGCAACGGCCGTAAACGGGGCGTTCCCGTCATCGATGAACCTGCGGACTGGATTCGATGACCGGCGCGGATGACGCCCCTTGGCCAGCGTGTTCGCAGGCAGCGCAGGGATCGACGGTGCCACCGGTTGGGTGGTCGAATCGCGACCAGCAGCGGGGAGATCCAGGTTCGATCACCGCCCCGCCAGGGACCAGACCATCGACACTCCCCGGATCCCGCGACACCCCGCCGGTCCGGAAGGCATGCGCCCCTCGCATCGGACCGATGCCGTGGTCAGATGGTTGTCCATGGACAGATGTCGCGGATTGGACAACGGGCGGCCCCGCGGAGACGTCGGGTGAACAACCTCGGACAGCCCCCCGGCCGTCGGAAGGCGGCATCGCCCGAGACCGCGTCCATCGGCCCAGCGATCCGGGAGGCCCAGGGACCGGACCATGCGATGGGCGTCATGGATTCGATGCGCCGACGTGCTCGATCCCCGCAGCCCGGGACTTCGCGTCCCGGGTTTTTTTTCCCTTGGCACATCCGGTGCTGGCGGTGGTCCTGCCAAACCCCGGGAGCGACGCCCGGGACGGCAGGTCGGACCGGCGATCCCGCCGGATCGATCTCAAACCCGGTCCACCCCCCGCCCGATCACCCGACGCCTCCCGAAACCCACGGCCCACTGGAACCCACGCTGAACATGACCTCCCCAGAATCCTCCCAGCGGTCGGTCGTTTGCCCGCTGACCCCCCGACGTTCCGCCTCCTGGCGGCGCGCGATCCTCGCCGCCGCCGGAGCCCATTGTGCGCTGGCCGCCCTCGGCCAGACCACCGCCCCGGCAGTTCCCACGACTCCGGTCTCGGGTGGATCAACCAACAAGATGACGGAGGTGATCGTCCAGGGGGACTACACCGAGGTCATTCCCACCGAGCCCATCCAGAGTGTGGTCGGCTTCGGCAAGACCCTGGTCGAGACCCCGAGGTCGGTCTCGGTGGTGAGCAGCGAACTGCTCAACGCCGCCGGCATCGAGAATGTCGAGGACCTCTACCGGATCGCCCCAAGCACCTACACCAACTTCCGCTTCGGCCTGCAGGGTGGCATCAGTGTACGCACCCAGGCGGGCGACTATTATTTCCGCGGCATCAAGAAGCCGGACCCGCAGGGCAACTACCGCACGATCTTCACGGCCTCCGACAGCATCGACATCGTGCGCGGGCCCGCCTCCCCGATCTTCGGCGGCGGCCGGATCGGCGGCTACATCAACTTCAACCCCAAGACCGCCCGGAGCACGACAGGCAAGTACCTCGAGAAGTCCGAGGGCAAGGTGTCCCTCAGCGTCGGCTCCTGGGATCGACGCGTGGCCACCCTCGACTATGGCGGCCCTGTGAACGGGTTGCCCGGGGACCGCAAGGCCGGGTTCTACTACTACGGATACTTCGAGGATTCCGGCTCGTTCTACGAAACCTCGTTTGAAAAACACCTGATCAACCAGTTCGCCTTCTCGGCCGACATCAACGACCAGTGGCGTCTGGAGACCGGGGCGGTAGCCCAGCTCTCGAAGGGGGGCCTCAATGGCGGCATCAACCGGGTGACGAAGGAATTCTTAACCCAGGGAAAGTACTGGCGGGGCGACTTTGCCGTACCCTTGGATGCCGATGGCAACGGAAAGATCTCCGAGCGCGAGCTCTTCGCCTCGCGGCCGGCCACGGCCGCCTACAACCCGATTTTCGTCAACTTCGGCACCATCTCCACTCCGAGCCAATTGGCCAGCCTCAAAAAGCAGGCCGTGGACGCTACCGGGAAACCCAACGGTCCGATCGTGGACATCGTGACCGGTAAACCTATCGGCACCGGGGCGGCCGCGCTGACCCGGCTGCCGGAACCCTGGCAGCTCGACTACAAAAGCTTCCAACTGGTGGATGTCGACTACCGCAAGACGCTCGGCGAGGACTTTTACCAGGCCGACATCTACGACTTCTTCCTCGACACGATCAACGACGGGAACGAGCGGCTGACGATGCGCAACCAGCTCTTCTATCACTTCTACAACCAGATCAAGGACGGTCGTAACCCGTTCTCACAGATCCAGGAGCCTTCGGTCTTCGAGGAGAAGTTCGTCGTCACCCACGACGGCGATTGGACGCCCTCCTGGTGGGACGCGAAGTTCCTCGCGTCCCCTAACGTGCGGTTCACCGACACCTACCGGGAGAACACCACCAACTCAGACTTCGACCAGCGCCGGGACCTGATGTCGGGCCCGGCCGGCGGATACCGGCCCAACGACACCTTCTACAGTTTCCTCGACCGGCGGGGCCTCGACGGGAGCGCGATCACCCAGATCAACAGCTCGCGATACTGGGAGTCGGGCATCGGTCTGCTCACCGACCAGACCTTCTTTGACCGGCTCAACCTCGTGGCCGGGGGGCGTTTCGACCACGTAGCGGGCGACCACTTTGAGCCGGCCGGCGTCTTCCGTGGCAAGAATGCCGGCAACGTCGGCACCACATCGGCCCTCGACCAGCGCCTGACCCAGACCGGGACTTTCACCTCAGGGCGTGACAGCGCCTGGAGCTGGAACGGCAGCGTGAGCTACGGGCTCCCATTCAACATCCGGCCCTACTTCACGATCGCCCAGCAGGCCGCGCTCATCGTCGACGCATCGGATGCTTCGGTGGCCAGAAACACCTGGCTGAATGGCGCCTTCGGCAGCTCTGAACTGAACGAGGCCGGCATCAAGACCTCCCTCTTCAAGGACAAGCTGTTCCTGACGGTCGCGGCCTTCCGGCAGTCGCGCATCGCCTTCACGCAGGGGGATGCCGAAGCCTCGGTCGACAAGACGGAGTCCCAGGGCATCGAGACGGAGGTCCGATGGGCACCAACCCGCAGTTTCAGTTTGGTCGGCTCGATGGTGTTCAGCAAGGCGCGGTTCCTCAACGGTTCCGACCAGACGGTCCGCATCAACGGCCGCTACGCCGGGTTCTCCGACGTGATCGATCCAGCGACGGGGCGGGTGATCGTGCCGGCGGAGGCCTTCGGATGGGGCGGAATCCCGCAGATGCGCATCCTCGGGGGCGAGGTCTACCCGGAGGTTCCTGGCAACCCTGACAAGGTCCTGAACCTGTTCGCCACCTACACGCACGACAGCGGCGTCGGCACGTCGCTCGGGGTGACCCACCAGGGCGCATTTTCCGCCGACCGGACCCTGATCTGGGTGCTGCCCCAAGTGACCGTGCTCAACGCCTCGCTCTTCTACTCGAAGGGCAAATGGAACGCGAAGCTCGACTTCAACAACATCACCGACGAGCTGTTCTTCGTCCGGGGAGCCAACCAAGGGATGATGTTGGGGGTGCGCCAGCCATTCGGCATGGAGTTCACCATCGCACGCGCCTTCTGAGGATCTCCATGAGCACGCTCCCGATCCGGACATCCCGAAGGAAGGCGACTCCAGCCGGCGGACCCGACCGTCTGGACCGGCGGGTATTCCTCCAGCGGGCAGCCGGTGGCACCGGCATCGCCGCCGCGGCCTTCCTGGGCCTCAGGCGCACCCAGGCCGCGCAGCCCGGCACGACCCCGGAGCCCAAGGGCACCGGGCTGACCCACCTGTCGGCCACCGGTCTCGCCGCCATGATCCGGGGCAAGAAGGTCTCCTCGGTCGAGGTCGTGACCGCCTTCCTGCAGCGCATCGAGGCCGTGAACCCGAAGCTCAACGCCGCGGTGGCGCTGTGCGCGGATCGGGCCCTTGACGAGGCGCGGAAGGCCGACGCCCTGCTGGCCCGGGGAGAGGTGCGAGGGCCGCTGCATGGCGTGCCCATGACGCTCAAGGACTCGATCGATGCCGAGGGGGTCATCAGCACCGGATGCACCCTCGGACGCAAGGGCTTCGTGCCGAAGGCCGACGCGACCGTGGCGGCCCGACTGCGTGCCGCCGGCGCGATCCTGATGGGCAAGACGAACACGCCGGAGTTCACCATGGGCTCCTTCACGGACAACCTCGTCTATGGCCGGACCAACAACCCCTACGACCTGACCCGCATCCCCGGCGGCAGCAGCGGCGGATCCGGGGCGCTGGTGGCGGCCGAGGGAACCCCCTTCGACATCGGCTCGGACACCGGCGGCAGCATCCGCTCGCCATGCCACTTCAACGGCGTGGCCGGCATCAAGCCCACCCAGTGCCGCGTGCCCCGGACCGGCCACATCGTCGACCTGCACGGGATCTTCAACACGCGCACCCAGCTCGGCCCCATCGCCCGCCGGGTGGAGGATCTCGACCTGGTCCTGAGGATCATCATGGGGTCGGACTTCATCGACAGCCATGTCGCCGACGTGCCGCTGGGACCGGTCGATGCCGTGCGGCTGAAGGACCTCCGCCTGGCCTTCTACACGGACGCCGAGGGTCACCACCAACCGTCCCCGGAGACCGTGGAGATGGTCGGCCGCGTGGTCCGCTCGCTGGCCGCCTCGGTGGCCACCGTGACCGAGAGCGCCCCACCCGCCATCGCCGAGGGGTTGTCCATCATGCAGCAGGCCCGCGACGCCGGGGGCGGCAGCCACATCACCCGCACCGCGGGCCGGTCGGGGACCACCCGGCTCTTCCCCAAGGTGCAGGAACGGGTCACCGGCAAGGTGCGGCCGGCCTCGGAGTTCACCTTCCTGCTCGAGGAGGAGGACCGCATCCGGAAGCTGCAGCTCGGCTGGTTCAAGGACCACGACGTGCTCATCTGTCCGGTGCACGCCCACGCCGCGCCCCTGCACGACGCCCCGAACCCCAGCCGCGCCAGCTATCGCACCATCTACAACCTCAACGGCTGGCCCGCCGGGGTCGTTCGCGCCGGCACCTCGCCAGAGGGCCTGCCGATGGGCATCCAGGTGATCGGGCGGCCCTGGCGGGAGGATATCGTGTTCGCCGTGCTCTCCGCGATCGAGACGATGACCGGCGGCTGGAAGACCCCGCCCAACCTCGCCGCCTGACCGAACCCACCGCTCCCCTCCCACGCCCCACACCCGAACCCCATGAGCGCCCGGATCCCTCCTCCTCGAACGACCCTCCCAGGCGACCCCGGCCGCCGGCGATTCCTTGCCGCCGGCGGGATCACCCTCGGAGCCCTGGCCACCGGGGCCCGCGGACTCCGGGGCGCATCGCCGGCAGCGACCCCGTCGCCCGAGGACCTCGTGACCTGGTCCGTCACCCGGCTGGCCGAGGCGATCCGGACCCGCAAGGTCTCCTGCGTCGAGGCGACCCAGGCCTACCTGCGCCGCATCGCCGTCGTGAACCCGAAGATCAACGCCGTGGTGACCCTCTGCGAGGAGCGGGCGCTGGCCGAGGCCCGGGCGGCGGACGAGGCGGTGGCCCGGGGGGCGGTGCTGGGACCGCTCCACGGCGTCCCGTTCACCATCAAGGACTCGCTCGAGACCGCCGGGGTCCGCAGCACCTCCGGCACGCTGGGTCGCGCCTCGTTCGTCCCGGCCAAGGACGCGACGGTGGTGGCGCGGGTGCGCGCGGCGGGAGCGATCCTGATCGGCAAGTCCAACACGCCGGAGTTCACGATGGGCGGCGGCACCAAGGGAACCTCGAACCTCGTCTTCGGGCAGACCTACAACCCCTACCACCTGGCCCATTCCCCGGCCGGAAGCTCCGGGGGCGCCGGTGCGATCGTCGCGGCCTGCGGATCGGCCTTCGACATCGGTTCCGACCTCGGGGGCAGCGTGCGCCTGCCGGCCCATGCCAACGGCGTGGCCGGCATCAAGCCGACCTCCGGTCGCACGCCGCGCACCGGGCACGTCCCGGGGTATGGCGGGCTCTTCGATTCCTGGCAGCAACTCGGACCCCTGGCCCGCCAGGTGGACGACCTGATCCTCCTGATGCCGATCCTTTGCGGCGAGGACCTCCAGGACGCCTTCTGCTACGACATCCCGTTGGGCGATCCATCCACGGTGACTCCGAAGGGGTTGCGCATCGCCTTCTACACGGACAACGGGGTGTTCACACCGAGTCCGGAGACCCAGGCCGCCGTGAAGAGGGCGGCCGGCTGGCTGCGCGAGGCCGGGGCCGAGGTGCGGGAGGACATCCATCCGAACTACAAGGCGGACTATGAGGTCTCGAACAAGGCCCGGGAGGGCGAGGGCGGAGCCTGGCAGGCGCGCCTGCTCAAGCGCCATGGCACCTCGGTGGCCGACCCCGGCCTGCTTCGGCGCATGAGCGGCAAGCCCGTGGCGACCGATGTCTTCCTCGAACTGATGGAGGAGGTGGACCACGCGCGCAGCCGCATGCTGGGCTGGATGAAGGACTACGACGCGATCCTCTGCCCCGTCAGCGCGCTGCCGGCCGCCCGCCTCGACACGCCCGCACCGCCCGAGACCAACTACACCCGCATCTACAACGTCACCGGGTGGCCGGCGACGGTCGTCCGCGGCGGCACCAGCCCCGAGGGCCTGCCCATCGGCATCCAGGTGGTGGCCAAACCGTGGCGCGACGACGTCTCCCTGGCGCTGGCCCGCTTCCTCGAGGAGCGCACCGGCGGATGGATCACCCCACCGATCTGAAGACCCCATGAACCCGCCACTGGTCCATACTTCCGACCGCACCGCCGCCGGCGCCCGTCCCGGGACACCCGGGGAACCGGTCAGCCGGCGGAGCTTCCTCTCCGCCCCCCGCCGACCGGGCCTGCCTGCGGGGCTCACGGGCATCCTGGCGCTGCAGTCGCCCCCCGTGGCGGGGGCGGACAAGACGCCCCCGGCCGGGTCCTACCTGCGCTCCAAGGACAGGAACCCGGTGCTGACCCAATGCTCGGCGACCCGCCTGGCCGAGATGATCCGCGGGAAGACCGTGTCCTCCACCGAGGTGGTCAAGGCCTACATCGCCCGCATCGAGAAGGTGAACCAGGACCTCAACGCCGTGGTCACGCGGTCCTTCGACCTGGCGCTGGCCGAGGCCCGGGCGGCCGACGAGTCGCTGGCCAAGGGGGTGATCCGGGGCCCGTTGCACGGGGTGCCCATGACGGTGAAGGACTCCCTCGACACCGCGGGCGTACGCACTACCTGGGGCACCCTCGGCCGGTTCAACACCGTGCCGGACCAGGATGCGACCGCGGTGGCCCGGGCCCGGGCCGCCGGCGCGGTGCTGCTGGGCAAGACCAACACACCGGAGTTCACCATCGGCAGCGGATCCTACTCGGTGGGCACGACCATGAACCTGGTCTTCGGCCTCACCCGCAATCCCTACGACACCCGCCGGAGCTGCGCCGGCAGCAGCGGCGGCGCCGGGGCCATCGTGGCGGCGCATGGCTCGGCCTTCGACATCGGCAGCGACTTCGGCGGGAGCATCCGCTCGCCATGCCATCACAACGGCATCACCGGCATCAAGGCGACGGCGGGCCGCGTGCCCCGGACCGGCCATGCGGTGGACTACGGCGGGATCTACGACAGCCAGCAGCAGATCGGCCCGATGGCCCGCCGGGTCGAGGATCTCATCCTGATCACCCCCCTGCTGTCCGGTCCGGACTTCAAGGACGCCGCGATGATTCCCGCGCCCTTCCGACAGGCCGCCGACGTGGACCTGAAGAAGCTCCGGGTCGCCTTCTTCTCGGACGTCGCCGGATACCACAAACCGACGCCCGGCACCGTGAAGACCGTCGAGGCGGCCGCCAAGGCGCTCGGGGAGGTTTGCGGCCCCGTGGTGGAATCCGCTCCCGACGGCTACTCCGAGATCTGGCCCCTCTATGCCAAGCTCCGGTTTGTCGACAGCAGCCGGTGGATCCGCCGCATCGCCCAGCGTTCCGGCACGCTCTTCCCGGCGGCCGGACGCAAGTTCGATGAGCCGATGACCCCGGTGCCCGAGGTGAGCGCCCTGGTGGAGCAGCGCGACGACCTCAAACGCCGATGCCTCGCCTGGTTCCGGAACCACGACGTGCTCATCTGCCCCACGAACTCCTCCCCGGCGAGGCTCATCGGCGACGAGGGACACCCCGGTGCGGGCTACACCACGATCTACAACATCACCGGATGGCCGTCGGTCGTGGTGCGCTGCGGTTCGGAGGGCGACCTGCCCATCGGCCTGCAGGTCGTCGCCCGCCCATTCCGGGAGGATGTCGCCTTCGCCGTCGCCGAGCACCTCGAGTCGGTGTTCGGGGGATGGAAACCGCCCGCGATCTGAACTCCGCCCAACGACCCGCCATGAACGCTTCCCCCCAAAGACACGCCACCCGAAGGGCTTCCGACCGACGCGGGTTCCTCCGGGGACTCGGTCGCCTGGTTCCCGTGGCGGCGGTCACCATACCGACCACGACCCGGTCCGCCCCGGCGACCACGCCCACGCCCACGGCCGACCCGGCGACCGACATCACCGAATGGTCGGCCCTCCGCCTCGCCCGGGCCATCCGGGAGAGGAAGGTGTCCTCCACCGAGGCGGTGGAGGCCTTCCTGCGGCGGATCGACCGGGTGAACCCCCTGCTCAACGCCGTGGTGACCCTCTGTGCCGAGCGGGCCCGCATGGAGGCCCGGATCGCCGACGAGCGCCTGGCCAAGGGCCTGCCCACGGGCCCGCTGCACGGGGTGCCGATGACCATCAAGGACTCGCTCGACACCGCGGGGGTGCGGACCACCGGCGGCACCCTGGGCTGGCTGACCCGCGTGCCGGGCGCCGACTCGACCGCCGTGGCCCGGGTCCGCGCCGCCGGGGCCATCCTGCTGGGCAAGACCAACACGCCGGAGTTCACCCTCGGCAGCCCGGGCCTGAGGGACCTCGGCACGACGTCCAACATCCTCTTCGGCGTCACCCGCAACCCCTACGATCCGGCGCGGTCCTGCGGCGGCAGCAGCGGCGGCGCCGGCTCGATCGTGGCGGCCGGCGGGTCGGCCTTCGACATCGGCAGCGACTTCGGCGGGAGCATCCGCAACCCGGCCCATTGCAACGGCATCGTGGGCCTCAAGCCGACGACGGGTCGCGTCCCGCGCACGGGGCATGTCGTGGACTTCGGCGGCGTCTACGACACCTACCAGCAGATCGGTCCCATGGCCCGGCGCGTGGAGGACATCGCGTTGCTGCTGCCCCTGTTGGCCGGACCGGATTTCCAGGATGCCGCGATCAAGCCGATGCCGAACGGCGACCCCTCGGCCGTGGACCTCAAGAAACTGCGCGTGGCGTTCTTCACCGACGTCAACGGCTACCACGGACCCACCCGGGAGACGGTGGCGATGGTCGCGGCGGCGGCCAAGGCGATGGAGGGCATCGGCTGCCCGGTCGCCGAGTCGGCGCCCTCCGGATACATGGAGGCCTACGGGCTGATGCCGCGCCTGAGGGACGCCGACGGTGGGGCGTGGATCGGCCGGGTGAACCGCCGGGTCGGGACCACCCCGCCCTCCCCGGGCCGGGTCTTCGACGGCCCGATGCTTCCCGTGCCCGAGTTCGAGGAACTGCTCGAACTCCAGGACACGCTCCGATCGCGCATGCTGTCCTGGTTCCGGGACTTCGACGTGCTGCTCTGCCCCACCGACGCCGCCCCGGCCCGGATCATCGGGGAGAAGGCCCCGCAGACCACGAGCTACCGGAGTCTCTTCAACCTCACCGGCTGGCCGGCCATCGTGGTGCGTGCCGGAACCTCGCCCGAGGGCCTGCCGATCGGGCTCCAGATCGTGGCGCGACCCTGGCGTGAGGATGTCGCCATCGCCGTGGCCTCCGAGATGGAGGCCCGCTTCGGCGGCTGGAAGAAACCCCGCCTGGCGGCCTCCTGAAGCTCCGGCGGTCGCCGCCCCACCCGAACCCGTACCACGGCATGGACCCCACACCCGCTCTTGAAACCCGGATCCGAAGACCGCTTGCGGCACGGATCGCACGATGGATCCCCGGCCTGCTGGAGACGTTGGGGATGCTGGGGATCGCAGCGACGGCCGCGACGGGGTTGGCGGCGGCGACGAACCTGCCCACCGTCGCGCTGTTCACCACCGGGGGAACCATCCAGAGCGCGGGGGCCCACCGGCAGAAACTCTCCGAGTACAGCGACGGACGGGTCAGCCCCGACCAACTGCTCGCGGACCTGCCCGAACTCAAGGATCTGGCCAACCTCCAGGTCACGGAGATCGGCAATGCCGGCAGCGGGACCGTGACCACCGAGACCCTGCTCCGGCTGGCCAAGGGCATCAACACGGCTCTGGCCTCCACGAACATCGCCGGCGCGGTGGTCACGCACGGCACCGGGACGCTGGAGGAGACGGCCTATTTCCTGCACCTCGTCGTCCGGTCCGCCAAGCCGGTCGTGGTGGTCGGCGCCATGCGACCGTGGTCGGCGATCAGCCGGGACGGACCGCTCAACCTCTACAATTCGGTGCGCACGGTCCTGACCCCGGAAGCCTCGGGCAAGGGGGTGATGGTCCTGCTCGACGACACCGTCCATTCGGCCCGGTTCGTGACCAAGGGCAACACCACCCGCGTCGAGACCTTCGTCTCGCGGGAGGTCGGACCGATCGGCTACGCCGACGCCGACCGGGTCGTCTTCTACCGGCAACCCCTCACACGCCACACCCTGCGCAGCGAGTTCGATGTCGCCAGCCTGACCAACCTGCCCCCGGTCGACGTGGTCTACGGCCACCAGGAGGCCTCGGCCGCACCGGTTCAGGCGCTGGTGGAGGCCAAGGTGGCGGGCATCGTCTATGCCGATGGGTCCCCCGCCGTGACCAAGGCCCTGCAGGCGGCCATGGCGCAGGGCGTCAGCGTCGTGCAGAGCGACCGGAAAGGCTCCGGGAGGGTGCTCCAGAGCGAACGCCAGTTCGGGCGGGGTGTCGTGACCGGCGACAGCCTCAACCCCCAGAAGGCGCGCATCCTCCTGCGCCTGGCGCTGACACGGACCCGGGAGGTGCGGGAACTGCAGCGGATCTTCAACGAGTACTGACCATGGCCCGCACCCACTCCATCGACGACCGGATCAGCCGCCGCGACGCGTTGCGGCGCACCGTGTTCGGGGCCGCCTGGGCCGGGACGATCCTCGGATCCGGCGCCGCGCTGCACACCGCGCACGCCCAGGAGATCCCCAAGGTGGCGCCGCCCGGAGTGGGGTTGCCGCGGGTCGTCCTCGTCTCGATGGGCGGAACCATCGCCAGCAAGGCCTCCAGCCGGCTCAACCTGAACAACTACGGCGGCAAGGGGAACCGCGTGGCCCCGGAGGATTGGACCGGCGCCCTGCCCGAACTGGCCCTGATCGCCCGGGTCACGACCGAGGACCAGCGCCCGCCGGAGGATCCCTCGGGGGGACCGGGAGGCGGCATGACCACCGCCCACATCCGGCAGGTGGCGGCGAAGGTGCAGGCCCTGGTGGACGACCCTTCCGTCGACGGGGTGGTGATCACCCACGGCACGAACACCATGGCGGAGACGGCGTGGTTCATGAACCTCGTCTTGAACACGGCCAAGCCGGTGGTGTTCGTCGGCGCCCAACGCCCGTGGTCGGGTCTCAGCGGGGACGGACCCCTCAACCTGATCAACGCGGTCCGGGTCGCGGCGTCGCCCGAGGCCGCCGGCAAGGGGGTGCTGCACGTGATGAACCAGAACATCAACGCGGCACGGGACGTGATGAAGACGAGCGCCTACCGCGTCGAGGCGTTCCGGAGCCCGGACCTCGGCACCCTGGGCGTGGTCGACCCGGACCGGGTGGTCTTCCACACCGCTCCGCTGCGCCGGCACACGCGGGCCTCGGAGTTCCACCTCGCCGGACTGCCCGAGGCGCTGCCGCCGGTCGAGGTCCTCTACGGCTACACCGACGCCCCGGGCTACCTCTTCGACGCGATGCTCTCCAACGGGGTCAAGGGCATCATCATCGATGGCACCGGCGCCGGGGCGCTGGCCGGGGGCCAGGTCGACGGCGTGAAGCGGGCGCAGGCGGCGGGCGTGGTCGTGGTGGCCACCACGCGCACCCGCTCGGGCCGCGTCCAGGACACGCAGCGACGACGCGAGGCGTCGATCCTCCCGGGCGACAACCTGCAGCCCGAGAAGGCGCGCATCCTCCTCCAACTCGCACTCGCCAAGGGCCTCGGCTTCGAGGCCATCCGGAAGATCTTCCATGACTACTGACTCGATCGTGGCCCTCCGATCCGGACGCGGCTCCGCGCATGGCATCGGCTCCGGCCGCGCCCCGGCGCGACCCTCCGGGATCGCCCGATGGCTCGCCGTGTTCCTCGGACTCTGGATCGGGCTCGCACCGGAGGCCGCCCGGTTCGACCTCCAGAACGCCAGCGTCCGGGACATCCAGGCCGCGATGGACTCCGGTGCCCTCACCTCCGAGAGGCTGGTCCGGATGTACCTGGACCGGATCGAGGCCTACGACCGGAAGGGGCCGGCCATCCGGGCGGTCCTGCACCTCAACACCAACGCCCTCGACACGGCCCGGGGCCTGGACGCGGAGCGTCGCTCCAAGGGGCCACGCAGCCCGATGCATGGCATCCCGGTCCTCGTGAAGGACGTCTTCGACACCGACGACATGCCCACCTCCGGCGGCTTCAAGGCGATGGCCGACGCCCGTCCGACGAAGGACGCGTTCGTGGTCGCGCGGCTGCGGTCCGCCGGGGCGATCATCCTCGCCAAGGTCAACCAGAGCGACTGGTATGGCGCCACCGAGATCATCGCCAGCAGCAGCCTGGGCGGATCCACGCTCAACCCGCACGCGCTGGACCGGACACCGGGCTGGTCGAGCAGCGGCACCTCGGCGGGCCTCGCGGCCTATTTCTCGCCCGTCGGCCTCGGCAGCGAGACGGGATTCTCCATCCGGACCCCGTCCTCCGACGGCAACCTCTGCGGACTGTCGACGACCTCGGGGCTCGTCAGCCGCGATGGCCAGATGTGGAGCTACATCACCGGCGAGCGTGGGGGACCGATGGCGCGCTCGGTGGCCGACGTCGCCGCGGTGCTGGATGTCATCGCCGGATTCGACCCGGCCGACCTGTGGACGGCCCAGAGCCTCGGGAAGATGCCCATGGAGACCTACTCGAGCTTCGTGGTGACCAACGCGCTGCGCGGGGCGCGGCTGGGCGTGCTGAAGGAGGCCTACGATTTCAAGCCGGTGGAGCCCGGGGCGGTCGAACTCTTCGAGACGGCCTACGCCGCGATCGAGCGGGCCGGAGGCCAGGTGGTGCGCGGCGTGAGCCTGGGCATCGACCTGCCGAAGTACCTCACCAACGCCTCCCCGAGCCGTTACGAGCGGGTCGAGGCGATCAACCGGTACCTCGCCCGCCAGGGGCCGGCCGCGAAGTTCAAGGATGTCCGCGAGATGATCGCCAACACCATCCATCCGGTGCGCCCGGACACCGTCGAGGCGGCGTCGAAGCCACGTAACCTGGATCGGGACCCGGAGTACCGCGCCACGCTCGCCGCGAAGGCCGCCCTCCGGGAGATGATCGTCGAATTGATGGACCGGCACCGTCTGGACGCCCTCGTCTACCCGCACAAGCTGCACGGGCCCCTGCTCATCGGGCACAAGGATGCGCCGACCAGCAGGTACACCCCGAACCAGACCAGCCCGGTGACCGGCCTGCCGGCGTTCATCGTGCCGGCGGGTTTCACGCCGGCGAACCTGCCCATCGGTCTGGAGATCCTCGGTCGGCCCTGGTCCGAGCCCCAGTTGCTGCGCCTGGCCGCCAGCTTCGAGGCGGTCCACCCGAACCGGCGCACGCCGGCCAGCACGCCGCCACTGCCGGGCGAATCCTTCGACCTTCCGACGCCATGATCCCCCGACCTCCCATCGCCTTCGGATTCTCCGGTCTCCTCCGCTCTCCCATGGCCTCCGGGCTGGGGAAGGCGTTCCTCGGGACCCTGGCGGTTGTCGCCTGCCTGGCAGGTCTGGCCTCTCCGGATGCCGAGCCTCGCTGGGATCATCATGTCCCCCTGACCCCGGAGAATTCCGCCATCGGCAACTTTCCGGTGCAGAAGAAGCCCATCCTCACCATCCGGTCGGGTGAGACGGTGCGTTTCGACACCGGGGGCGGCGCCCGCTGGACCTCGGACCAGGGACCCGAATCCTGGTTGCGGGGACACGGCATCGACATCTCCACCAACCAAGCCTGCCTTGCGGAGACGATGCGGGTGCTCGCCGAGACGCCGCGATGGGCCGGCATCACCAATGGCCATCTGCTGCTCGGGCCCGTGGCCATCGAGAACGCGGAACCCGGGGATTCCATCGAGGTGCGGATCCTATCGGTGCGACCGAGGATCCCCTACGGGACGGTGGGGGGCATGCCCGGGCGTGGAGGACTGCCGGACAAGGTGCCCCGGCCGTTCACCCGGGTGGTCCACCTGGACCTGGAGAGGAACGTCGGCGTGTTTGAACCGGGCGTGGAGGTGGCACTGGGACCCTTCATGGGCGTGATGGGAACGCTTCCCCCAACCGAGGAGGGACCGAACCGCAGGAGCGGTCCTCCCGGTCGCTTCGGCGGCAATCTCGACTGCAAGGAACTCGTCGCCGGCACGGCACTCTTCCTGCCGGTGTTCCACCCGGGAGGCCTGTTCTTCACCGGGGATGCCCATGCGGCGCAGGGGGACGGCGAGGTGACCGTGAACGCCATCGAGACCGCGAACACCGCGATCCTGAAATTCATCCTCCACAAGGGACGACGCCTGTCGGCACCCAGGGCCGAGTCGCCGACCCATCACATCGCCTTCGGACTGGACCCCGACCTTGACCAGGCCATGCGCATGGCCATCGAGGAGACCACGACGCTCCTCTCGGAACTGAGGGGCTGGGATTTCTTCCGGTCGTACGCCTTCTCGAGCATCGCGGTCGATTTCCGGGTGACCCAGGTGGTCGATGGCACCAAGGGCATCCATGCGATGGTGCCGAAGAAGGCCTTCCTCAAGGACAACAGCCGCCATTGGCTCAACGCGACGGAACCGCGCTGAACCCATCCCCCTCCGAACCGAACCCCACACCCCAGAACCAGGACCCATGAACCCCCAGTCCACCCCGACCGCATCCCGGGACGCCCGACCCGCCGCGACACCCGAAACGCCACAAGCCGCCGGCGACTGGTCGCGACGGCGCTTCCTCGGCACCACGGCGGCGGCCGGGGGCCTCCTCGCGACAGCCTCGGCACCGATGCGGCTCCTGGCGGCACCCGGCCCGGAGGTGCTGTCGAAGTCGGCCACCGAACTCGGCCGGATGATCCGCGAGCGGAAGATCTCCTCCGCCGAGCTGGTGGACCTGTGCCTGGCGCAGATCGAGGCCGTGAACCCGAAGATCAACGCCGTGGTGGCGCTCTGCGCCGACCGCGCCCGGGCCGAGGCCAAGGCGGCCGACGCGCGGACGGCCAAGGGCGAGTCCCTCGGGCCGCTCCACGGGGTTCCCTTCACCATCAAGGACTCGCTGGAGACCGAGGGGGTCGTGTCGACGGCGGGCACGCTCGGCCTGAAGTCCTTCATCCCGAAGACCGACGCCACGGTCGTCGCCCGTTTGCGGCGCGGCGGGGCGATCCTGCTCGGCAAGTCCAACACGCCGGAGTTCACGCTCGGGGGCGGCACCCGGGGCACCTACAACCTCGTCTACGGGCAGACCAACAATCCCTACAACACCGCCCACTCGCCGCGCGGCTCCAGCGGCGGGGCCGCCGCCATTGTGGCGGCGGGCGGCTCGCCCTTCGACATCGGCTCCGACTTCGGCGGCAGCATCCGGTCGCCGGCCCACGCCTGCGGGATCGTCGGCCTCAAGCCGACGACCGGGCGGGTTCCGCGCACCGGGCACTGGCCGGGCTACGGCGGGGCCTTCGACCTCTACCAGCAGCTCGGGCCCCTGGCCCGCTGGGTCGAGGACATGGTCACGATCCTGCCCATCCTCTCGGGCCCCGACTTCCGGGACGCCAACGCCGTGCCCGCCCCCCTGGGCGATCCGTCGAAGGTCGACCTGGCCCGGCTCCGGGTCGCCTACTACGTGGACAATCAGGTGGTGACCCCCACCCCGGAGACCCAGCAGATGGTCCGCACGGCCGCGGCGGCGTTGAAGTCGCTGGGCGCCTCGGTGAAGGAGGATTTCCACGGCGGCGACGGTCCGGCCAACGACCTCCGCAACCGGCTCACCAAGGCCGACGGCGGGGCCTGGTACCAGCGTCTGCTTGACCGCGCCGGCACCAAGGAACCCTCCCCCGGCATCAAGGACAACCTCACCGGCGTGACCATCGAGACGGCGGAGTTCACCGACGCCATGGAACGACAGGACGCCCTGAGGAGCCGGCTGCTGTCCTGGATGAGGGACTACGACCTCATCCTCTGCCCGACCCACGCCCATCCGGCTCCGGCCCATGACAAGCCGGTGCCACAGAAGGCCGGATACACCTCGGTCTACAACCTGACCACCTGGCCGGCCGTCGTCGTCCGGTATGGGACCTCCCCGGAGGGCCTGCCTCTGGGCCTCCAGATCGTCGGCAAGCCCTGGCGCGAGGACGTGATCCTCGCCGTCGCCGCCGCGCTCGAGAAGGGCGCCGGATGGAAGCCGCCCGGAATGATGATGGCCTCGAAGTGACGTCCCGAACCCAGCCCCACCCGACCATGAACCAATCCGCCCACACCCCCGGCCACCGCAAAGCAACGGAAGTCCTGCAGGCCCGCGGCCGGCCCCTCTCCCGGCGAGACCTGCTGGGACTGGGACGCCACCGCCAGCCCCACCATCCCCCGCTACTCCCGGCGGCACCCATCGCGGCGGCAAACCTCCTCCCGGCCCGGACCCTCGCTGCGGCGACCGCTGCGGCGACCGCGGCGGCGACCTCACTCTCCGCGGCCCCCCAGGGCGGCCCCCTGTTCTTCCGGTCCGCGACCGAACTGGCCGCGATGATCCGGCGCAAGGAGGTGTCCGTGACCGAGGTGGTGCAGGCGCACATCGACCGCATCCACAAGGTCAACCCGATGCTCAACGCGGTGGTGATGCCGTGCTTCGAGCGCGCCCTCGAGGAGGCCAAGGCCGCCGACGCGGCACTGGCCAAGGGCATGCCGAAGGGGCCCCTCCATGGCGTCCCGATGACCATCAAGGACTCCATCGAGACGGAGGGGGTGATCTCCACCGGGGGCACCCAGGGCCGTTCGCACCACGTGCCCAAGCGGGACGCCACCGTGGTGGCGCGGCTCCGGGCCGCCGGGGCGATCCTGCTCGGCAAGACCAACACGCCGGAATTCACCATCGGCGGCGTCTCCGGCCTGGGCACCACCGCCAACATCCTCCACGGGATGACCCGGAACCCGTACGATCCCCGGCACACGGTCTACGGCTCGAGCGGCGGCGCCGGGGCCATCGTCGCCGCCGGAGGGGCGCCCTTCGACATCGGGAGCGACTTCGGCGGGAGCATCCGAGGGCCGTCCCACGCCTGCGGGATCGCCGGCATCAAGCCCACCTCGGGCCGGGTGCCCCGGACCGGCCACATCGTCGACTACGGCGGGACCTTCGACAACTACCAGCAGCTCGGGCCGATGGCCCGAAGGGTCGAGGACCTCGTCACCCTGCTCCCGATCATCAGCGGACCCGACGACCTCGATGCGGCGATCCACCCGGTCCCCCTTGGGGACGTCGCCTCGGTGAGGATCGCCGGGCTGCGGGTGGCCTTCTACACCCAGCAGGGCCCCGGCGCGGCCGGCGCCTCGACCGAGGTGGTGGCGGTCATCGCCGCGGCGGCCAAGGCGCTGGAGTCGGCCGGGTGTTCCGTCGGCGAGGACGTGCCGCCGCACCTCATGGAGATGGATGAACTGCGCCGGAAGCTCACGACGGGGGATGGCAATGCGTGGCAGAAGCGGTTGACGGACCGCTACCAGACCATCGTCCCGGGACCGGCCCGCAAGTTCAACCAGCCGCAGGTCCCGGTCGCCGACTTCGTCGCCATGCTCGAGCGGCAGGACGCCATCAAGTCCAGGATCCTCACCTTCATGGAGAAGTACGACATCCTGATCTGCCCGGTGCGGTCCACCCCCGTTCCCCGGATCGGCGACCCGGACAAGACGGCCGATCTGGCCGGGTCGGGCTTCACCTCCATCTACAACGTCACCGGATACCCGGCGGGCGTGGTGCGGGGAGGTTCCTGCAGCAACCGTCTGCCCATCGGGGTGCAGGTCGTGGGCCGTCCCTGGACCGAGCACGTGGTCTTCGCCGTGATGGCCCATCTCGAGAAGGTGCTCGGCGGGCATCAACCCGTGATGGTTTGAACCCATCGCCCCCCCGGAACGCACCCCTTTCCGACACCCATGAAACGCCCCGTCCTCCTGTGGATCCTGGCCCTCGGCGCCGCCGTGTTCTGGGGAGTCCAGCGGACACGGACGGCCGGGGGGGTCAAGGGCGCCACGAAGCCAACCCCGGGCGCACCGGGCGCACCGGACCGTCGGTCCGCCGGCCGGCAAGCGCCCTCCCTGAAGGTGTCGACCGTGCGGGCCGTGCCGGCCCCGTTCGCGGAACACATCACGGCCACCGGGACCCTGCGGGCCGAGGAGGGGGTCGAACTGCAGGCCGAGACGGGAGGTCGCGTGCGGTCCATCAACTTCACCGAGGGATCCCGGGTCCGGAAGGGCGACCTGCTGGTCAAGCTCACCGACGACGACCTCCAGGCGATGCTGGCCCGGGCATCAAGCCGGCTCAACCTCGCCGCACAACGGCGGGCACGGATCGAACGGCTCTTCCAGGAGGGCGTCGCCAACCGCGAGGACTACGACACGGCGGTCAATGAGACGGCGGTCCAAGAGGCCGAGGTGGCGGTCATCCGGGCACAGATCGCCAAGACGGAGATCCGCGCCCCCTTCGAGGGCGTGGTGGGCCTGCGGTTCATCAGCGAGGGAGCCTTCGTCAACGCCAACGCCCGGATGGCCACGCTCCAGGCGGTCGACCGGCTCAAGCTGGACTTCTCGGTGCCCGAGCGTTTCGCCGAGCGGGTCACGCCGGGCACGGTGGTGGAGTTCTCGGTCGGCGGACGGGCTCGGCGACGGGGGGAGGTCTCGGCCGTCGAGCCCCGCCTCGACGCCGGAACCCGCACGCTCACGGCCCGCGCGGTCATCGCCAACCCCGACGGACTGCTCCGGCCCGGGTCCTTCGTGAGCGTGGAGGTGACCCTCGAGACCTTCGCCGACGCGATCATCCTGCCCTCGGTCGCCGTCGTGCCGGGGCCGGCCGAGAGAAGCGTGTTCATCGTGTCCGACGGCCGGGCCGCGCGGCGTGCGGTGCAGACCGGCTCGCGCACGGAGTCGACCGTGCACATCGTCTCCGGCATCCAGCCCGGCGACCTCGTGATCACCTCGGGCCTCCAGCAGATGCGCGAGGGGCTTTCCGTGGATCCCGTGGCCGGCGGCACGGGGCCGCAGGGCGGCCGGGGTCCGGAGCCGGCGGCGCCGGGGCCGGCGGTGCGGGTGGCGGCCCCGGCCGCGGAGAAGGCGCCCCCGACATGACCCTCGCCGAGCTGAGCATCCGCCGGCCGGTGCTGACGCTGGTGATCTCCCTGATGATCACCCTCGCCGGGGGCTTGTCGCTCGCGCGGATGGGGGTGCGCGAGTACCCGGCGGTGGATCCGCCCACGATCACCATCATTACCAGCTATCCGGGGGCCGCCTCCGAGGTGGTGCAGGCGCAGATCACCGAGCCGATCGAGGAGGCGGTCAATGCCGTCTCAGGGATCCGCAACCTGACGTCCACCAGCCGCGAGGGCGTCAGCCAGATCACCGTCGAGTTCACCCTCGACACCGACCTCGACACGGCCGCCAGCGACGTCCGGGACCAGCTCAGCCGGGCTGCCCGGAACCTCCCGCCGGACTCGAACCCGCCCGTCCTGAACAAGGCCAACGCGGACTCCTCACCCCTGCTGGGAGTGGCCATCCGCAGCGACCTGCGCAGCCAGCTTGAGCTCTCGGGATTCGCCGACACGCTGCGCGAGCGGCTGCAGACCGTCCCGGGAATCGCCCAGGTCGACCAGCCGGCGGAGAAGCGCTACGCCATGCGTCTCTGGATGGACCCGGAAAAGCTGGCCGCCCACGGCCTGACGCCGGCGGAGATCCGCCGCGCGCTGGCCCGTGAGAATGTCGAGCTTCCCTCCGGCCGCGTGGAGGGCGAGTCGGTGGAGCTGCCGATCAAGACCCTCGGCCGGCTCAACACCCCCGCCGATTTCGACGCCATGATCCTGCGGGGGGACGGCGACTCCATCGTCCGGTTTGGTGACGTGGGCTACGCCGAACTCGGCCCCCAGAACGAGCGGGGAGCCCTCAAGGCCGACGGCCGACCGATCGCCGGCCTCTACTTCCGGCCGCAGCCCGGGGCCAACCAGATCGAGATCGTGGACGCCCTGCGGGCGCGCCTCGACCGCATCCGCAAGGAAGTCCCCCCCGACATCCGGCTCGAGGTGGCCTATGACAACACCTCCTACGTCCGCCGTTCCCTGCTGGAGGTCACCGAGACCATCTTCATCGCCTTCGCACTGGTCGTGCTGGTGGTCTTCGCCTTCTTCCGCGAGTGGCGGACCACCCTCATCCCCGTCCTGGCCATCCCGGTCTCCATCATCGGCACCTTCGCCATCATGGCGGCCTGCGGGTTCTCCATCAACACCCTCACCCTCCTGGGCATCGTGCTGGCGATCGGTCTGGTCGTGGACGACGCCATCGTGGTCCTCGAGAACATCTACAAGCGCATCGAACATGGCGAAGGGCCGATGGCCGCGGCCATCGCCGGCACCGAGCAGATCTTCACCGCGGTGATCTCGACCACGATGACCCTCGCCGTGGTGTTCCTGCCGCTGCTCTTCATGGGCGGTCTCTCCGGGCGGCTCTTCCGGGAATTCGCCGTCACGATCTCCGGGGCGGTCCTCATCTCGGCGGTCGTCGCCCTCACCCTGACGCCAATGCTCAGCGCCCGGATGCTGTCGGCATCGGTGGGGCAAGGGTGGCTGTTCCGGCGCACCGAGGGGTTCTTCCAGGCCATGGAGTCGGGATACCGGGCGCTGCTCGGCCGGTTCCTCGTCTGGCGGTGGCTCTCGGTCGTCGTCCTGGGCCTCGCGGGCTGGTCGGGCTACACGGTGTATCAGCGCCTGCCCCGGGAGCTGTCGCCCCTGGAGGACCGGGGCCGCCTGTGGTTGCGCGCCACGGCCCCGGAGGGGGTGAGCTACGAACACATGCAGTCGCTCACCGACGAACTGGCCCTGGTCGCGGCGGAACGGGTGCCCGAGGCCACGCTGCTCATGACCCAGGTCCCGGGATCCGGCGGGGCCCAGGGGGTCCAGGGGGCGATCAACTCCGGGTTCGTGCGGGTGTTCCTCTCGGACCGGTCCCTGCGGAACCGCTCCCAGCAGGAGATCGCGGCGGCGCTGCAGCCCGTGCAACGGGAGCTGACGGGCGCACGGATCAACATCACGCAGGAGGCCAGCATCGGCGAGCGCCGGGCCGGGCAGAGCGGCATCCAGTTCGTCATCCAGGCCCCGGAACTCGCCGACCTGCGGAGGGTGCTGCCGAGGTTCCTGGAGGAGGCGCGCAAGAACCCGGCCTTCACCTTCGTGGACAGCGACCTGAAGTTCGACAAGCCGGAGATCACCGTGTCGATCGACCGGGACAAGGCGAGGGTGCTGGGCGTCAGCGCACGCGACATCGCCGAGGCGGTCCAGGCCTCCTTGAGCGGACAGCGGATGGGCTTCTTCCTGTACCAGGGCAAGCAGTACGAGGTCATCGGCCAGATGATCCGGCAGTTCCGCTCCAAGCCCGGAGACCTGAGCGGCATCGCCCTGCGGACCCCCGAGGGCGACATGGTGCAACTGGCCAACCTCATGACCCTCCGGGAGTCCAGCTCCCCGCCCGAGCTGTACCGGTTCAACCGCTACAGCTCGGCCACCATCTCGGCCACGCTGGCCCGCGGCGTGGCCATGGGCGAGGGGATCGACGCGCTGAAGGCCGCGGCGGCATCGACCCTCGACGAAGGATTCACGACCTCGCTCACCGGGGCCGCGCAGGACTTCGTGGAGAGTTCCTCGTCGCTGGGCTACGTCTTCATCCTCGCCATCGTGCTGATCTACCTCGTGCTCGGGGCCCAGTTCGAGAGCTTCCTCCACCCGCTGGTCATCCTCCTGACCGTGCCTCTGGCCCTCTGCGGCGCCCTGCTGGCGCTGGGCTGGTTCGAGCAGACGCTCAACATCTTCTCCCAGATCGGGCTGATCATGCTCATCGGCCTGGTGACCAAGAACGGCATCCTGATCGTGGAGTTCGCCAACCAGCGCCTGGAGGCCGGCGTGCCGACACCGCTGGAGGCGATCCAGGAGGCGGCACCGGCGCGCCTGCGGCCGATCCTGATGACCACGCTCGCCACCATCCTGGGGATCGTGCCGATCGCCCTCGCGCTGGGTGCCGGGGCCGAGAGCCGCGTGTCGATGGGCATCGCCGTCATCGGCGGCCTGGTGGTCGGAAGCGCCCTCACCCTCTTCGTCATCCCGGCGATGTTCCTCCTGCTCGCCCGCACGCGACGCCCGAAAGCCGACGAGTCCGCAACCGCGGTCGCCGCACCGGCGGTCGCCACCGCCTGAATCCGCCACGCCAGCCCCCACCCGACGATCGCCTCCCATGAACCCACCCACGGACCGTTCCCCATCGCTGAATCGATTCCCCGCGTGGGCGCTGGGCGCATCCGCGCTGTGCCTGCTGGTGACGACGGCCACCCGGGCCGCCAGCCTCTCGACGGCGACCCTGCGGGACCTGCAGGTTGCGATGGACGACGGCCGGCTTTCCTCCGAGCGCCTCGTCACGCTCTACCTGCGGCGGATCGAGGCCTACGACACCCGGGGACCGGCGATCCGGTCGGTGATCACGCTCAACACGAACGCCCTCGCCGAGGCACGCCAACTGGATGCCGAGCGCCGGGCCAAGGGTCCGAGGGGCCCGCTGCACGGGGTTCCGGTGGTCCTGAAGGACCTCTTCGACACGCGGGACATGCCGACCACCTGCGGGTTCCTGCCGATGAAGGACTCCCGGCCGATCCATGACGCCACGGTGGTGCGACGCCTGCGCGGGGCCGGGGCCATCCTCCTGGCGAAGGTCAACATGAGCGACTGGTTCGGGGTGCCCAAGAAGGGCGACCAGAGCACCGTGCTCGGGCGCACGCTCAACCCCTACAACCTCGACCTGACCCCCGGCGGATCGAGCGGCGGCACGGGCGCGTCCCTGGCGGCGGTGTTCGCGCAGGTCGGGCTGGGCAGCGAGACGGGCGTGTCGATCCGCAACCCGACGGCGAACAACAGCCTCGTGGGCCTGGCCCCGACCGAGGGCCTCATCAGCCGGGCCGGCCAGACGGTCACCTCGTTCCACCAGGAGCGCTGCGGCCCGATGGGACGGAGCGTGCTCGACGTCGCCGCGCTCACGACGATCGTCGCCGGGTTCGATTCCGACGACCTGCTGACCCTGCCGTCACTGGGTCGGATCCCGGCCGGATCGTACACCAACTTCCTCAAGGCCGACGGTCTCCGCGGCGCACGGATCGGCGTCTTCCGCGACCTGTTCCGGAAGGGGCCCATGCATCAGGAGGGCGTGGGACTGGTCGAGAAGGCCGTCGCGTCGATGAGGCAGGAGGGGGCCGTGGTCATCGACGGGCTGTCGCTGGGCATGGACCTGCTCGCGGTGCTCGAGGACGCCCGCCTGAACTACTACGAGGGCCCCTCGGCCTTCGAGACGTACTTCCGCCGGCTGGGCCCGGACGCCCCGATCCGGAGCGTCGAGGAACTGGTCCGCAAGGGCGGCGACCTCCTCAAGACCAACATCAGCCGGGGCGTCCGGGAGCTGGGTCCCCTGACCCATGATCCCGGGTACCTCGCGCGGCTCAAGACACGCCACTCCCTGCGGGCCTCGGTGATCCGCCTGATGGACGCGCACCAGCTCGACGCGCTGGTGTACCCGTTCAAGTCGGTGCCACCGGAAGGCCACCTCGAGACGCAGCCCGAGAAGGACAACCCGCTGAGCTCGGTCACGGGACTCCCGGCCCTGCTGGTCCCGGCGGGATACATCGCGGCCGGCGGCGGTCCGATCGCCGTGGAGTTCCTCGGACGCCCCTTCGACGAGCCGGTGCTCTTCCGCATCGGCCACGCCTTCGAGCAGGCCACCCACCACCGGAAGCACCCCCAAAGCGTTCCACCCCTCGAGGGCGAGGACTTCTGAGCGGGCGGATCAGCGGGTCGACTCGTTGAAGTAGACCTTGAGGTTGTGGGTGGACCGGCCCGACGCGACGATGTCGAGGTCGCCGTCGCCATCGAGGTCGGCCAGCGCGAGGTCTTCGCAGGCCATGCCGTCGTCGTCGACCCACACCTTCATCCAACGGTTCCCCACCGGCACGTAGAGCGCCACGCCGACCTTCACCGAACGCGGCCGGCCCATGGCCCGCCATCCCGCCACGATCTGCGGACGGCCGAGGCCCAGCAGGTCGCCACAGGCCAGGGCGTGGCCGTCGATCAACCCGTCGTCGACGACCTCCCGACGTCCCAGCACGGGTGCGGCCGCCGACGCGCCGGCCACGGGGTCGGGCGGGTGGAAGACCACCAACTGGTTGCCGTGCATCGGTGAGATGCCGACGACCGAACCCTGCGCATCGCCCAGCGAGCGGATCTCGCCCACGCCACCATTCTCCGGACTGCCCACCTGGGTCCAAGACACCGGTCCGCGGGCGGCGCCCGTCCCGGACAGCATCCCCCGGAACGCCCCCTCGGCCGAACCCACCAGCACTTCGGTCACCGCGTTCCCGCCGGAGCGGGCCACGAGATCGAAATTGTGGGCCTTGTGCCACTGGTCGGACACCGTCTCGACCGTCCACGGTCCACGGCGATCGGGCAGGAGCAGGTAACGCTGGACGCGCACACCGACCCCTTGGCCGTCCTGGTTTCCGCGCCCGTGCAGGGGCGCCGACCACAGCGTCCAGCCCTGCGGTTCCTTCACCCAGCGGATGCGGTGCATGGTGGGTTCATGGGGCAGGCGGATCGGCGTCCAGCGCGCGGTGCGATCGGCGGGCGGTTCCAAATAGAAGAGCGCCCCGCTGTGGACCGTATCGCCCGGGTTCCAGCCGGCGCCCACCGCGATCTCGGCCTTGCCGTCGCCATCGATGTCGGCGGCGGCCACGCAGACGTGATCCTGCGGCGTCAGGTTCTCGGCGATGACATGCTTCTCCCACCTCGGATGACGGTACCAGGCGATCTGCTTGGCATCGCACAGGACGAGGTCGGGGCCCCCGTCGCCATCGACATCGGCCACCGTGACGCCGTAGCCGACGGCCACGTTGGTGTCGACCGTGAGCGCCCGGAACCTGGGCTCAAGCGGCGCAGCGAAGGCGGTGACGAGGCTGACGCCGAGCAGAAGCGCCGGCGGGAACCTCAGGATCGGCGTCGAGGAGTTCAAGGGCATGGCCCGGAGTCTCTGCCGGCCAGCCCCAGGGATTCAGCAACAAAGTGGCCGGCGGCCACGCCGGGGACGGTTGGGGGCGCCCAGAAGGCTACAGGCCGGCGAACCGGGCGATGCGTCCCAGGAAGCCCTCCGGGGGCCGGCCTCCCACGGAGCGTGCCCCGTGGGGAACCACACCGGAAGCAACCAGCCACAGGTCGTTGGCGTGCTGGTCCACCGCATCCAACACCACCCGGAGTTGCCCGCCGTTGAGGGCGGTCTTCACGATCCCGTCGGCCGCCCGGACCGTGCTCCCCAGGGGCACGAGGTGGCGGCCGGTGGTGGCATAATGGATGGCGCAGGTGGCCACGAGGTCCTCGATCGCCGGCAGGCGGATGTCCTTCTGGGCGAGCACCCGGTCCATCGCAACCTTGACCATGCCGGCGGTGCCCTGAACCAGCCCGCAGACTCGGATGTCGGTCGACGAATAGACCGGTTCGCGGAACCGCTTGTCCTCCATGAGGCGGGACAACGTCTCCCGGCTCAAGGGCGCAGGCAGACCCCGATTGGCCCGGACCTGCTGGCGCTCGATGAGCAGGTCTCCACGGCTGTGCCGCGCAGGCAGGGTGAGCAGGGCCACCGATTCCTTCCGAAGGTCGACGAGCAGGTATTTGTTCCGGAGTTCGTCCGGAGTCGTGGCCTCGGAACTGGAACCCTCCTCCTGCGATGAGCCGGAGGCGGAATCCGTGCTGGAGGCATTGGGAGCGCTGGATTCGATCACCGCCGGCAGACCCTCGGCCACAAGAAGCCCACCGTCGTACACCGGTCCTTTGGGCTCCGGTGGGTATGCCAGCGGGCTGCTGCATCAGAGATTATCGGTCACTACCAAGAATTATTGGTTACCATACGACAACCGTTGTTCAACAGATTTCCCATCCCAAGCGAGTCACCGATACGGGAAGTGCCCCGCCGGAGGCGTGGCAGGAACCATCGGTCCGCCGGAGGCCCGCTGGAGCCCCCAACTCCGGAGTCGAAATCCCGCGACACGACGGGCAGCATCCAGGCCGATGCTCAACGGGATCTGGCTCGCACTGCTGGTGATCTCGGCCCTGGTGGCCGGGGCCACGGGTCGACTCGCGGGGATGACCGACGGGGCCATTGAGGGAGCCTCCACCGCGGTGACGGTCTCGCTGCAACTGGTGGGGGTCATGGCGCTGTGGCTGGGCCTGCTGCGCTTGGCCGAGCAGGCGGGTCTGGTGGCCACGTTGGCGCGCTGGCTCCAACCGTTCCTCGGGCGCCTCTTCCCGGACATCCCCCCGGGCCATCCGGCGCTCGGGTCGATGGTGCTCAACGTGGCGGCCAACGCCCTGGGCCTGACCAACGCGGCCACGCCGATGGGCCTGCGCGCGATGCGGGACCTGCAACGCCTGAATCCGCGACCGGACACGGCGACCGACGCCATGTGCACCTTCCTGGCGATCAACACCGGCTCGGTGCAACTGATCCCGATGACCGCCATCGCCGTGCTGGCCGCCCACGGATCCAGGAACCCCACGGCGATCGTCGCCACCACCCTGCTGGCCACGGCGTGCTCGTCCCTGACCGGGCTCTTCGTCGTGAAGGTTGCCCAGCGGTTGCGATGGTTCCGCCTGCCCGGGATGGCTCCGGCATCGAGCCCGTCGGACCCGGCGGCCCATCCCTCCGCCCCCGGATCGCCGCCGATCCCCGGACCGGAGCCGGAACCTTCCGATACCACCCCGGCCGCACCGCCCCCCGCACCCCTGGGCCGGATGGGCCGGGTGTTGCTCGCGGCGCTGGTGCTGGCCTTCGCCACCTTCGCGGTCCAGGCCATCCTCCATCCGCCGGAGGCCGCCGAGACGACCGCAGGGACCCCTTCCATCGCGATCCGGGCCCTGGGTGCCCTGTCGCTCGTGGCCCTGCCGTTCCTGCTGGTGGGCATCCCCACCTACGCGGCGCTGCGGGGCATCGCCGTGCATGAGCAGTTCGTGACGGGCGCCCGGGAGGGATTCGACACCTCCATTCGGATCATTCCACACCTCGTGGCGATGCTCGTCGCCATCGGATGCCTGCGCGGGGCCGGGGGCATCGAGGGATTGACCCGATGGCTCGAGCCGGTGCTGGCCGCCGTCGGCTACCCGGCGGAACTGGTGCCGATGACGCTGCTCCGGCCGCTGACCGGCAGCGGTACGCTGGCGGCCTTCACCGACCTGGTGAAGACCCACGGCGCGGACAGCCTGCTGGCACGCATGGGCGGCACGCTCTTCGGCAGCACCGAGACCACCTTCTATGTCCTGGCGGTCTACTTCGGATCCGTCGGCATCCGGCGCACCCGCCACGCGGTCCTGGCCGGCCTGGCGGCGGACCTCGCCGGGGCGGTCGCGGCGGTCGCCCTCTGCCGCGCGCTGGCCTGAGAGCCGAAAACCCAGAGGGGTCCTGCGGAGCGCGGTCCAGCACGGGGTGCCCGAACGCCCCGGAATCCCGGGCCGACCCCGGGGCCCAAATCCACGCGTAAGAAACGATGGTGTTCTCTTCCGCTCCGCTGGGTTGAGACCTCAAGCCTTGTGCCAACTCTTCGATGTAGCGCACGGCGCTTCGTAGGAGGTTAGGACGCCAACCCGCTCTCTTCCGGCTCGGAGTGCCCGACCGAGGTCCCCAAAAAAGTGTTTACGCGTGGTTCATGGCCGGGGCATCCGACCTTGTCTCCGGGTCCGGTTCGGCGGAGGCTCCGGAACTCGCATGACCCGCTTCCTGAGGAACCTCTCCCTCACCCACTGGATCTTCCTGGCCATGGCGGGCGGATTGTTGCTCGGCTGGGCACTGCCCGCCGAGTCGCAGCACTTGAAGGTCGTGTCGAACATGTTTCTGAAGATGATCAAGTGCATCCTGGTGCCGCTGGTCTTCGGGACGCTGGTCGTCGGCATCGCCGGGCACAGCGAGGACCTCAGGTCGGTCGGCCGGCTGGCCTGGAAATCCATCCTGTACTTCGAGGTCGTGACCACGCTGGCGCTGGCCCTCGGCCTGCTGGCCGTGAACCTCTTCCAGCCGGGCGTGGGCGTGGCGCTGCCGGCGGCCAACTCCGGGAATGGCTCCGTGGCCGCGACCAAGGTGACCTTCGGCGGCATCCTCGAGCACATCGTGCCGAAGAGCTTCTTCGAGGCCGCCGCGGCCAACGACGTGCTCCAGGTGGTCTTCTTCGCCGTGTTCTTCGGCATCGCGCTGGTCCAGACGCCCGAGGCCCAGCGGGCGCCGATGCTCCGCTTCTGCGAGTCGCTCACCGAGGTGATGTTCAAGTTCACCGGCGTGGTGATGAAGTTCGCCCCCGTCGGCATCGGCGCGGCGATGGCCTACACCGTCGGGCACAGTGGGCTGGGCGTGCTCGCCAACCTCGCCAAGCTCATCGGCACGCTCTACCTCGCGCTGGCGGTGTTCGCCGTGGCCGTGCTGCTGCCGATGGCCCTCTGGGCCCGGGTGCCGGTGCGACGCTTCCTGACCGAGCTGCGCGAACCCATCCTGCTGGCCTTCACCACGACCTCGTCCGACGCAGCCATGCCCGACGCCATGAAGCGGCTGGCCGTCCTCGGGGTCCCGAAGCGCATCGTGAGCTTCGTGATGCCCCTGGGCTATTCGTTCAACCTGGACGGATCCACGCTGTACCTCGCCGTGGCCTCGATCTTCGTGGCCCAGGCGGCCGGCGTGCACCTGAGTCTCTCCCAGCAGCTCGTCATCCTGCTGACCCTCATGCTCACCAGCAAGGGCATGGCCGGCATCCCCCGGGCCTCGCAGGTGATCCTCGCCGGCACCCTCGTGAGCTTCGACCTGCCCCTGGAAGGCGTGCTGCTCATCATCGGCGTGGACGAACTCATGGACATGGCCCGGACGACCGTGAACCTCGTGGGCAACTGCCTGGCGACCGCGGTCGTGGCCCGCTGGGAAGGGGTCTTCCCTCCGGCACCGGCTCCCGGGCCGACCGATTCCTGAGCCGGATAGCCCCCACCCCGACAATCCGGGGCGATCAGCGCGCTCCCGACCGGATCCACCGCGGCGACAAGATCCGGAGCGCCGGTCGGTGAACGTGTTTTCCCTCGGGCATCATGGATGCCTCATCAGACGTCGGATCCTCACTCCCTACTCATCGTCGACTGTCCGATTCCGGGATGCGCTTGCCCCGGGAGGGCACTCAGCCCAACACCGCCGAGCGGATCACGCCGTAGACATCGGTGGACCGGAGGGTGGACGCGGGCAGGGACTGGTCGGCGAGGATGAGCGGCCAGTCCAGCGGCGAGGCGGGCCGGGCGCCGTGGGAACCCTTGACCAGCGTGGCGTCCAGCGGGATCACGTCCATGAGCATGCGGAAGCCGAGCTTCTTCTGCAGGAGCCGCCACAGGATGCGCAGCTTCACGGCCGGGATGGCCGGGTCGAGGAACAACTCCACGGGGTCGTAGCCCGGCTTGCGGTGGATGTCCACGCAGCGGGCGAAATCCGGGGCCTTCGAGTCGTCAAGCCAGTGGTAGTAGGTGAACCAGGAGTCCTCCTGCGCAACGGCGACCAGGTCACCCGATCTCGGGTGGTTCAACCCGAGGATGCGCTGGTCGGCCAAGCCGTAGACCTCGGCCACCCCGGGCGTCTCCAGCACCACCCGGCGGACCTCGTCGTGCAGCGACGGGTCGTTGACCACGATGTGGGCCACCTGGTGGTCCGCCACGGCGAAGGCCCGCGAATGGCCGATGTCCGGCAGTTCGAGACCGAGCTCCTCCTTGAGGGTGAGCCAGCCCCTCTGGCGGAAGACCCGGTTGAGGTGCACGGGTCGCGACACCGGGGTGATGCCGTACTCGCTGAGCACGATCGGCCGTACCCCGCGGCTGCCGAAGAAGTCGACGAGATCCCCCACGATGGCATCGATGCGCCCGAGGTCGTCGGACACGGCCGAATGGGCCGGGCCCAAGCGTTGGAGGTTGTAGTCGAGGTGCGGCAGGTAGACCAGGTTCAGGGTCGGTGCGTGCCGCAACTCCACCCACTTGGAAGACTCGGCGATCCACCGCGTGGCCGCTTCCGGGGCGCCCTGGGGCGTCTTCACCCCGGCCGCCGGCCCCCAGAAGGTCGGGAACGGGAAGTCTCCCAGGGCCTCCTTCAAGGCCGGCCTCAGGTCATAGGGCCAGCTGTAGATGTCGAAGAACTTGCGCCCGTCGGCCGGATACATCGGCCGCGGCGTGACCGACCAGTCGGCCCCGGAGTACATGTTGTACCACCAGAACATCTTGGCGCAGGTGAAGCGCGGGTCACGGGCCTTGAGCTCGTCCCAGATCTTGGGGGTCTGCACCAGGTGGTTGGATTGCCTCCAGAACTGGACCTCGCAGAGCAAGCGGTCGTACCAGCCATTGGCCACGATGCCGTGTTCCGAGGGGCGACGACCGGTGAGGTAGTTGGACTGGGCGGTGCACGTGACGGCCGGAAGCGCCGGGTCGATCGTCGCACGTTGCCAGCGCTGGCGCAGCGCGGACAACCGGGGCGTGTGCGGACCGATGTGCCGGTCGCTGAGACCGACGACATTGAGGACGGCGATTCGATTCACGGCCGGAAGGGAGCACCGGAAGACCGCCTAGGCCACCGGTTTCTGGATGCGGGTGACCAGCGCCCGGGGCACCCCGGGGTCGGGCCGGTTGTCCACCCGGGCCCCGGCCCCCAGCTCGGTCCGGCAGGAATGCCGCGCCGATCGGTTCCAGAGGATCAGGTCGCCCGACGACTCGTCGAGGTTCCACTGGTGGAGGCCCGAGTACCCCTCCTCCTCGGCCTCGTTGCGGTAGTGCCAGAGGAAGACCCATCCCCCGGGCCGCGTCACCGCGTACATCTGGCGGACGCACCGGAGCGGATCCCTGCTGTGGTCGAGGGCGTTGGAGCAGACGACGATGTCGAAGTGGTCGGCGGGAAAGGCCGCCAGCAACTCCTCCCCGGCCGCCTTGCGGGTGCGGGTGGGCGGAGACAGGCGCTGTTCGTCGAGGATGGTGTCGAAGACCTCGGCCAACGGGTCCACCGCCGTCAACTCCACCCGGCGTCCGGGCCAGTGGAAGCCCACGGCGCTGAGCGGTCCGGCACCCACGTCCAGCACCCGGACCGGGTCGGACACGGCGGCGGGCGATGCGGCCACGAGGTCCCGCAGGTGGGGTGGGAAGGCGAACTGCGGATCCATCCGCTGGCCGAACGCCTCGGGATTCCAGCGCCGGCCGCCGTCGGCGAGCGCGCGCCGCCAGAACCTCGCCTCATCCTCGAGGCCGGCATCGTAGCTGGTGTCGCCGCCGAAGAGGCGGTATCGCAATCGCTGGAGGAACCTCGGCAGCATGGTCGGAGAGGGCGTCAGACTGCGGGGTTCCGGGCCGGCCAACAAGCCCGGAACGGACCGGCGGCACCCCCGACACAGGGCGGCCGGGTGGATCGATTCCGGGGTTCCCATGCCGGCGGCCTCCGGGCTCTACTCGGGCCCGTGCAACCGCCGCGCCAGTACCACAACATCGCCCTCGTGGGGTTCATGGGCGTCGGCAAGTCCACCGTGGGGCAGATCATCGCCTCGATCCTGGACTTCGAGTTCATCGACACCGACCGGGTGATCGAAGCCCGCGAAGGCCGCCGGATTTCCGAGATCTTCGCCCGGGAGGGCGAGGGGCATTTTCGGGACCTCGAGACCCGCCTGATCCGGGAATACGAGACCCGGCAGCGGCTGGTGATCTCCACCGGGGGCGGACTGGTGGTGCGCCCGGAGAATCTCGAGTCACTTCGGACCCATGCCCTGGTGGTCTGCCTCTGGGCCTCTCCGTCCGTGATCCATGAGCGGGTGCGACATCAGGGGCATCGGCCGTTGCTCTCGACCCCGGACCCTCTGGCCCGGATCCAGGAACTGCTCGAACAGCGCAAGCCCGCCTACCAGCAGGCCGACATCCTGATGGGGGTGGATTTCCGCAGTCCGCAGGAATCGGCGATGTACATCGCCGCGAGTTTCCGTCGGGTGCGTCACGGTGGATAGCCCCCACGCCGTCAAGCCCTCAAGCCCTCAAGCCCTCCGCCGCATCGGCCGATACCCGGAAGCGACCTTCTCTGGTCCGCCCGGGTGGGCGGACCGAAGGGGCCGGATGGGCGTATCCCCGCCTGTCCGGCCCCGGATACCCGGCCAACGCCCCCAGGCACGCTCCGTCCTGGCACGCTCCCCCGTCTGCCCGAGCCTCAAGGGCGCACGCGGTCATGGCATCCATGAGTTTTCTTTGTCAGGACAACCCGTTTCAACCATAGAATGTCCCTCGCGAACCATGCCGCCCCGAAATCCCACCGAGACCGCCCCGCAATCCGTGTGCCCCTTCCGGAAGCTCATGGCGGCCAACCGCTCCGAGATCGCCGTCCGCATCTTCCGCGCCGCGACCGAATTGAACCTGCGCACCGTGGCCATCTACGCGCAGGAGGACCGCTTCTGCCTCCACCGCTTCAAGGCCGATGAATCGTACCTGATCGGCCAGGGCAAGGGGCCCGTCGCGGCCTACCTCGACATCGAGAGCATCGTGGCGACGGCCAAGGCCAAGGGGGTCGACGCCATCCACCCGGGCTACGGGTTCCTGAGCGAGAACCCGGCCTTCGCCCGCGCCTGCGCCAAGGCGGGCATCACCTTCGTGGGCCCGAGCCCCGAACTGCTCGACATGATGGGCGACAAGACGGCCGCTCGGGCCGTGGCCCAGCGCATCGGCGTGCCCACCCTGCCCGGCACCGACGATCCCATCAGCGACCGCGACGAGGCGATCAAGGCCGCCCGCAAGATCGGCTTCCCGCTCATCATCAAGGCGGCCTTCGGTGGCGGCGGCCGCGGCATGCGTGTGGTGAAGAAGGAGTCGGAGCTGTCGGGCCTGCTCGACGAGGCCCAGGGCGAGGCCGAGCGGGCCTTCGGCAACCCGGCGGTCTTCCTCGAGAAATACATCCCGCGGGCCAAGCACATCGAGGTGCAGGTGCTGGGCGACAGCCACGGCAACGTCATCCACCTCTTCGAGCGCGACTGCTCGGTGCAGCGCCGCCACCAGAAGGTCGTCGAGGCGGCCCCTTCCTTCGGCCTGCCCGAGAACGTCATCCAGGAGCTCTGCGACGCGGCCGCCCGGCTGGCCCGCGAGATCCGCTACAACAACGCGGGCACGGTGGAGTTCCTCTACGACCTCGACCGCCACGAGTGGTTCTTCATCGAGATGAACCCCCGCATCCAGGTCGAGCACACGGTGACCGAAGTCATCACCGGGCTCGACCTCGTGCGGGCCCAGATCCTCATCGCCCAGGGGCACGCGCTGCACTCCAAGGAGGTGGGCATGCCGGTGCAGAACCAGGTGCCCTGCAACGGCTACGCCATCCAGTGCCGCGTCACCACCGAGGATCCGGAGAACAAGTTCACGCCCGACTACGGCAAGATCCTCGCCTACCGCTCGCCCGGCGGGTTCGGCATCCGGCTCGATGGCGGCATGGGCTACTCGGGCTCGGTGATCACGCCCTTCTACGACTCGATGCTCGTGAAGGTGATCGCTTCGGGACAGTCCTACGAGATCGCCATGAACCGCATGGACCGGGCGCTCTCGGAGTTCCGCATCCGCGGGGTCAAGACCAACATCCCCTTCCTCGAGAACGTCATCCTGCACCCGCAGTTCCGCAGCGGCCAGGCGACCACGACGCTCATCGACACCACGCCGGAGCTCTTCGCCTTCCGCAGCCGGAAAGACCGCGCCACCAAGCTGCTGAACTTCCTCGGCAACGTCATCGTCAACGGCAACCCGCACTCCAAGGGATACAAGCCGGCCAAGGCCTTCGACCCGGCGCCGCTGCCCAAGGCCGACCTGGCCGCCCCGCTGCCCCAGGGCACCCGCGACCTCCTGCTCGAGCTAGGACCCAAGAAGTTCGCCGAGTGGACGCTCAAGCAGAAGCGCCTGCTCATCACCGACACGACCTTCCGCGACGCCCACCAGTCGCTCATGGCCACGCGCGTGCGCAGTTTCGACATGCTCGCCTGCTCCGACGCGCTGGCCCGCAGCGTCGGCGACGCCAAGAACGGCCTGTTCTCGCTGGAGATGTGGGGCGGGGCCACCTTCGACACCGCCATGCGCTTCCTCAGCGAGGATCCCTGGGAGCGCCTGCGCCAGTTGCGCGAGAAGATCCCGAACATCTGCTTCCAGATGCTCTTCCGGGGCTCCAACGCGGTGGGCTACTCCAACTACCCCGACCACGTGGTGGCCGGTTTCGTGAAGCACGCGGCCGCCTCGGGCATGGACGTCTTCCGCATCTTCGACTCGCTCAACTACCTGCCCAACCTGCGCGTGGCCATGGACGCCGTGCAGGACACCCATGCCCTGTGCGAGGGGGCGCTGTGCTACACCGGCGACATCCTCGACGGCCGCCGTGACACCTTCTCGCTCAAGTACTACATCAAGCTGGCCAAGGAACTCGAGCGCATGGGGGCGCACCTGCTGGCGATCAAGGACATGGCGGGCCTGTGCCGCCCCTACGCCGCCCAGAAGCTGGTCAAGGCGTTGAAGGACGAGGTGGGCATACCCATCCACTTCCACACCCACGACACCAGCGGCATCAACGCCGCCAGCATCCTGCGGGCGAGCGACGCCGGGGTCGACGTGGTGGACCTGGCGCTGGCCTCCATGAGCGGCAGCACCTCGCAGCCCAACCTCAATTCGGTGGTGGCCGCCCTCCACAACACCCCGCGCGACACCAAGCTCGATCTCGAGGCTCTCAACGGCTTCTCCGACTACTGGGAAAAGGTGCGCGAATACTACACGCCCTTCGACACGGCCCCCAAGACCGGTTCGGCCGAGGTGTACATCCACGAGATGCCCGGCGGCCAGTACACCAACCTCAAGGAGCAGGCCGCCAGCATGGGGGTCTCGCACCGGTGGCCCGAGATCGCCCGGACCTACGCCGAGGTCAACGAGCTCTTCGGCGACATCGTGAAGGTCACGCCGTCGAGCAAGGTGGTGGGCGACATGGCCCTCTTCTGCTTCAGCAAGGGCATCCGTCCGGCGGACGTGGTCAACCTGGAGCCCGGGGCGACCTCCTTCCCCGAGAGCGTCATCGACATGCTGGGCGGCGGGCTCGGTTGGCCGCAAAACGGCTTCCCGGAGGCGGTGCAGAAGGTGGTGCTGGGCGAGAAGCGCTTCAAGGAGGCCCAGGCGGCCTTCAAGGCCGGGCGCGCCGGCAACCGTGCCGAGCCGGTCCACCTCGACAAGCTGCGTCGCGAACTGTCCGACAAGATGCGCCGCGAGGCGACCGAGGACGACCTCTACTCGCACCTGATGTACCCGGCGGTCTTCGCCGAGTTCGCCAAGCACCTTTCTCAGTACAGCGACGTCAGCGTGCTGCCCACGCCGGCCTTCTTCTACGGGCTGCGCCGGGGCGAGGAGATCAGCGTGGAGATCGAGCCGGGCAAGTCGCTGGTGATCCGGCTGGTCAACGTGAGCGAGCCCGACAAGGACGGCCGTCGCACGGTCACCTTCGAGCTCAACGGCATGACCCGCGAGGCGTTCATCACCGACAAGAAGGTCACCCCGCTGACCAAGACCCGGCCCAAGGCCGACCTCGCCGACGCCCTCCAGGTCGGGGCGCCCATCCCGGGCCTGGTGGCCAGCATCGCGGTCAGCGTCGGCCAGAAGGTGGCCAAGGGCGACCGCCTGCTGATGATGGAGGCCATGAAGATGCAGACCACGGTCACCGCGCCGGTCGACGGCGTGGTCGCCGAACTGCTCTGCTCGGTGGGCGAGACGGTCGAGAGCAAGGACCTGCTGGTCCGGCTCCGGGCCTGAGCACCCCGCCCGGCTCGTACCAGTGGGGTCGTCCAGCCCCTCGGGGCGCCCCAACGGCGGCCCGGGCACTGAACCGGACACTTCAGCCTGCGTCCTTCGGCGCCCCGTCCCCGACGGTCCCGAAGACGCAGGCTTCGTTCTTGTTGGCGCAGAGGTGCATCAGCTGGAACGACGCCACATGGCGGGGCATCTCCCGCTTGAGCACGTCGAGTTGGGCGTAGTCGGCGTGCCCCTTGAACTTGACGGTCACCACGAAGTGGCGGCAACGGCGTTCGCGCACCCACTCCAGCACCAGGCCGATGCTGCGTTCCGGCGCGGCGATCACATCGCAGAGCAGCCAGTCCACGGGGGTCTCCGGCACGAAGCGGAAGGCGTCGCCCTGGTGGAAGGTCACCCCGGGGTTCCGCATGAGGTCCTCGCGCAGCGGCGACCGATCCACGGCGACGACCCGGGCCCCGCGTTGCACCGGCTGGTAGGTCCAGCTGCCGGGGGCCGCCCCGAGGTCCACGCAGGTTTCTCCCGCCGCGATCGATCGCCCCATGCGCAGCTCCGATTCGGCGAGCTTGGCGAAGGCTCGACTGGGGGCGGCCTTGTCCACGGCCACCGGCACCTCTCCCGAGGCGAACGGGCTGATCCAGCCCAGCGACCGGGCGGGCTCCGGGGCCACGAGGACCGACAAAAAGGCCATCTCCGGGGACACCAGCAGCAGTTGCACCAGCGACTCCTGCGCCTCGAACAAGGGACAGGCTCCGCGGATCGAGGGACAGGCTCCGATCGGATCGGCCGAGGTCGTCTTGGGCACGGCCTCCAGGCCCTTGAGCAACGAACGCCGGCGCTTGCGCAATTGCTCCACCACGGCCTCGCGGATCAATTCGCAGCGATGTCGCCCCGCTTCGGCCACCCCGAGCCTGGGCTCGATGTGGAGACGCCAGGGGGCCCCGTCGGGCAGCGTCCCGATCCACTCGGTGACCAAGGCCTCGGCCGCGACCCGGATGGAGGGCACCGGGAAAACCCTCGCCTGCGGCAACCATTGGCGGGCGAAGGCCGTCAGTCCCATCGCGTTGCGCGTCTCGTCCCAGGAACCCGGCGCCTTGAGCATCAGCACGGAGTCCCCTTGCGGCTCGAGCATCGGACTTGGGAGGGCACGGGCCAATTCCTCCCGCAGGAACGGCAGGGTGTCGGGAGCGCTCAGGGCGAGATGCACGGGAACGTGAGTCTGACGAGAAAGCCGACCGCCGTCGCCTGGGGATTCCCTGGCGACGGCGGCACGGGACCGGACGGGCTGGAACCCGCGGAAGACTACTGGGTCTTCAGGAAGGCATGGAGGTCGGCCAGGTCCTGAGCCTTCACGCCCAACTGGTCGGCGCTCATCATGAGCGAGCGGCCCAGGCCCTTGCGCTCGGCGATCCGGTTCTTCGGCACCGACTGCACCACGCCGGCCGCGCTCTGGATGACGACCGGATCGCCCTCGCTGATCACCACGCCGTGGATCTCGGTGCCGTCCTTGGCCTTGAGCACCGTGCCGTTGAACCCGCTGGCGATGTCGGCGCTGGGGTTGATGACCGAGTTGAAGAACACCTCGGCGATCTGGCGCCTGGCCCAGCCGGTGAGGTTCGGGGCGTATTCCACCCCGGTGTCTCCCACCCGGTGGCAACTGGCGCAGAAGGTGTTGAACCGCTCCTGGCCCCGGGCGGCGGAGCCGTTGAGCGCGGCCACGTCGGCCACCGTAAAGGAGGGCTTCTCAGCCGGCGGGATGGTCGCCGAGATGAGCTCGACCGACTCCGGGTCGTAGATGCCCCGGGCCTTGAGCGACGCGGCCAGGCCGTGGTCCTTCCAGACGGAGTCCTTGCGGTTCATGAGCCACCAGGTGGCCTCGGCCTTCACCACGCCCTCGGCCTGGGCGGCGATGTCCAGCATGGCGGCCGAGGCGGCCGGCACCGTGTTGAAGCCGATGGCCGTCACGGCGGCCTTGCGGGCCGCGAGGTCCAGATTCTTGGACAACGCCCGGGTGCGGAAATCCCCGATGGATTGCGGCGGGTGCAGGCGCCAGGCGAGGGATGCGAACCCGGGCGACCAGCGGAGCGGATCGGGGTCGTTGAGCACCGGCTTGACGCGGTCGTAGAGGGCCGACTCATGGCCGGCGGCCCCGGCGCCCCAGGCCTCGAGCAGCGTGCGGTCGGAGCCGTCGATGCCCCGGGCCAGGGCCAGGAAGAGGTCTTGGGTCTGCTCCAGCGGCAGGTCGCGCAACGCGAGCGCCACCTCGCGACGCACCGCCGGGGAGGCATCCTTGGCCAACGAGGCCGTCTGCGCCGGCAGCGCCTTGCGGGTGCGGTGCAGCGCGCGGAAGGCCACGATGCGCATCTGCGGGTCCGGGTCCTTCAGGAGGGCCTCGACCGGCTTCTGGCCGGCCTTGCCGAGTCGCGCCAGCAACCACACGGCGCGGGCGCGGACGAAGGCGTTCTCATCCTTCAAGAGGCGCACCAGCGGTTTCACCGCCTTGTCGCCGTGCTTGAGGACGGCCTCCTGGGCCGTGCCGCGGATGTTGACCGACGGGCTCCTGAGGACGGCCAGGGCTCCGTCGAGCGTGTCGAACCGGGCGACCGGCATCTTGGAGCGGAACCCCTTGGGCGCGATGCGGTAGATGGTCCCGGAGGTGGTGTCATCCCAGTCGGCATGTCCGCCGACGCGGGCGTCGAACCAGTCGGTCACATAGATCGCTCCATCCGGGCCGATGGCGACATCGCTCGGCCGGAACATCACCTTGAGGGTCTGCTCGCCACGGCTGCCGCCCTTGAAATCGGTGCCCGAGTAATTCCCCTCGGCGTTGCTGGTCAGGAAGTTGAACCGCTCGAGCTTGAAGTTGGCCCCGTCAGGCTTGGGCAGGTAGCCGAAGACGACATTGCGACCGGGCTCGCAGCTCAACAGCAGGCCCCGGTACTTCCGGCCCAAGGCTCCGTCTTCATAGAACGTGATGCCCGTGGGAGAACCTCCACCATACACGTCGCCCGCGGGCATCGAGCCCGGGTCCTCCTGTCGCCACTCGGCCACCGGCGTGCTCTGGCCCGGACGGCGGTCGGCGCCCCAGGAACGCTGCCCGTCGAGCGAGCAGAACCCGGCGTTGCCGTACTCCATCAGGAAGGCCGTGCGGCAGGCGGGAGGATCGTCGTTGTCGTTCTGGAAGACGTCGCCGTAGGAGGTGACGGTCTGCTCGTAGCTGTTGCGGAAGTTGTGGCCGATGATGTGCACACCCGACCCGTCGGGGTTCATGCGCGCGGCGAACCCGCCGATCCACACGTGGCCGTCGTCGCTCTTCTGGCCGGCAATCTGCGTCGGGTGCCAGCCCAGCTCCGGCCCGCCCGGATTGTAGGCGCTGCCGATGCGGAAGGTCTTGCCCGAGCGGTCGGTGAACCGCGCCCCGCAGTTGCCGGCGTTCCAGTACCACTGGCCATCGGGCCCCACGGTGACGCTGTGGATGGTGTGGTCGTGGCTCTTGCCGTGGAATCCGCTCAGGATCACCTCGCGCTTGTCCACGGCGGGATCGAACTTCCGGTCGCCGTTGACATCGGTGTAGACGATCACGTCGGGGGCCATCGAGACCACCACCTTGTTGCCGATCACGGCCACGCCCATCGGGGCCCGCAGCGCCGGTTCCTGGACGAACACGCTCTGCGTGTCGGCGGTGCCGTCCCCGTCGGAATCCTCGAGGATGACGATGCGGTCGCCGGCGGGTTGGCGGTTGTAATGCCCGCGGTAGTTGACCCCCTCGGCCACCCAGATCCGGCCCTGCGGATCGAAGTCGAGGTTGGTGGGATTCTTGAGCATCGGGCTCGAAGCCCAGACCGTGACCTCGAGGTCGGGGTCGGCCAACTGCAGCAGGTTGGTGGGCAACGCCGTCTCGGCGGCGAGACCCCGCCCGGCCAGGGCCAGGAGCAGGGCAAGACGATAGAGGGACTTCATAGGCGAGAGATCACCCGAAGATTGCCCCAAGCCCCGCCCCACCGCCAGCAGGACCTCGGGCTACGCCCGGAAAAAAGCGGGGCCCGCACCGGCCTCAGGAGCCTTTTTGTCCATGAGACCGGCACGAGCCCGGCATAAAAGGTCTGAATACGGGAAGATCAAAGAAGGACACGAAATCTGGGGTCTACCGTCCTTGCATTGCCGACACCCGACTTGGACTTCGATTTGTCAAAAAAGATCGTGAACGTGTACTTGTAGAGCCCCGATTTCGCCTCCTTGGGGACGATAAGTGCAATCCGACCTCCAGACGGTGCACTCCCCACCCTGAACGCGATGCTGGGGCCCTGGATTCTCACAGGCAAGAGGGCGACCGCCAACGCTCCGATCTGGCATGAAAAACTCACCTTGGCCCCCGGCCGTACGACAATTTCACCGTCCAGCACCGGCACCAAGGTATTGGTCGAATAGGTCACGCGGCCGAACGTGTCCAGACCGATGACGACATCGGCCACTGCCAGCGCATCGACGGTCTTGGGTTTGGGGGCCGCCTTGGAGCCCTTGGCGACAGCCGAGGTCTTGGAGGCGGATGATTTATTGGGTTTATTGGGTGTACTCATGTTTTTTTCCTCAATGGACATTCATCGCCCGTGAAATCCTGGAGCAACGGTTTCAGCGGCCACTCCTCGCGCATGCGCGCCTCGGAGATGCCGAGTCGGTGGGCTATTCGCATCGCCTCCAACGCCCGGTCCTTCCGTCCCGCCATCGACTCGACGATCGCACTAACCAACCATGCCTCCGGGTTCTTTGACGCCTCGGAAACCAAACGTCCGATTTCGGTCGCCGTCTCGGCGGAACGCCCCAAGGCAGCCAGGCACAGGGACCGATTGATGCGATCATTCACGGAATCGATGGCGTGTTTGGAAAGGCGTCGGATCCTCTGATCCAGCAACCGGAGAGCGCGCCCATACTCCTCCAGCGCACGTGCATGGCCTTCGGAGCCGCCTCGGGACATCAGTGCTGCGCCCAGGACCATCGCACATTCGAGGTTGGCGGGAGCCTCCCGGGTCGCCGTCTCCAATTCCCACAAGGCTCGATCAGGCTCATCCACCAGCAACGCCCACCCCAGCCTCCTCCGGATCTCGCCGGCCATCACCACCGGAGGATTGTTGGCAAGGGCTGCCTCCAACTGTGTCCTCGCGGCTGCCCTGTCTCCACGATGCAGCAGAGCGCAACTGCCCGCATTGGCAAACCCTTGGTAATTGCCAGGGGCGATCCGGGCGACTTTTTGAAACTCCTGCTCAACCAGGTCAAAACGACCCTCGTCCATCCAAAACATGCCCCTTAGGTTGTGGACGTACCAATCGCCAGGATCCAGGGCAGTGGCCCGGTCGAACTCAGTGGAGGCTTCCTCAGCCTGGCCCATCTTTCCCAAGGCCGACGCCAGATCCACCCGGGCCCGTGTGTTGGATCGACTCAGTTCCAAGGCGTTGCGGAGATGTGGCACGGCCTCGGAGGGCCGGTCGGTCATCACCAGGATCATCCCCAGGACCGCGCTGGCTCGCTCGGACGCGAGTTTGCGCTGGGCATTTCTCTTGGCGACCTCCTCGGCCAAGATGAGATCCTCGTGATCCTTGGTCTGGTCGAAGGTCCACAACAGCGCCTCGGCGTAGTCGGCGCAGATGTCCCGGTCGTCCGGGCGCTGGGTGTGGGCCAACCGAAGGTCCCGGACAGCCTTCTCCAGGCTGCCCTTCGCGTGGCGGTTGCGCAGGGCACCCAGGCCCTCGAGATGCAATTCGGCCACCTGGGGATCCACCGCGGGTGAGGATTCTCCGGAAACCGGCGGCACCTCGGAACCACCGGAGCCCCCCCTTCGATCCGGAAGCCCCCAGCCATTCGGACAACTGCCGGGCCAGGCGCTCCTCGAACTGGGCCAGGGTCTCCTCCGACTTCTGCGTGAAATCGCCCGATCGCTGCTCGACGAAGGCCCCGTTGGGCGCACGCGCCTGCAGACTGAGCGCCAGGCGTCGTCGATCCATCGGGCCGGACAGGCTCCCCTCGACCATCGGGTTGGCGGCGAGTTTGGAACCGGCCAACCTCGCATTGGTCACACCGTTCTCCACGGCGTCGCGCAACGGCGAGAGTCGCAAGGTACGCGAATCGGAGACGCGCTCCTGGAGCCTGGCCTCGACGCGCTCGGCCAAACCCGTGCCGAAATCGTCGGCCCCTGAGGCGGCCCCGGGGGCATGGAAGGGCAGGATGGCCAGGCGATCCGTCCGCGGCGACAGCCATCGCCAGCCAAGCAGGCCGGACAAAACCAACAGGCCGAGACCCACACCGAGGGCCACCCACGGCACCCGACGGGCCGGACGGGGCGTGACGACCGGGGTCGGCGGCTCCGGATCGGGCGCCTGCGGTGCCGGACGGGAAGTTTCCTCCACCAGGACTCCTGGCGGCTTCCAGAACGGGGCGAGACCGGTCTCTCCGACCTCATGCACCTCCACCGGAAGGTCGATGCCCTTGAGGGCATAGCGCCCGTGCCGCTCCCATCGGACCGGTTCCAGCCCCTCGGCACCCCGAGCCACTGCCCCACGCGCACTCTCGAAGACCAACGAACTGGTGAGGATCTGGCCCGCCCCGGCCAGTGACATCAACCGCGCGCAAAGATCGACCTGCAGGCCGTAGAGGTCATGCACGCCGCGCGCGTGGTCCTTCTCGCTCTGGCCGACCCGCTCGATCACGACCTCGCCCAGGTGGATGCCGATGCGGTGGCGCAGCGGGGCTTCGTTCGGTCACACCGAATCGCGAAGGGCCTTCTGGAGCCTCAGCGCAAACAACACGGCATCGGAGGGCCGTGCGAAGACCAGGAAGAACGAGTCGCCCGCCGTGCTGATCTCGGCCGCCTCGGGAAATTCGCCAAGGAGCCCCCGTACCAGCTCATGGTGCTCCTGGATCCGTCGGACCCCGAGCCAATCGCCCAGGCGCTGCTTGAGTTGGGTCGAGCCCACCAGGTCGGTGAACACCAGCGTCACCAACCCGGTCTGGTGCTTGCGGCTGAAGGCCTGGATCCTGCCCTCGTTGCCGACAATCGTGGACCCGGGAGTCATGCCTTGGGAACCCGGTAGGCCCGGGGCAGGTCGGAGGTGGGCGGGAGAACGATCATTCAGCAGGGCGGATACCGGCGAAATCTCGGTTGTTTTGGGATATTAGGATGAGGCATGATTGGAATCAGCAACTTATGCAACCCACGCCCATCCGAGTCCTCGGACTCAGCCCCCAGCAGCGGGCCGATCTGCTCGAGCAGTCGGCCTGGTCGTTGAGCTTCACGCGGTCCGACCTGATGGTCCCGGCTGAGTTCATGAAGGCCTGCTCCGGTGCACCCGGTTCCGTCCTGTGCAAGGAGGGCGACACGGAGTCCTCCATGGGCATCCTGATCGAGGGCTCCGCCACCGTTCTGAAGACGCCGGCCTCCGGCGGCGCTCCCAAGCCCGTCGGCCGGCTCGGCAAGGACAAGTCCTTCGGCGAGATGTCGGTACTGAACCGCGAGCCGCGCTCGGCGACGGTGGTCGCCGACACGGAGGTCAAGCTGCTCATCCTGCCCCGCGCCGAGTTCGACCGCCTGCTCGACACCCAACCCAAGATGGCCGCCAAGTTCCTGCTGCGCATCGCTCGCCTGCTCAGTCAGCGCCTGCGCGAGACCACGGGTCAACTGGCCGAGCAACTGGGCTGATTCGGGCGGCACCCATTCAGCCAAGGTCCGGATTCCGTGAGACCCGGTGTGCCGGGGTCGAGACGGGCATCCGACGAGGTCCCGACCGGGCCTGCGGGCCGGATCGACACCCTCGGAGCCTCGACTGCCAACACGCGTCGTTCCGTGGCCCCGGAACCGCCGCACCGAAACGCAGGCGATCGACGCGCCAACATCCTCCGGGTGGGCGGGCACGCTCCACGAACGGCTCAATGGGGCCCTTCCTGGTCATCAAACTCCGCAGCGCGCACGACGTGGACCCCTAGACCCGTCGCCTCACGCTCCTCGGAGGACGATGGGGCAAAAAAGCCCTTTGCCTTCGACGCCGGCTTCCGGACTCTCCAGCCGTCTCGTGCAACACCATCCGAAGCATTACTGCGGGGTCTTTGGCATCCATGGGCATCCGAATGCCGCCGAGCTGACCTACTACGGCCTCTACGCCCTCCAGCACCGGGGCCAGGAAAGCGCGGGCATCGTCACCACCGACGGCAAGGCCTTCCACATCCACCGGGGCATGGGGCTGGTGCCGCAGGTCTTCACCGGGGACGTGCTCCACCGTCTGGTGGGACACTCCGGCATCGGGCACACTCGCTACTCGACGACAGGCTCCTCGAACATCGTCAACGCGCAGCCGCTGACGGTGGACTGCGCCAAGGGACGCATCGCCATCGGGCACAACGGCAACCTGACCAACGCGGCCCAGTTGCGCGAGGAACTCGAGGCCAGCGGGTCCATCTTCCAGACCACGGTCGACAGCGAGATCATCCTGCACCTGCTGGCCCAGCCGCCGAGGCCCGGCCACGACAGCCCGCTGGTCGAGACCATGCGGCGCATCGAGGGCGCCTACTCGCTGGTGATCCTCACGGAGAACGAGCTGATCGGGGCCCGCGATCCCCACGGCTTCCGGCCGCTGGCCCTCGGCCGCATGGACAACGGGGCCTTCGTGCTCTCGAGCGAGACCTGCGCCTTCGACCTCATCCAGGCCAAGTACGTGCGCGACATCGAGCCGGGCGAGATCGTCATCATCGACTCCGGGGGCGTGCGCAGCATCCAGGCCTTCCCGGAGCCCCACCGCGAGGCCTTCTGCATCTTCGAGTACGTCTACTTCGCCCGGCCCGACTCCAACATCGCCCAACGCAACGTCTACCAGGTTCGCGTGCAGATGGGCCGGCAGCTGGCCCGGGAGCATCGCATCGACGCCGACGTCATCGTGCCGGTGCCCGACTCGGGCAACTGCGCCGCGCTGGGCTATTCGCTCGAGAGCGGCATCCCCTTCGAGATGGCCTTCGTGCGCAACCACTACGTGGGCCGGAGCTTCCTGCAGCCATCCCAGTTCATCCGCGACTTCAACGTGCGCGTGAAGCTCAACCTCATCGCCGACCTGGTGCGGGGCAAGAAGGTGGTCATCGTCGACGACTCCATCGTCCGGGGCACCACGAGCAAGGCCCGCGTCACCTCGCTCAAGGAGGCGGGTGCGAAGGAGGTGCACGTGCTGGTAAGCTGCCCGCCGCACATCCATCCGTGCGTCTACGGGATCGACTTCCCCGAGCGCAGCAAGCTGATGGCGGCGACCAACACGCAGGAGGAGATCCGCAGCTTCCTCAACGCCGACTCGCTCGGCTACCTGAGCCTCGAGGGCATGGTGGCGGCCACCGGCCGGCCGAAGTCGTCGTTCTGCCTGGCCTGCTACGACGGGAACTATCCCGTGTCCTACGACCCGGCGACCGACAAGCACATCATCGAGCGGCGCCGGTCCCGGTCCGGAACGCTGTCGTCCGAGCTGGACGCGTCGATGCGCCAGCCACGGCTGCTCTGACCCACGCCGCCAACCCCGGGGTGGTGCCGGCCTGCCGGAGGGACCGCTCGCGACGCCAGAACGTCACCGAAAAGTCGGACTTGCGCGCCCCGTCAAAATGGTGGAAAAACCACTCAAACCCTGAGTACCCCGATGAACGCCACCCCTTCTCCCGGGAGGACCGCGAAACCACGCGCCTCCGCATTCACCCTCATCGAGCTGCTGGTCGTCATCGCGATCATCGCGATCCTCGCCGGCATGCTGCTGCCCTCCCTCGCCAAGGCCAAATCCAAGGCGCAGGGCATCCAGTGCATGAGCAACGGCAAGCAGATGGCCTTGTCGTACCAGCTTTATTGCGGCGACAACCGCGACGTGCTGCCCGGCAACCTCGACGGCGGCACCTCGTTGGCCCAGACCAACCTCACCTGGTGCGTCGGCTGGCTGAACAATACCGGCTACACCCCTGACAACACCAACCGTATTATGCTGATGAACTCGCAGCTGGGCAAATACGCCGGCACCCCCGGCGTGTACAAGTGCCCGGCCGATCGCAGCCGCTCCAAGGGAAAGACCGGCGAGGATCGCGTCCGCTCCATCTCCATGAACGGCTACTTGGGAGAGCGCGGTGGCCCCTTCACTGGCGGGTATATCCAGTTCAAGAAGCTGGGCCAGATCCAGAAGGCCTCCCAGACGTGGGTGTTCATCGATGAGCGCGAGGACAGCATCAACGACGGCTGGTTCGCCGTGAACATGGATGGCTACGACCCGATCCGATCCACCGCCTACACCATCGTCGATTTCCCGGCCAGCTACCACAATTCGGCCGGCGGCCTGTCCTTCATCGACGGCCACTCGGAGATCCGCAAGTGGGTCGACAGCCGCACCCGCCCGATGCTCCGCTTCGGCCAGGCACTTTCGCTGGGCATTGCATCCCCCAACAACGTCGACGTGGCCTGGTTGCAGGACCGCAGCTCGGTGAAGGAAGTCAACCCGACCCGCTGACCTCGAATGGTCCGGACCCCGCGTGATGGTGCCCGAACGGCACCGGTGGGATCGGCGAGATGAATCCCAGCCCCGAGATCCCTCCCGATCCCAGCCCGTCCGCCTCGACCGACACCCGCAGAGTGACCCCGCCCTCATGGCATGCGCCATGGCGTGGAGCGCTGCTGGTGTCGGTTTTCCTTTCTTGGGGAGCCTGCTCCCGTCCTGAGCCTCCACCGATTGGCAATCCCGCCTCCGGATCCGGCATCGATCCGGCCGTGGTCGACCACGTGAGCGGGCTGGCCGCGATCGCCAGGCAGCGCCCAAGGGATGCTGGGGCTCGGGCCTCCCTCGGGATCGCGCTGGCGGCCAACGGACTCTGGAGGGAGGCACGGGAAGCCTTCCAGGCTGCGGCGGTCCTCGATCCCGGAGAACCCCTCGCCCCCATGTACGCGGCGATCGCCCTGCAGGAGCTCTCGGACGGACCGGGTTCGCTGCGGGAATTTCGGGAGGTGGCCGGCCGCTTTCCACGCTTCGCACCGGCCTGGTACCGGGTGGGCGAGGCTAGCCTGCGATCGGGAGAACTGGACGCGGCCGAGGAGGCGTTCACGACGCTGGTCCGGCTGGCGCCGGGAGAATCCCGCGGCCCGATGGGCCTGAGCGAGGTGCGATTCCGACGGGGGGACGCCACCAACGCGCTACCGTTGGTCGAGCGGGCCCTGGAGCTCGAACCCGGATCTCGACCGGCCCTCTACCTGCTGGGACAGATCTTCCGGTCGCAGGGCCGGGGTGAGGAGGCCCGCGTGGCCATCTCCGCGGGCACCGGCGAGGCCCGGCAGCCGATGACCGACCCCTGGGCCGAGACGGCCCCCGAGCAGGTGCGCCTGCTGCCCGGGGTCTTCCAGCAGGCCGAGGCCCTGTCGGCCTCCGGCCGGCCCGAGGCGGCCGTGGCGCTGCTCGAGCGCGCCCGCCGCTTCCACCCCGACCACGCGGGCCTCTTGAACCAATTGGCCGTGGCCCTGAACCGCTGCGGCCGGCCGGGGCAGGCGCTCGGCCTGCTGGCGCCGGTGCTGGCGAAGGATCCCGGGGCGGTGGCCCCGCGCATCACCCGATCGCATTCCCTCGCCCAGGCGGGCAACCTCGAGGCGGCCCAGTCGGAGGCGCGGGAGGCGGTGCACCTCGCCCCACGGCTGGCCCAATCGCACCTTGCCCTGGCCAACGCGCACCTCGCGGCCGAGCAGGATGCCGAGGCCCTGTCGGCCCTCGACGAGGCGTCCCGCTGCGACCCGGCCAACGCCGAGATCCTGCTCGAGTCGGCCACCATCCGGTGGCGGAACCTCCGAGACGCCGCGGTGGCCCTGGCCCTGCTCGACAGGGCCATCGACCTCCAGCCGTCGCTGGTGCCGGCGCTGAGGCTTCGTGCCGAGGTCCAGGAAGCCATCGGCGACTCCGAGGGTGCCCGGCGGACGACCGGCGTGATCCGCTGGCTGGCCGCCCGGACCGGAGGGCCCCCGTGAAGGACTCGCGACCGCCAAGGCCGGGGCGATCCGGGCCGACGGCCCTTGCCCTCTGGGCCGCCGGATCGAACCTGCTCGCCATCATGACCGGGTGCTCGCGGGAAACCCCTTCCGACGCCGGAACGCCCACGGTCGCCCGGGCCACCCCGGCGACACCACAGGCCCTTCCGGCCGATCCGGCAACCCCCTGGTTCACCAACGTCGTGGCCGGCAGCGGTTTGTCCTTCACGCACCGGTCGGGTGCCTCCGGCCGGTTCTGGTTGCCGGAGATGGAAAGTGGCGGCGTGGGGTTGCTGGACATCGACGGCGACGGATGGCTCGACGTGTTCTGCGTCGATGGCGGCTCGCTGGACCCGCAACGCCCGACCGCCCCGGCACACCGGCTCTACCGCAACCTCGGCGGGTGGCGCTTCCAGGATGTCACGGCGACATCCGGCCTGGCCTGCCCCTCGGGCTACGGCATGGGATGCACCGTCGGCGACTACGACGGCGACGGACGCGACGACCTCTACGTCACCCAGGTGGGATCGAACCGCCTGTACCGCAACCGGGGCGACGGCACCTTCGAGGACACGACGGCCCGGGCGGGCGTGGCGGCGGGCCCCTTCGGCACCAGCGCCGCCTTCGTCGACCTCGACCAGGACGGCGACCTCGACCTCATGGTCGTCAACTACGTGCGCTGGTCGCAAAGCGCCGAGATGGAATGCTTCTCGGACGGCGGACGGCGGGACTACTGCTCGCCGCGCAACTACAACGCCCCGGCCCCGACGGTGCTCTTCCGCAACCGCGGCGACGGCACCTTCGAGGAGGTCACGGCCGCGGCCGGGCTCGACCGCGCGTACGGCAACGGCCTGGGCGTGGCCACGGGCGACTTCGACCACGACGGACGGCTCGACCTGTTCGTCGCCAACGACGCCACGCCGAACCAGCTCTGGCTCAACCGGGGTGGCTGGCGCTTCGAGGACGATGCGCCCCTTCGGGGCTGTGCGCTCAACTCGATGGGCATCCCAAGGGCGGGCATGGGCGTGGTGGCCATCGCCCTCGGGCAGGGAGGCTGGCTCGATCTCTTCGTGACGCACCTCGTCGGCGAGGGCAACGGCTGGTTCCGCAACCAGCGCGGGCTTTTCGTCGACGCCGTCACCCGGGACGGCCCCATGACCGGCAGCCTGCCGCACACGGGCTTCGGCGTGTGCGCCGCCGACTTCGACCTCGACGGCCTCCTAGACCTCTACGTGGCCAACGGCCGGGTCCGCCTCGGGGCCTCGCCCGCCGGCGGCACGGCCGACCCGTATGCCGAGGTCAATTCGCTCCGCCGGGGCCTCGGGGACGGACGTTTCGCCGTCGTGCTTCCCGAGGGCGGCACCGAACGGCCTCTGGAGGCCACGAGCCGGGGCGTCGCGGCCGGCGATCTCGACAACGACGGCGCGCCCGACCTGGTGGTGGTCAACCGGGACGGTCTGGTGCATCTCCTGCGCAACCAGGCCGCGGGCGACCGCTCATGGATCCGTCTCGACCTGGTCGGCCGCCCCGGTCTCAGCCCGCGCAACGCGATGCTGCGCCTCGATTCCGGGTCCGGTGTGCAGTGGCGGGGGAATCACCCGAACGAAGGATACTGCTCGAGCGGCGATCCCCGGGTCCATTTCGGTCTCGGCGCGGCCCGAAGCGCCCGCCTCACGGTCCGCTGGGCCGACGGAAGCTCGGAGGATTTCGGCATGCTCGAGGCACGCCGCCCGCACCGCATCGAAGCCGGCCGCGGCAAACCGGCCCCGGGCGCCTTCGACTGGTAATCCACCGCGCGCTCGATCCCTTCCTTGGGATGGGGCGAACTTCTCGCCCCATCCCCTCTCCCCCGAATCCCCTGCCCCACCATCCGCAAGGCCGCGAACCACCACGCCGGGGCCATGGGCGAAACCTGCCCACCGATGGCGATCAACCCTCCCCTGCCCTCTGTTTTCCGGGCGATTGACCGCGGCGTCACTCCCGATAACATCCCGGCCATGATCTCCCGCCCGACCTCCGCACTCGGTGCCTCGCTGACCCTCTGCGTCCTCCTGATCTCCGGTTGCGGGAAATCCGAGGACGGCCCGAAGGCGGTCGATGTCGCGGCACAGGTCGCCCAACTCAAGGGCAACACCGACGCCCAGGCCAACGCCCTGAGCGAGTTGGCCGCCGGTGGGCCGAACTCGGCGGGTGCGGTCACGGACATCATTCCGCTGCTGAAGTCCGAGGACACCGTGATCCGCCGTCTGGCGGCCTATGCCCTATGCCAGATCGGGCCCGCCGCCAAGGCCGCGGTGCCCGACCTCAAGGCGCTGATGAACGACGCCGATCCGAGCACGGCCACCACGGCCATCAACGCCCTGAACGCCATCGATCCCGCCGCCGCCGGGGGCATCCAGGTGCTCAACGTCACCCAGTGAGGCCCCGGGGCGATCTTCGGGGCCTCCAACCCGTGATCCTCCAACCGCTCGGGGCATCCCAAAAGGGGCCCCTGCGACGCACGGCCGCAGGAACGTCACCGGAACGTTCCCATGCCGGGCTGTCCCGGCATTTTTCCTGCTGCAGAATGGCCAAGTTCCCTGCCGCCTCCGCCTGCAGACCCTCCCGGACGACGGGTGACGGCACCCGGGACCCGTGAACATGCCCGTGAAAACAAGCTTTCACTCCCTCTCCCGTGCGATCCTGACCGGGCTTCTCCTGCTTGCCACCTGCGTGGATTCCACGCTCCTGGGCGCGAAATCCACGCAGCCTCCGCGGGCCAAGGCCTTTCCGGAGCCGGACAGCGACGGCGACGGCCTGTCGGACGTGCTCGAACTGCGCTTCGACAGCGACCCCTTCGCCGCGGACACCGATGGCGACGGGGCCAACGACCTGGCCGAATACCTCGCCGGGACGCGGCCCCGCGACAAGACCAGCATCCCCCTCTTCCAGCCCGCCGACCGGGACCGCCAGTTGCTCGGTGGCGATCTCCTGAGGCTTCGGCCGCTCTCGATCAAGCCGCTGTCGCTCAAGACCAACGAGACCATCGTCACCAACGAACCGCCGGCCGCGGGGGGCGATCCGACCTACACCACGAACCGTGAGGTGATCACCAACTACACCACCTACCAGTGGTTCCGCGACGGGCGGGCGCTGCCCGGCCAGACCAACCTCCATCTGGTGCTCTTCGGGGCGGAGCGGCCGGATTCCGGGCGCTACCTGCTGGAGGCCCGGCTCGAGGACTCGATCCAACGGGAACCGAAGGGCATCCGGATCGATGTGCTGGGAACCCGGGCGGTGCGGGAATTCCCAAGGCCGTCCGGGGAGTTGGTCACATGGGGCCGCGAGGTCGGCTCCAGCCCCCCGAGGCTGACCAACGCCGTGGGCGTCGCCCGTGGTTTCGTCCATGCCTATGCCGTGGACGCCGGCGGGAAACTGTCGGGATGGGGGACCAACACCTTGGGCCAGTTGGGCACGCCGGCCAACCTGCCACCGGTCCGCGACGTGGCCGCAGGGGCCTTCCATACCGTGGCCCTCCTGACCAACGGCACGGTGCGGGCGTGGGGCGACAACCGATTCGGTCAGACCTCGGTGCCGGAGGGACTGGCGTCGGTGGTCGCCGTGGCTGCCGGGCAATTCCACACGATGGCCCTGCGTCAGGATGGAACCGTCGTCTGCTGGGGTGACAACGGCAGACTGCAATGCCTCGTGCCACCGGGGGTGTCCGGTGCGGTGGCCATCGCCGCCGGGGCCGCCCACAGCGTGGCGCTGATGGCCGACGGTTCCGTGGTCTGCTGGGGATCCGACGAGCGTGGGCAGGCCACCGAGCCGGCCAAGGCGCCTCGGATCGCCCGGATCGCGGCGGGCGACCATCACACCCTGGCGCTCACGCGCGAGGGGCGGGTGATCGCCTGGGGCGACACCGCGCAGAAACAGGTCCCGGCCCCGCCCCGGCTGCCGCCGCTGATCGCCATCGCCGGCGGGGCCACCTTCTCGGTGGGGCTCGACGCGAACGGCACCGGCACCGGATGGGGAACCACCGGGCTGGCACCCATGGCCGCACTCCAGACCAACCTGCTGGCCGTCGCGGCCGGATTCCAGGCGGCGGCGGGCATCCGGGGCCGCGCTGACGGGGACCAGGATGGGGTGGACGACCCGACCGAGCGGGCCCTCGGGCTCAGCACCGTCTCACCCGACTCGGACCAGGACGGGCTGGAGGACGGGATCGAGCTTCGTCTCGGTCTCGATCCGCTCCTGCCGGACAGCGACGGCGACGGACTGGCCGACCTGTCCGAGATCTCCCAAAGCACCGACTCCGACGGGGACGGGATTCCCGACACCGAGGAGCTTCGACGCGGCCTGAACCCGCTGGCCCGGGACACCGATTCCGACGGCGCCCCGGACGGTGACGAAGTCGCCGCCGGAACCGACCCGGCCTCGGCCGGGAGCTATCCCGTCTTCGAGCTTCTGGACCGCGACCGGCAACTCCTGGCCGGCGACCGGCTGGTCCTGAGGGTGGTTTCCCTGGTTCCGGCCACCCCGGCCCTCCCCCCGGCCCCGGTGGCCCCGCCGCCGCCGCCAACGCCCGTCGATCCTGAGGCCGACCCCGGGGCCGACCCGGGCGGGACGGGGGAAACGGGCGGAACCTCCACCAATGCGCCTCCGACGCCTCCGGCTCCCGCCATCAAGCAGCCGACCTTCCAATGGTTCCGGAACGACCGGGCCATCGCCGGTCACACCAACGCGAGCCTGGTCCTCCACGACACGCTGCCCGAAGAGTCCGGAACCTACCGGCTCGAGGCCTACCTCGACCTCACGAACCGGGTCCAGACCAGCCGAGGCCTGCGGGTGGAGGTGCTGGAACTGCGCCGGGCGGTCCTGCCGGAGCGGTCGGTCGGCCGCCTCGTCGCTTGGGGTGACGACACCTTCGGGCAGGCCAGCCCGCCGGCGGGCGCCGGCCCGGTCGACGCCGTCGCCGCCGGATTCGGCCACTCCCTGGCGCTGCGCACCAACGGCACGGTGGTGGCCTGGGGCCTGGACTCGCGGGGACAGGCCAGGGTCCCGGCCGGTCTCACCGATGTCGTGGCCATCGCCGCGGGCGGCGGACACTCGGTGGCGTTGACCCGGGATGGCCGGGTGGTCGCCTGGGGCGACAACGACCGGGGCCAGACCGCCGTGCCCAGCCTGCTCACCAACGCCGTGGCCATCGCCGCCGGCGATCTCCACACGCTCGCCCTCGACGCAGCCGGCAGGATCTGGGCCTGGGGCGACTCGACGGCGGGCCAGACCAACGCCCAGGTCCGCGGCGCCACGCGACTCTTCGCCGGTGCCACGGCCTCGGGCTGGCTCGACGGCTCGGGACGGTTCCGGACGGCGGGCAGCCCCGGGGCGACCAACCTCGCCGGCATCGTGGGGTTCACCGCCCGGGATGGGCAGGGACTCCTTCTCGGGCGCAACGGGGCGGTCTTCCCGGTCCCGGGCACGGCCGGCACGCCTCCCGGAGCGGCATCCCCGGCCCTCGGGATCGCGCTCACCCGGTCGGTCGGCGCCGCCGTGGCGCCCGACGGCTCGATCACCGCTTGGGGCGACACCAACGCGCCGGCCTGGAGGGTGCCGGCCGGATTGCGGCAGGTGACGCGACTGGCCGGGGGTTCCGGACATTTCCTGGCAGTGCAGACGGACCCGGACGCCGACACCGACGGGGTGAGCGATGCCATGGAGCGGGCCACAGGCTCCAACCCTGCCGCGCCGGACTCCGATGGCGACGGCCTCGAGGACGGTCTGGAACCCCGCCTGGGATCCAGCCCCGTCCTCGCGGACACCGACGGGGACGGCCTCGACGACCGGTTGGAATGGCTGCACGGGCTCGATGCCCTCGTCGGCACCGAGCGACCCGACGGGTGGATGGGGATCCGTCCGCTGGTCTCCCTGCGGACCTTCGCGCTCGGCGGCGACGGCTACCGCCTGCAGGGTTCCTGGGACGGCCTCACGTGGACCTCCCTCGAGGAACCCCGCCGTGAGGCCCCGGGCTGGACCCAGCGGTTCTTGGCCCCGCTGCCGTTGTGGCCTCTGTACCGGCTCGCAGGACCGGACCGCGGGGATGCTCCGGGCGAGTCCCCGGTCGAAGGCACCGTGGTGGCCTGGGGAGACGGCCGCCTCGGACAGACCTCCGTCCCCCGGGGCCTCGGGACCCTTCGCCAGATCAGCGCCGGAACCTGGCACACGCTGGCGCTCCGCGCCGACGGCACGGTCGTGGCCTGGGGCGACTCGACCGACGGCAAACTGTCGGTCCCGCCGACCCTCCGCGACGTCGTGGCCGTCGCCGCCGGCGGCAACCACTCGCTGGCGCTCGACGCCTCGGGCCGCATCACCGGCTGGGGACGGGAGGCCTCCGGCCAGACCGTCGCCCCCGCGCTGCGAGCCCCGGCGACGGCCATCGCCGCCGGGGGCGACTACGGCCTGGCGCTGCTGGCCGATGGAACGGTCGTCGCCTGGGGCGCCAACTACAGCGGGCAGCTTGAGGTGCCCCCGGGACTGCGCGACGTGGTCGCGATCGCGGCCGGCTGGAGCCATGCGGTCGCGCTCCGCAAGGACGGCACGGTGGCCTGCTGGGGGAACAACCGGGCAGGCCAATGCGAGCCCCCTCCGGGCCTGGTCGGCGTGGTGGCGGTGGCGGCGGGCGACGCGCACACCGTGGCGCTGCGGGCCGACGGGTCCGTGGTGGTCTGGGGGGCCGACGGGGACGGACAACGGAGGGTTCCGGCCGGTCTCGACCGGGTGGTCCGGGTCCAGGCCGGCTACAACCACACCGTGGCGCTGCGGGACACCGGAGAGCTCGTGTCCTGGGGCGGCGAGTCGGGCGACGTGCTCCGGGTCCCGGCCTCGGCCACGGCGGCCCTGCAGGTCTCGGCCGGCGGATTCCACACGGTGGCCCTGCTCCAGGCCCGCGACACCGACGGGGACGGCCTTGATGACCGCCTCGAGGCCGTCCTCGGGACCTCTCCAGAGGCCGCGGACACCGATGGCGACGGGTTGTCCGACGCCCGGGAATGGCGCTTCGGCTCCGATCCAAAGGTGCCCGGCGAGGCGGCCGACGGGACGGTCCGGGTCCTGCCGGCGGTCCAGCTCGACGTCTTCACGCTGGGTTCGCGGACCTATCGGCTGCAGGTCTCGACCAACCTCCTCGACGTCTCCGATCTGGGGCCTCCGATCCGCGGGGTGACCGGCTTCAGTTCCCAGCAGGTCGAGATCCTCGACTCCAACCAGTTCTTCCGGCTGATCCACCCATGACGGCGGCCGGCCGGCATCGGGCAAGGGGCGACGGGCCCACAGTCCCGGGCGGGGGACCCTGACCTGGGACGGGATATCAACAGGCCTTGGCGCAGACCGGGGCATGGGGGCATGCTTCGGCGGCCCATCCGGATCCACCCGCAACATCCCATGCCTTCCAAGCCCGCCGCATCCGCCCGCCGTCGCCTGACCGCCGTGCTGGGCAGCCTGTCGCTGCTGCTGACCCTGCGCGCGGAGATCCCGCTGGTGGACCTCGCCGCCGAGAACGATCGGCGCAGCGTCGTGGACCGCGAGGAGGGCCAGTACCTCGGCCATCCCACCACCGTGCTGCTGGAGGACGGAACGACGGTCCTGTGCGTCTACCCCAAGGGCCATGGCAAGGGAGCCATCCAGCTCAAGCGCAGCCCCGACGGCGGCCGCACCTGGGGCCCGCGACAACCCGTGCCCGAGAACTGGGCGACCTCGCTGGAGACACCCACCCTCCACCGGGTGATCGACGCCGACGGTCGCAAGCGCCTCATCGTCTGGTCCGGCCTCTGGCCCGCGCGGCTGTCCGTCTCCGAGGACGACGGTCGCACCTGGTCCCCCCTGAAGGCCGCCGGGGACTGGGGCGGCATCGTGGTGATGGGGTCGGTGGAGGCGGTGCGCCGGCAACCGGGCCACTACCTCGCCTGGTTCCATGACGACGGCCGCTTCTTCTCCAGGGACGCCAAGCCCTCGAAGCCGCCGGAGTTCCGGCTCTGCCAGGTGCGCTCGGAGGACGGCGGCCGGACCTGGTCGCAACCGCGCACCCTGTGGATCGGCTCGGAGATCCACCTCTGCGAACCCGGCGCGGTGCGCTCCCCGGACGGCCGCACCCTGGTGCTGCTGCTGCGCGAGAACCGCCGGCGGAAACCCTCCCACCGCATGGTCTCCACGGACGAGGGCGCGACCTGGGGCGACCCGGTCGAGCTGCCGGCCAGCCTCACCGGGGACCGTCACACGGCCAAGCACACCCCGGACGGCCGCCTGGTGATCTCCTTCCGCGACACCGCCCAGGGATCCCCGACCGCCGGCGACTGGATCGCCTGGGTCGGCCGGTTCGAGGACCTGATGCAGGGACGCGAGGGCCAGTATCGGATCCGCCTCGGCGACAACCACCATGCCTGGGACTGCGCCTACCCGGGCGTGGAGGTGCTGCCCGACGGGACGGTGCTGGCCACGACCTACGGCCACTGGGACGCGGGCAAGCCGCCGTACATCGTCTCGGTGCGGTTCCGCCTCGCGGAGATCGACCGGCGCCTCGCCGGGAAACGCTGACGGGACCCGGAACGGGACTACCGGCGCAGATGCCTGAGGATCTTGCCCGGGAAATACGGCAGGGCGAGGGCAACCTCCTTGAGCATGCGGGGCGACATCTGGGAGGGCACCGTGGCCGTCACATAGGCACGCGGGTGGACGAGATCCTCGGGCCAGTCGCGGGCGGCCTCCCGCGCCTCCGGGAGGTCGGCGAGTCGTTCGGCCCGCACGAACAGGAAGAGATTCTGCACGTACCACCAGGCGACCTTGTCGTTGCCCCAGATCTGGTGCCGCACGCAGTCCAACGGGACGAAGCCCTGCGAGCGGAACCGGCGGGTCCAGTGGCTCTGGAACTGCTCGTTCACATGATGGGTGCCGCCCTGCCCCGGGATGGCCGCACTGAAGGCCACGACATCGCCCAGCGAGCAGAGGTCGGCCACGAAGGAATCGGCCCGCGACGGGTCGAGGTGCTCGGCCACCTCGAGGCAGTTGACCAGGTCGAAGCGGCGGTCCAGTCGCAGGGGCTGGGAGAGGTCGCGGCGCAGGAAACGGTCCGACGGGATCAGGAGCTGGTCGGCCTGGACGATGTCCCCGTCGATGCCGAGCACCTCGCATCCCGCCTGGGCATAGGCCTGTGCCCAGGTGCCCGACCCGCACCCGACATCCACGACGGTGCGGGCCGGCACCATCTTCAGCAGCAGGGGGACGACCTCCCGGGCCGACCCGGCCGAATCCTCCTTCAACCCCTCATAATACCGGGTGGAATAGGCGCTCATCGCCGACAGCCTACGGAGCGGGCCCGGGCTCGGGAATCCAATTCGGGCAATCCGTGGGTGGCCCGAGGTGGCCGGGGGCGGCGCATCGAGATGCCAGTCGGCGCAGGCTCCCCCCGGCCATTGACGCGGCCGCGGTTTGGGCTTTGTTGGACATAGACTGGGGCCGTCCCGGGCTGTCCACGGGTCCCGGGGGCGGTCCGGTCCAAACCAACCAATCCCATCCGTCGATGACACGCCACCCACCAGCGCCCAGCCGGCCGTTGCCGCGAAACAGCCCCGGTTCCCGGGTTCGCGACGTTGCTGGTCGCCCCGCGACCCCATCCCGGACCCGCCCCGGAACTGGGATCCGGACCCCGGCCATCGCGGGAGCGTTCCTCTCGCCACGCCCCCTGCCGACGCCCCTCGACCATCTTCTCGATCGGCTGCTTGCGGCGGCACTCCAGCGCAACGCGACCCCGTCGCTGGTGCCGGCCATCCGACAGGCCGCCCACGAGGCGGCGGCGATCGCCTGGCTTCAACCGTTCCCGCTGCTGGTCCTGCCGGGGCTCTTCGAGGAGAAGCTCATCGCCACCCGGCGCCGCCACCACCAGCAGAACCTCATCCTCTCCCGGTCCGGAGAGTGGCTGGGCCTGGCCTCGTAGCCGGATCGGGCACGGCCCCGGAGCCGCCCCACGGGCCGCCGGACCCTCAGTGACGGAAATGACGGGTCCCGGTGAACACCATGGCCATGCCCCGCTCGTCGGCCGCGCGGATGACCTCCTCGTCGCGCACCGAACCGCCGGGCTGGATCGCCGCCGTGGCTCCCGCCTGGGCTGCCGCGATCAAGCCGTCGGGGAACGGGAAGAACGCATCCGAGCAGACCACGCTGCCCTTGAGGTCGAGCCCGGCCTCGCCGGCCTTCCAGACGGCGATCCGGCTCGAGTCCACCCGGCTCATCTGGCCGGCCCCGACCCCCAGCGTGGACTGCGCGCCGCAGTACAGGATGGCATTCGACTTGAGGTGCTTCACCACGCGCCACCCGAAGAGCATGGCCTCGAGTTCGGAGGACGACGGCGCACGCCGGGTCACGACCTTGAGGTCGGCCTCGGTGGTGACCTTGAGGTCGCGCTGCTGCCAGAGGTACGACTCGGCCCCCACGCTGCGCAGGTCGTGCGACCCGGCCGTCACCGGCGGGCGGAGCATTCGCAGGAGGCGCAGGTTCTTCTTCTGGCGCAGCAACTCCAGGGCGTCGGCCTCGAAGGCCGGCGCGATGATCACCTCGCTGAAGATCTCGGCGATGGCCTTGGCGCAGGCGAGATCCAGCGGACGGTTCACCGCGATGATCCCGCCGAAGGGAGCCTGCCGGTCGGTGGCGAAGGCGCGCTGCCAGGCCTCGTGCAGGTCGGCGCCACGGCCCACGCCGCAGGGATTGGTGTGCTTGAGGATGGCCAGGGTCGGCGCCTGCCCGTCGAACTCGGAGATCAAGGCCGCGGCCGCCGTGAGGTCGAGGATGTTGTTGTACGACAGCTCCTTGCCATGGAGCTGCTGGAAGTACTCGTGGAACCTTCCATACAAGGCCGCCTTCTGGTGCGGGTTCTCGCCGTATCGCAGCGGCTGGGCCAACGGCGCGCTGACCGCCAGGGCCGGCAGGGCCGCCTCCGGGCCGGAGAACTCGCGGGTCAGGTGCGCCCCGATCGCCGCGTCATAGGCCGCCGTTCGCGCGAACACCTTGGCCGCCAAGGTGCGCCGCAGCTCCAGCGTGGTCTCGCCGCTGGCGGCCACCTGCCCGGAGACGAGGGCATAATCGGCCGGATCGACCACCACCGTGACGCTGTCATGGTTCTTGGCCGCGCTCCGCAGCATCGACGGGCCGCCGATGTCGATGTTCTCGATGGCGTCATGCAAGCGGACGCCAGGCTTGGCCACGGTGGCCTCGAACGGATAGAGGTTCACCACCACCAGGTCGATCGGCAGGATCCCGTGCTCGCGGACCGTGGCCTCGTGCACCGGGTTGCCGCGTAGATAGAGCAATCCGCCGTGGACCCGCGGGTGCAGCGTCTTGACCCGTCCGTCGAGCATCTCCGGAAAACCCGTGTGCTCGGAGAGGTCGCGCACCGGCAAGCCGGCATCGCGGATGGCCTGGGCGGTTCCACCGGTGGAGAGCAGTTCCACGCCGGCGGCCACGAGGGTGCGGGCGAGGGGAACCAGTCCGGTCTTGTCGGAGACGGAAAGCAGGGCGCGCTGGAGGCGAGGCATACGAGAGCCACGAAGCGTGGCCGACGGGCCGGGGCCGTCAACGCTTCAGCGGGGATCCGCCGGTGCCGCCCGTGCCGGTGGGGGCAACCGGAGCTTGAGATCGCCGACCCGTCACGCCTTCATCTGGGCCGTGCAAGGCGAGAACAGATGGAGGCTGGGTGTCCTGGGTTCGGGCAAGGGATCGAACTTCGTCGCGATCGCCCGGGCCATCGAGGACGGCACGTTGCCGGCCGAGGTGGGACTGGTGATCAGCGACGTGGAGGGCGCGGGTATCCTGCAGCATGCCCGGGAACGCGGGATCCCGGCCCGCTTCATCGCTCCGGGGTCGTTCCGGACCAAGTTGGACCCGCAGGCCGAGGCGGCTTCCATCGCGGCCCTGAAGGAGGCCCGCATCGACCTGGTGGTGCTGGCGGGCTTCATGCGCATCCTCAAGGGCGACTTCCTCAAGGCCTTCGACGGCAGGGTGGTCAACATCCACCCGTCGCTGCTGCCCTCCTTCCCGGGACTCGAGGCCTGGAAGCAGGCGCTGGACTACGGGGTCAAGGTGACGGGGTGCACGGTGCACCTGGTCGACCAGGGGGTGGACACCGGCCCCATCCTCGCACAACGAGCGGTTCCTGTGCTGGAGGGCGACACCACCGCCTCGCTGCACCAGCGCATCCAGGAGGCCGAGCGCACGCTCTACCCCGAGACGTTGGCCCGTTGGGCCCGGGGGGAGTCCGGACTCCGCATCCCCCCGCAATCGACCCATCCCGCCTCATGACGCTGCGCCGGTTCCTCCTCCGCAGCCTGGCCGTGCTGGCCGGGCTGGTGCTCGTGACGACGGCCCTGGCCGGCGCCTTGTGGCTCTACTTCCACCCGACGGTGGCCGACGTGCGCCGGATCCCCTACGGACAGCGGCACGGGCAGGAACTGGCCTACGACGTGGTCCGGCCCGAGAACCCGAACGGCCTTGGCGTGGCCTTGATGGTCAGCGGGAGCTGGAAGTCGGGCACCAACAGCTTCCGCCCCTGGATGACGGCCCCGCTGCTGCGCCGGGGGTACACCATCCTCGCCGTCTACCACGTCTCCCAGCCCACGGCGACCGTGGCCGAGATCTTCGACGACGTATCCCGGGCCGTGCGCCACATCCGTCACCATGCCCGGGAGCACGGCATCGATCCGACCCGTCTCGGGGTCACCGGCGGCAGCGCGGGCGGACACCTGAGCCTGCTCCTGGCGACGCGCGGGGCGGCCGGACCGGCGGAGGCGACCGACCCCGTGGACCGCGAGAGCTGTGCAGTGCAGGCCGTGGCGATCTTCTATCCGGTGACCGACCTGCTCAACCTCGGGGCCTCGACCGAGAACCTCCACGACGGCGGCCCGCCCAAGAGCTTCGTGAAGGCCTTCCGCCCGCAACCCGGCGGGCCGACCAACTGGACGGACCTCGGGCGGTCGCTCTCACCCATCTTCCACGTGCACCCCCGGACGCCACCGACCCTCATCTACCACGGCGACGCCGACACGCTCGTGCCGCTGGACCAGTCGCAGCGCTACCAGGCCCGCGCCTGCGAGGTCGGGCCCGAGGTGGAACTGGTGGTCCATCCCGGCGGCCGCCACGGCTGGCTCACGATGCTCTGGGACATCCGCCACTTCGCCGAGTGGTTCGACCGTCACCTCCGGCCCGGGGGAACCGACGTCCGGGCCTCCCTGCCCGACGAGGGCTCCGGAAAATCCGTCCTTGGCACCCCGCGTCCGGCTGGGCTTGATCATGTACCAGCATGGCCTCCTCCCCGACTTCCCACGTTCCCGGAAGCCCGACCCGGTTGACCGGGCTCGATGCGCTGCGCGGGTTCGACATGTTCTGGATCTGTGGAGCCGACGCCTTCGGTCACGCCTTCGCCAAGGCCGCCGGCGGCCCGGTGAGCCAAACGCTGGCCCTGCAGTTCGAGCACGTCGAGTGGCAGGGGTTCCGGTTCTACGACCTGATCTTCCCCCTCTTCGTCTTCATCAGCGGCGTGTCCATCGTGCTGTCGCGGTCGTCCAAGCCGCCGGCCGGGGAGCGGGGGGGCGCACTCAAGGCCATCCTACGGCGCGGGCTGCTGCTGTACCTGCTGGGCGTGTTCTTCTACCGGGGATACGACGGCTGGCATGAGGACATCCGCTACCTCGGCGTGCTGCAGCGCATCGCCCTCTGCTACACCGCCGCGGCCACGCTGCACCTCTTCCTGAGCCCCCGGGCCCTGCGGGTCACGCTCGTCGCGATCCTGCTCGGCTACTGGGGCCTGATGACCCTCGTGCCGGTGCCCGGCGTGGGACCGGCCAACCTGGACCCCGACACCAACCTGGCGCACTGGGTGGACGCGCGGTTCCTGGGCGGCAAGAAGTGGAATGGCGCCCACGATCCCGAAGGCCTCCTGAGCACCCTGCCGGCCATCGCGTCCTGCCTGCTGGGCGTGCTGGCCGGGCTGTTCCTCAAGGATCCCTCGCGCGACGCGGCCGCGCGCCTGAAGGGCCTGACGGCGGCGGGCCTGGCCCTGCTGGCCGTCGGTCACCTCTGGGGACTGGGGTTCCCGGTCATCAAGAACCTCTGGACCTCCTCCTACGTCTGCGTCGCCGGCGGCTGGAGCTGCCTGCTGCTGGCCCTCTTCCACGGGCTGGTGGACGTGAAGGGATGGACGGGCTGGGCGAGGCCCTTCACCTGGATCGGCATGAACTCCATCGCCGTGTACCTGGCCTCGAACCTCGCCGACCTGGGCGGCCTGGCCCTGCGGCTGACCAGCGGCGAGGTGTCGGCCGTGCTCGATCGCATCCATCCCGGCACGGCGGGCGTGGTCACCGCCTTCGTCGCCGTGGGTTTCTGCCTCTGGCTCGCGTGGTTGCTCCACGGCCGGCGGATCTTCCTGAGGATCTGAGCCCGAACCCACCCAGGACTTGCCACCCCCGACCGACATGCCCCCGGAACCCATCGTCCCCAGCGCGCCATCCGACCGGCCCGCCACGCTTCCTGAACGCCTCATGTCGCTCGACGCCCTGCGGGGCTTCGACATGTTCTGGATCGTGGGCGGGGCCTCGATCCTGCGGGCGCTCGAGAAGTTCAGCGGCTCGCCCATCCTCGGCGGGGCTCGGCAGCAGCTCACCCATGTCGACTGGGCGGGCTTCCGGTTCTACGACCTGATCTTCCCGCTCTTCGTGTTCATCGCCGGCGTGTCGCTGGTGTTCTCCACGGGCAAGGCCGTCCAGCGCGCTGGCAAGGCGGCGGCCGTGCGACGATTGCTCGTGCGCGGCCTGCTGCTCTTCGCCGTCGGCGTGTTCTACTCGGGCGGCATCTCGCAGGGCCTGGATGGCATCCGGTGGCTGGGGGTGCTCAACCGCATCGCGCTGGCCTCCACCGCGGCGGGCATCCTGCTGGTGTTCCTGCCGGTCCGCGCCCTCCTGGGGGTGTGCGCGGGCCTGCTGCTGGGGTACTGGGCCCTGCTGGCCAAGGTGCCCATCCGCGCCGTGGCCCTGACCCCGACGGCGATCCAGGAGGGCATGGCCCGCACCGGCGCCACCAACGTGCACCAACTCTACCACGGCACGACCGAGCGGGTGAGCGGCCGGTACGATCCGGGCCTCAATGTCGTGAACCATTTCGACTTCGAGCACCTGCCGGGCCGGAAGTACGACAAGTACTACGATCCGGAGGGCATCCTGAGCACCTTCCCGGCCATCGCGACCTGCCTGCTCGGCGTCTTCGCAGGCGCCCTCCTGCGCCAGGGATCGCTCCGGCCGGGCCAGCGGACGATGCGGCTGGCGGCCGCGGGCGTGGCCTGCCTGGCGGCGGGGTACGCCTGGGGCGAGGTCTTCCCCATCGTGAAGAAGCTCTGGAGTTCGTCCTTCGTGCTCTTCGCCGGCGGCTGGAGCTTCCTGCTCTTGGCCGGCTTCCATCAGGCGGTGGACGTGTGGGGCTGGCGGCGCTGGTGCCAGCCGTTCGTGTGGATCGGAACCAATGCGATCACCCTCTACCTGCTGGCCAGCGTCGTGGGCTACGGCTCGGTGGCCGGGCGGTTCCTGTCGCCCGAGGTGCGGAGCCGATGGGGTGCCACCGGGGAGGTCCTCCATGCGGCCGGCGGCCTGCTGGTGCTCTTCCTCTTCGCGCGGGCCCTGCACCGCCGGGGACTATTCCTGCGGCTGTGAATCGGCCTGGCCGGCGATCAGGGGGCGACCGACAGCCGCTCCTCGACCGCGTCGCGCTTCATCAGGATGCCCTGCTCCTTGTAGGCCCGCAGCACGAAGTGCGTGGCCGTGGAGAGCACACCCTGGATGGTGGAGAGCTTCTCGGAGACGAACGCCGCCACATCGCGCAGGTCGGCTCCCTCGACCTCCACGAGCAGGTCGTACCCGCCGGACATCAGATGGCAGGAGCGCACCTCCTCGTAGCGCGAGATGCGCTCGGCGAGCTTGTCGAACCCGCCCCCGCGCTCGGGGGTGATCTTCACCTCGATCATCGCCCGGACGACGTCGTGCCCGAGCTTCTCCTCGTTCACCACGGCGCGGTAGCCCAGCAGGATGCCCTCGGCCTCGAGGCGCGAGATCTCGGCGCGGACCTCCGCCTCGGAACGGCAGAGCATCGCGGCCAAGGCGGCGGGCCGGAGGGTGGCATCCTGTCGGAGCAGCTTGATCAACGCGTCCATGGGCCCAGCAAAGCGCAGCGGGCCAACGCTTTGAAGGCATAAGTTGCCCGGCAGGAACCCGCACTCGGGATTTGACGGGGGACGGCCGTTCCATCAGGCCTTGGAAGATGAAACGCCCGTCCTCCCTAGCCGCCCTCGTCGCCACCGCGCTCGTCCCGTCCGCCCTGCCTGCGGGCGACTGGACCGAATACCGCGGTCCGCGCCATGACGGGTCCACGGCCGAGAAGATCGCCACGCGGTGGCCGGCCGGTGGACCGAAGGTGCTGTGGAAGGTCCCGAGCAACGCAGGCTTCAGCTCGTTCGCCGTGGCCGGCGGCCGGTGCTTCACGCAGGAGCTGCGGGACTCCGGGGGCGCGATGCTCGAGACCCTCGTGGCCCGGGATGCCGACACCGGCAAGGATCTGTGGACCGCACCCCTCGGCGGCATGAAGACCGGGGACGGCGGCGACGACGGCACCAAGGAGAACCGCGGCGGCGACGGACCCCGCTCCACACCGGCCGTGCTGGGCGGCACGGTGTACACCTTCTCGGCCAAGCTGGTGGTCCAGGCCTTCGACGCCAAGTCCGGCAAGGAGCTCTGGAAGCGGGACCTCGCCAAGGACCACGCCGGGCGGAACATCTCCTGGCAGAACGCGCAGTCGCCGGTGATCGAGGACGGGCGGGTGTTCGTGGCCGGCGGCGGGGCCGGCGAGAGCCTGATGGCCCTCGATGCCAAGACCGGGGCCCCGCTCTGGAAGACCGGCGACGAGAAGATCACCCACGCCTCGCCGGTGCTGGCCACGATCCACGGCGTCCGGCAGGTGATCTGGTTCCTGCAGTCGGGCCTCGTCGCGGTCGACTCGAAGACGGGGGGCGAGCTGTGGCGCCACGCCTTCCCCTACAAGATCTCGACGGCCGCCTCGCCGATCGTCTCGGGCGACCTCGTCTACTGCTCGGCCGGCTACGGCGTGGGCGCCGGCGCGGCCAAGGTGACCAAGAACGGATCCCAGTGGACCGCCACCGAGGCCTACCGGTTCCCCGGCAACAAGCCCCTGGCCAACCACTGGTCCACGCCGGTGCTCAAGGACGGACACCTCTACGGCATGTTCCAGTTCAAGGAATACGGCAATGGCCCGGTCAAATGCGTGGACATCGCCACGGGTTCCGTGAAATGGGAGCAACCCGGTTTCGGCCCCGGCCACGTGATCCTGACCGCCAGCGGTGTGCTCGCCCTCTCGGACGACGGGAACCTGGTGCTCATCGAGACCAAGGCCTCGGGCTATCAGGAACTGGCCCGCGCCGATGTGCTCGACGGCAAGTGCTGGACGACCCCGGTCGTGTCCAACGGCAAGGTCTTCGCCCGCTCCACGAAGGAAGCGGTCTGCCTGGACCTGGGGCGCTGATGCGGCATGGACCGCATCGGGTGGACCCGGCATGGACCGCATCGGGTGGACCCGGCATGGACCGCATCGGTCTCGGCACGGCGTGGCGCACACCGCCACCCGTGTCACACAACCCGAGCCCGAACCAGCCTCAATCGACGAACACGAACTCGTTGAGGTTGAGCATGAGCCGGCAAGCGCTGGCCAGGCCATGCGCTTCGGCATGGCGGACCAGCACCTCGGACTCCTCGGGCGTCGGTCCACGGCCGAGGGCCAGACACATCCCCAAGGCGACCCGCTCCCGAGTCGTCCGCGCCTCCCGTTCCAGCCGGGCGGCCCAGTGACGTGACATGGCCACGCCGAGCTTGTGGTTCAAGAGCGCCAGCGCCTGCAGCGCGTTGAGCGTCTCGTTGCGCCGGTCCACCGAGATGGACGGGTCGGCACAGTCGAGCGCCGCCATCATGGGCTGCGGTTGCGAGCGGACCAGGAACCGGTACACCGAACGGCGATGCGACTCGGGATCCTCCGGGTTGTGCAGGGCGTACTCGTAGTGCGGCGAGTGCTCGGGCCGCTCCACCACGAAGTCCTTGAAGCTGGGGCCGCCCCGCCGCTCGTCGAGCCGGCCGGCCACCCAGAGCATGGAGTCGCGGATCGCCTCGGCCTCCAGCTTGCGGCGGTTCATCCTCCAGAGCAGGCGGTTGTCGGAGTCGCGGGCCATACCGGGTTGGTCCCCGGGATGCATCACCGTCGACGCCTGACGGTAGGTTCGACTGGTGACGATGAGCCGGTGGAGCGCCTTGAGCGACTGGCCGTTGTCGCGGAACCACACGGCCAGCCAGTCGAGCAGTTCCGGGTGGCTGGGCGTCGTGCCCATGCGCCCGAAATCGTTGGCCGTCTCCACCAGGCCTCGGCCGAAGTGGTGCTGCCAGACGCGGTTCACGATCGAGCGCCAAGTCAGCACATTGTCCGGATCGGCGATCCACTCGGCCAAGGCCACCCGACGCCGTCCCTCCGGCAGGGAGGGATCGACCTCGATCGCCCGGTCGAAGCCCAGCGATCGCGGAACACCGGGACCCACCTCGGGGCCGGGCTTGCGCACATCGCCACGGGCCAGCACATGGATGGGCCTCGGCCTGCCGCCGTTAGCACCTGTGCCCCGGAAGGCCCCGCCCCCGTGATGCACCGTGCCCGCATACACCACGCGCTGCGGCGGCAGGCCGGCGAGGTCACGGTTCACCGACTCCAACTCGGTGCGGAGCGGGGCCAGGCGGGTCACGCTCTCCTTCAAGGCCGGCAGGGACTCGAGCGCCTGGCGTTCCTGACGCAAGCGGGTCAGGGCCTCACCTGCGGCCGACTCGGCGCGGCCCGGGAACCAGCCGTCGGTCAGGTTGTCGCGTCCCCACCGCGGGGCCGCCTCGATGCCGCCCTCGGAGGTCACGGTCGCGCCCAGCGCCCGATTGACGCCCTCCGCATCGAACACCTCCACCTCGGACAGCGCGAAGATGTAGTCCTTCATCCGGTGCGCCAGCCGGGTGGCCGTGAAGCGCACATACCGCCCGCGCAAGCCCGGCACCGTCACCTCGCGCGGGGTCGTCCCGGGATTGGGCAGGTCGGTCGCCGTCTGGTCCTCGAGGCTTCGGACCCCGGCCTTGAACTCGGGATCGTCGGACAGCTCGATCCGGTAGCGCGGCGGGAATCCGAACCCCTTGCCGATGCCGTTGAAGTCGTCGTGGCAGGCGGCGTAGAGCAGGCGGCGGATCTCGACCGACCGCCCCAGGTCGACCTGCACCCACTGCACCACGTCGGGGCTCGATTGGATGGCCGAGTGCCATCCCATCTCGGACCGCGACGGCTCCCTCGGGCCCGCCTCCGCGGCGGCGATGCGGCGCTCGAGCAGCGAGAATCGGCGCCCGCCCAGCCGGGCCATCTCGTCGTCGAGGGCCTTCTTTCGCCCCTGCAACCCGGCCCGGCGGGCCTCCAGCGTGCGTCGACGCGCGGCCACCCCGGGGTCTGGATCGTACTTCCGATCGGCCCGGTCGACCGCGGCGAACACCGCCGTCAACCGGTAATACTCCTCGGATCGCACCGGGTCGAACTTGTGGTCGTGACAGCGCGCGCACTGCACGGTGGTGCTGTTGAAGGTGTTCATCACCGTGGCCACCATGTCGTCCCGGTCGAGCATCCGGGCGATCTTGCCGTCGGTCTTCGACTCGGGCACCTCGGCATGGCCGATCAGGTCCCACGGGCCGGCCGAGATGAACCCGGTGGCGGTGACGCCGTCCTCGGTGTCGGGCCAGAGCACATCGCCCGCGATCTGCTCGCGGATGAACCGGCCGAAGGGCTTGTCGGAGTTCAGCGCGCGAATGACATAGTCGCGGTACGGCCAGGCGTTGGGCCTCGGCTGGTCCTTGTCGTACCCGTGGGTCTCGCCGTAGTGGACCACGTCGAGCCAATGGCGCGCCCACCGCTCGCCATGCCGCGGCGAGGCCAAGAGACGGTCCACACATCGCTCGTAGGCCCCGGGCGACGGGTCGTTCAGGAACTCGTCCATCTCGGCCGGCGTCGGCGGCAGGCCGGTCAGGTCGAGGCTCACCCGCCGCAACAGCGTGCGTCGATCGGCCAGATCCGCCGGGGGGATGCCCTCGCGCCCAAGGCGATTCAGGATGAACCCGTCGATCGGATGAGCCATCGGGCCCGGGGCGTCCGACGGCCCCGAGGCCATCCCAGCCGACACCAAAGACACCGCCGGCACCGCCGGAGACCGCAGCGGCCGATAGGCCCAATGGGTTCCATTCGTCGCCCCGGCCCCCGAAACATCGAACGGCACGCCAGCCCCGAAAACCGTCGCCAGCACCACACCCCATGCCCGGAACGCTTGGCAAACACCTCGGGGAAAGCTCATGACCATGACCTTATTTACCCCGCCAGCCCCCCACAAGCCCAGGCACACCCCAAGGGGGGTCGGTCCTCACTGTTGACACAACCAAAGACCTTCGGTCCGACGGGGTGTCGATGGGAACACCAGCCGGGATCCACGCATCTTGTCCCTGCGGTCCCGGGAACCGCCCACGACTTCGCGACGATTCGAAGAGGCTCGCCAGCCTCAGCCCCAGACCGGCATCGCCGCACAAGCTTGTGTCATTAGTGAGGACCGACCCCTTTGTCGTCGAGGCGCCGCTCGAGTTCCTGCACGCGGCGCAGCAGCTCGGGCAGCCGCTCCATGGCCAGGTACTGGCGCTTCATGACGCGGTCGGGGCCGGCCGGTGAGCCCATCCATTTCTGGCCCTCGGGTATCGGGTGCATGACGCCCGATTGGGCCGCGATGGTCACCCGGTCGGCGATGCGCAGGTGGCCGGCCACCCCGACCTGTCCGGCGATGGTCACGTAGTTGCCGATCTTGGTGCTGCCCGCGATGCCGACCTGCGCGACGACGATGCAATGCTCCCCGATCGTCACGTTGTGGGCGATCTGCACCAGGTTGTCGATCTTGGTGCCCCGGCCGATCACCGTCGCCCCGAGCGCCGCCCGGTCGATCGTGACGTTGGCGCCGATCTCCACGTCGTCATGGATGATCACCTGCCCCACCTGCGGCACCTTGCGGTGCTCGCCCTTGTCGAAGACGTACCCGAACCCGTCGGCACCGATCACCGAGCCCGCATGGATGCGGACCCGGCGCCCCAGCGTGCTGCGCGGATACAGCGTGACGTTCGGGTGCAGGCGGCACCCGTCGCCCAGCATGCAGTCGTCCGAAATGAAGTCGCGGCCGATGAGCACCGAATGGGCCCCGATGCGCGCCCGCTCGCCGATCACGCAATGCGGACCCACATGGGCCGACGGATCGATCCGGGCCGAGGTCGCCACCACCGCCGACGGATGGATGCCCGGTGCGGGCACGGGCTCGGGGAAGAACAGGGGCAGAACATGGGCGAAGGCCACCCGGGCGTTCTCGACCTGCACGGTGGTCTTGCCGGTCGCCGAGCGGAAATCGCCCGCCACCAGGATGGCCGAGGCGGCGCTCTGGTCGGCCCGCAGGAAGTAGGACTCGTTCTCGGCGAAGGTGAGGTCGCCGGGCTTGGCCCCGTCGGCCGGGGCGAACCCGGTCAACTCGAGGGAAGGGTCACCGACCACACGGCCGCCGACACGTTCGGCGACCTGACTGGCTGTCAAGGTTGGCATAAGAAACGGTCCTCTGCGGAACACCCGCACACCGGCTAAAACCGGTGACACAGAATCACCGCACCCGGCAGTCGCGCACAATACTTCGTTTCCCCCGCAGGACGGCATGCCATCCCCCACCCCGACACCAACCGGAGGCAGGAGGCGAAGGCGGGCGCTGGGAGGCGGTTCATCCCGTCTCCCGCACGCAACGAGAGGGCTCTCGCGAGCGAAGCCTACCCCGTGGGCGATGGGCCGGCTCGGCGGCCCTCAATCCAGATGGCGGTGCAACCACTCGAAGATGGTCGCATGCCACAGCCGGCTGTTCTGCGGCTTCAGCACCCAATGTCCTTCGTCGGGGAAGTACAGCAACCGGCTCTCGACCCCCTGGCGCTGCAGCGCCGTGAACAAGGCCAACCCCTGCCCCACCGGCACCCGGTAGTCCAACTCGTTGTGGATGATCAGGTTCGGCGTGCGGAACCGCGCCGCGAACCGGTCCGGCGAGTCCCGGTCGAACCCCCGGGTCTTCCACGGGATCCCATGCTCCCACTCGTCGAACCACAGCTCGTCGGTCGACCCGTACATCGAGTGGAACTCGAACACCCCGCAATGCGTCACCAGCGTCTTGAACCGGTCCGTGCGACCCTGGAACCAGTTCATCATGTACCCGCCATAGCTGGCCCCGGCTGCGGCCATCCGCTTTCGGTCGACCCACGGTTGCCGCTCGCACCAGTCCAGCGCCGCCATCAGGTCCTTGAAGACCTTCCCGCCCCAGTCCCGCGAGATGTCGTCGGTGAACTTCTGTCCGAACCCCGTCGATCCCCGCGGATTCGGCATCGCCAGCACCCAGCCCTCCGCCGCCCAGACCTGCGGATTCCAGCGATACGACCAGCTGTCCAAAAACGCCCCCTGCGGTCCCCCGTGCACCCAGAACACCAGCGGGTACCGCTTGGCCGGATCGAACCCCGGCGGCTTGAGGATCCACAACTGCACCGGCACCCCGCCGGCTCCCTTCACGGTCACCGACTCCGGAACCGGCAGGTCCCAACCGACACGCGCCTCCGCATTGGGATCCCACACGGTGACCACCCGGCCCGAGGCCGCATCCACCGACTTCAGCACCGCCGGCGAATCCATCCGCGACTCCAGAAACACCACCGAGGCCCCGTCGGCACCGGCCACCGCATCGCTCGCCGAGCCGACCGACGTCAGCGCGCGCGGCGCCGAATCGCCCTCCGGGTCCACTCGCCACAGCAGCTTGCGACCCTTCGATTCCGCCTCGAGCACCAGCCAGCCGCCTTTCGACCAGGCAATCGACTCCACCGAATGGTCCCAATCGCGGGTCCGGCCGTGGACCCGACCCGTCTTCAGGTCCCGGAGCATCAACTGCCAGCGGTCGGCCTCGAAGCCCGCCCGCGCCTGGGCCCGGTAGGCCAGCCACCGGCCATCCGGGGAGAACTGCGGGCACCCGTCGGCCGCCGGCTGCGTCGTCAGCGGCTCATGCCGCGCCCCGTCCACCGACACCGACACCACGTTGTGGTCGGTGGACCACGACTCCTCGCGCACCGGGGCCGGCGACGGCGTGTGCACCAGCGACCTCGAATCGGCCGCCCAGGCGAACTCGTCGCCCGAGGCGAAGGTGCTCGACCAGGGCACCGCGTCCTGCGCCCCCGGCGTGAGATCCACCGGGTCCTTCACCGCCGCGCCCTGCGCCACCGACACCACGAAGAGGTGGTTGCGACGGCCGTCGTTCATGGCGTCCCACTTGCGCACCGGCAGCGCGTCGTACACCCGGGCCTTCACCTGCCCCTTCTCCAGCCCCTGGATCCGCTCGCGGTTGAGGCGTTCGGATTCCGCCGCCGGCTTGCCCGAGAACTCCGGGAACACCGACGACAGGAAGGCGATCCTCGAGCCGTCGGGCGACCAGACCGGCGCGCTGGCCCCGGTGGACAGGCGCGTCACGGCACGGGCCTCGCCGCCATCGACCGGCTGGATCCACACCTGAGGCTCCCCGTCGCGATGGGATTCGAAGGCCAGCCACCGCCCGTCCGGCGACCAGCGCGGATGCCGGTCGTGCTTGGGCGAGGCGGCGAACTTCCGCGGGACCCCGCCGCCGACCGGCACCAGCCAGACATCGCTGTCGGTGCGGTTCGTGGCCAGGTCGGGGGTGCTCACCACGCAGGCGATCCACCGCCCATCCGGCGAGGGCTGCGGATCGCTCAATCGCCGGAGGGAAGCCAACCGCTCGAAGGTGAGCCCGCCAGGGACCTCCGCGGCCCGCATCCCGTCCACCAAAACCGCCATCCCCAGAGTCAACGCCGTCCGAATCGCCCGAGACATCATCGGCCCAGTCAACCCCAGGCGAAGCCCGGAGGCAAAGCCGCGAAAACCCTCGGGAACGGGAAATCAGCCATGAAACGAAGTCTCCATCGATGGAATCCGCCCGGCCCGCCTCGCCTCAGGCCTCCCAGCGCAGAGAATCGACCCTCAGACACCCCTTGTCCTGGGATCAGATGGATTCTGCACGCCCGAAGGATTTGGGTTTTACACCCGGCGGGAAGCCCTAGACTGATCCCCCGGCCCGATCCCGGTTCCTGCGATGCCCAACGACACCCAGATCATCGAACTGCGCCGATTCCTGGCCGAACGGCTGCCGCGCGCCCGGCTGGGCATCGCGCCGCGACGGACGGCTCCCGACACGCTGGCCACGGGCATCGAGGCGGTGGACCAGGCCCTCGTAGGTGGCCTGCCCAAGGGGGGATTCACCGAGTTGATCGCCCCGGGCGAAGGCTCCGGCAGCGCCCAGTTCCTCCATGCGCTGCTGCGGCACACGGCCGCGGCCGGACGCTTCCTGACCCTGGTGGACGGCGCCGACAGCCTCGACGTGGACGCGCTGGAGCCCGAGGCCCTGGCCCACCTGCTGTGGATCCGCTGCCGCAGCACCGCCGAGGCGCTGCAGACCACCGACCTGCTGCTGCGCGACCGCAACATCGCCCTCGTGGTGCTGGACCTGAAGCTGAACCCGGCCCACGAACTGCGGCGCATCCAGGGCACCCTGTGGTACCGCTTCGGCCGGCTGATGGAACAGCAGGGCGGCACCGTGCTGGTCGTGACGCCGCACCCCCTGGTGAGCGGAGCCGCCGCGCGCATCGTCTCGCGCACCCGGCTCGACCACCGCGATCTCGAACGCTCCCCCGGGGCCCTGGACCTCCGATTCGAGGCCGAACGCCGGCGGATCCTGGAGGCGGACTTCCAGCGGACGGCCTGAACGCCCGGTCGCCCAGCGCGTCTCCAACCATCCCAAGCCCCACCCCTCACGACCCGCGCTCCATGTACGCCGCCCTCCACCTGCCCCGGTTCCCGCTCCAGGCCGTGCTGCGGCCGGCCCCGGACCTCTGGGAACAGCCCGTGGCCCTGGTGGACCCGAGGGCCCGCGGCACCCCGGTGGTCCTCGAGGCGACCCAGCCCGCCTTGGAGTCGGGCGTCGAACGCGGGCAGACCGCGACCCAGGCGCTGGCCCGATGCGCGGGCGTCCGCATCCGCCACCGCGACCCGTCGAGCGAGACGGCCGCCACCGACGTCCTGCTGCAGTGCGCCTACGGCTTCTCGCCGCACCTCGAATCCACCGCCCCGGGCCTGTGCACGATGGACCTGCGGGGCCTGAGCCGGTTGCAGCCCCCGGAGCCCGCGACCTTGCAGGCCTGGGCTGGCGAACTGCGCGCGGTGCTCCTGGCCCAGGGACTCCGCCCCCGCATCGGCGTCGGCGCGACCCCCAACCTGGCACGCCATGCCGCCCTGTTCGGCGAGGAGGTCCACGTGGTCACCGACGCCACGGGCTTCGTCGCCTCGCTGCCGGTGTCGGCACTGGAGCCCTCGAGCGACACGGCCCGGATCCTGGCCGGCTGGGGCCTGCGCACCGTGGGCGACCTGCTGGCCCTCGACCCGGCCGAGCTGGCCGACCGGCTGGGGCTCGAGGCGATCGGCCTGCTGGCCGCGGCCTCCACGCGGACCACCCGGCCGCTGAACACGGTCCGCCCCCCGGAGGTGTGGACCGAATCCTGGGACTTCGAGGACCCGGTGGAGACCCTCGAGCCGCTGCTCTTCCTGCTGAACCGCTTCACCGGATCGCTCTGCGCCCGGCTCGCGCTGGGAGCCCGCGCGGCCGAGGCCATGGACCTGTCGCTGCGCCTCGAGTCGGGGGCGCGGCTCGACCGGCGGCTGGCCATCCCGGAACCCACCCGCGACCCGGCCGTGCTCCAGCGCCTGCTGGCCACCCACCTCGAGACCGTGCGCAGCGAGAGCGCCGTCGTCGGACTGCGGCTCACGCTCGAGACCACCGTGCCGGCGCAGCGGCAGTTCGGACTCTTCGAGACGACGCTCAAGGATCCGCGCCAGTTCCAGGAGACCCTCGGCCGCATCGCCGCCCTCCTGGGCCCGGACCGCGTGGGCACGCCAGTCAAACTGCCGCGGCACGGCGTCGACGCCTTCCGCCTGGCCCCGCCGGAGTTCGAGGGAATCCCGCCCCTGGCGCAGCCACGCCCGGCGCTCCAGGCCCCCGGGCTGCGTCGGCTCCGGCCCGCGCCGGCGGCCACCGTCGAAGCGGTGGAGGGCCGCCCCGTGTCGATCCGCTGCCCGATCGCCCAGGGCCGACTGGTGGTGACGCTCGGGCCCTGGCGCGCCTCGGGCCGCTGGTGGGAATCCGGGGCCTGGCATCGTGAGGAATGGGACGCCACCACCCTGCGCGGGCAGGTCCTGCGGCTAGTCCGACAGCCCGAGGGCTGGACCGTCGACGCCCTGCTCGACTGACCCCCTCTCCCCCGATGGCCTCGCCTGCGTCCACCCCCGGCTACGTCGAGCTGCACGCCCGCAGCGCGTTCAGCTTCCTGCGCGGCGCCTCGCTGCCCGAGGAGCTGACCCGCACGGCCGCCAGCCTGGGCCTGCCGGCGCTGGCCGTGTGCGATCGCATGGGACTCTACGGCGCACCCCGCGTCTTCGGCACCGCCCGCGAGCAGGGCGTGAGGCCGATCCTCGGCGCGGAACTGGCGATGGACGACGGGTCGGTGCTTCCGGTGCTGGTGCGCTCGCGCGAGGGCTACCGGAACCTCTGCCGGTTGCTCTCGCAGGCGCATCTGCGCGCGGCCAAGAACGAGGCTGTCGTCGGCTGGGACGAACTGCCCGCCTTCACCGCGGGCCTGGTCGCGCTCACGGGCGACCTCGAGGGCCCGGTGCTCCGGGCCATCCGCACGGGCCGCGACGCCGACGCGGTCCTGCACCGGGTCGTGCGCGCCTTCGGGGACGGGCAGGTGTACGCCGAGATCCAGCGCCAGCACCTCCGTGGCGAGTCCCGCTGGAACCGCGCGCTGCAGGACCTCGCCGCCGCGCACCGGATCCCGCTCTTGGCCACGGGCGGAGTCACCCAGGCCACGGCCGAGGGTCGGGAGGTGCTCGATGTCTTCGCCTGCCTGCGCCACCACACGCACCTCGACGCGGCCGGCACCCACCTGAGCGTCAATGGCGAGGCGCACCTCAAGCCCGCCACCACCATGGCCCGGCTCTTCGGCGACCTGCCGAAGGCGGTGGCCGAGACGGTGCGGCTGGCCGAGCGGCTGGAGTTCACCCTCGACGACCTGGGCTACGAGTTCCCGCGCTACCCCGTCGGCCCCGGCGAGACCATGGAAGGGGTGCTGCGCGACTGGGCCCTTCGCGGCGCGCGCGGCCGCTACGGCGGCGACATCCCGGAGCGGGTGCTGCGGCTGCTGGACAAGGAACTGGCCCTCATCGGGCGGCTCGGGTTCTCCGGCTATTTCCTGATCGTCGCCGACATCGTCCGATTCTGCCGCGACGAGGGCATCCTCGCGCAGGGGCGGGGCAGCGCGGCCAACAGCGCCGTCTGCTTCTGCCTGGGGATCACGGCGGTCGACCCGCTCAAGTTCAACGTGCTCTTCGAGCGCTTCCTGTCGGAGAGCCGCAAGGGCTGGCCCGACATCGACATCGACCTGCCCAGTGGCGAACGCCGCGAGCGGGTCATCCAGGAGATGTACCGCCGCCATGGCCGGCACAGCGCCGCCATGACGGGCACGGTCATCACCTACCGCGGCCGCAGCGCCGCCCGGGAGATCGGCAAGGCCCTCAACCTGCCGACCGACGTGCTCGACCGCTTCTCGAGCCTGCAGGCCGGCGGCGATTTCCCGCACACCCTCGAGCTCGAGGAGCAGATGCTCCAGGCAGGCCTGCGTGCCGATCATCCGAGGGCCGCGGCCTTCGCCCGGCTCTGCCACCGCCTGCGCCGGCTGCCGCGCCACCTGGGCCAGCACTCCGGCGGCATGATCCTGTGCCAAGGCGAGCTCACCGGCCTCGTGCCGCTCGAGAACGCCTCCATGGCCGGCCGCGTGGTGGCCCAGTGGGACAAGGACGACTGCGAGGGCTTGGGCATCATCAAGGTGGACCTGCTGGGCCTGGGCATGATGGCGGCGCTGCAGGACACGATCGAGCTCACCACCCGCCGCGGCCGCCCGGTGGACCTGGCGCAGCTTCCCAAGGACGACCCGGCCACCTACGCGCTGCTGCAGCGGGCCGACACCGTCGGCGTCTTCCAGGTCGAGAGCCGCGCCCAGATGGCCACGCTGCCGCGCATGAAGCCGGCCTGCTTCTACGACCTGGTGATCGAGGTGGCGATCATCCGGCCCGGCCCCATCCAGGGCGACCTGGCCCACCCGTACCTGCGGCGGCGAGGCGGGCTCGAGGCGGTCCGCTACCTCGACCCCCGACTCGAACCCATCCTGGAGCGCACCCTGGGCGTGCCGCTCTTCCAGGAGCAGATGCTGGAGATCGCCATGGTCATGGCCGACTTCAGCGGCGACGAGGCCGAGAACCTGCGCAAGGCCCTGAGCTACCACCGGTCCGACGAGAAGATGGCCCAGGCCACGGCGACGCTGCGGGATGCCATGGCCCGCAAGGGTGTCGCCCCGGAGGTTGTCGACTCCATCGCCAAGACCGTGGGCTCGTTCGCTCTCTACGGGTTCCCCGAGTCGCACGCCATCAGCTTCGCCCTGCTGGCCTACGCCAGCGCCTACCTGAAGGTCCATCGGGCCCCGGAGTTCTACGCCGCGCTGCTCAACAACCAGCCGATGGGCTTCTACTCGCCGGCCACGCTGCTGCGCGACGCCAAGGCCCACGGGGTCGCCGCACGCCCGGTCTGCGCGGCGCGTTCCGACTGGGAGACCCGCGTGGAGCCCGACGGATCCCTCCGCCTCGGGCTGTGCCTGGTGCAGGGGCTTCCAAGGGCCCAGGCCGCGAGCCTGCTGGACGAACGCGCCCGCCGGCCCTTCACCTCGCTCGACGACCTCAAGGCCCGGACCTCCCTCGGCGCGGAGGCCCTGCGGGCGCTGGCCTCCATCGGCGCGCTCAACGCCTGGTCGACGGACCGGCGCTCCGCCCTGTGGCATGCCGAGCGCCCCCTGCGCCGAGGAGAATTGCCCGGTCAGGAAGACGGCACGGGAGCCGCCGGCCAGGGGCAGAACCCCGCCTCGCCGCTGGCCCGGATGTCGCCCGACGAGCGGTTGGCCGCCGACTACACCACACTGCGGCTCACGACGGGCCCGCATCCGATGGCACTGCGCCGGGAAGGCCTGCGGGAGACCGTCTGGCGGAGCGACCAGCTCCGGGAGGCGGCCGATGGCACCGTCGTGCGGGCGGCCGGGCAGGTGATCTGCCGGCAGCGCCCCGGCACGGCCAAGGGCGTGTGCTTCGTGAGCCTGGAAGACGAGGCCGGCATCACCAACGTCATCGTGTCGCCCGAACTCTTCGAGGCCGAGCGCCTGAAGATCAGCACCGAGCCCTTCCTGCAGGTCGAGGGCGTGGTGCAGCGCCGCCACGGCACGGTGCACCTGAAGGCCCTGCGCCTCGAGCGGTTGCCCGACCAGGGCCTGCGGACGGCCGCCTCGCACGACTTCGGCTGAGCCCGGGCCTGCGGGCCGCCGACCCGGCTCACCGCGCGCGCAGGCGGAACAGCCGGCCCGCGTTGGTGGCGCTGGTGGACCACTGGAAACGGACGCCGTCATTCAACGGGACGCCGTCCACCGGCCGCCATTGGCGTGGCAGGTCCAGCGTGGACTCCTGCAGCTCAAACCCGGTGGCCAGCGCGGGCCAGCTCAAGACCCACAGGTCGTCGCCGAAGCCGGTGAGGGCCAGGCGCAGGGGTTGCGCCCGCACCGTCACCGCGGCCCGGTTGTCGAGGGTGTCCGGATCGGGCGTGGTCGTGGCGGCGACCGCCTCGAACCGGGGAGCCGACTCGAGCGGGAGACGCATGCGCACCCGCGCCGTCCACTCGGACTTGGCCGGCAGGGTGCCGACCACGAAGGACAGGCCGGCGGTCCCCGACTGGAAGCTTCCACCACCCCCGAAGGTCGCGCCGAGGAACTCGGCCGGTGCGGGCAGGCCGAGGGTCGCCGTGACATTGGTCGCCGGCAGCGGGCCCAGGTTGCGGACCCGGAGGTCGAGCCGGAACTCCGAACCCACGACCACCGGATCGGCCGAGGCGGCGAGGGCGACGTCGATGTCGGCCGTGGTGCCCACCAGGAAGTCCTGCGGCGAGACCGCCGAGCCTGCGGCCGTCTCGACCGTGATCCGGCCGCTCACCGCGCCCGCGGGCACCAGCACCCGCAGGCCGTTGGTCCAGGCCGAGACACCGGGGGCAACCACGCCGGCGAAGCGCACCACGGCCGGCAACCCGAGTTCGGTGCCCGAGATGCGCACCTCCGTGCCCACCGAGCCGAAGGCGGGCGAGAACCCGCTGATCACCGGGAGCAGCCCCTGGATGGAGACCGGTCCTCCGGAGGCCTCGCCACCCGGGGTCACCACCCGGATGAGGCCGGTGGCGGCCCCCTCGGGCACACGGACGGTAAGACGCCGGTTGTCGACCACCACCAACCCGGGGCCCGCGAGGCGATCGGCGCCGAACAGGACGGCGGTGGCCCCGAGGAGGTTGGCACCGGTGACGGTCACCGTCTCGCCGGGCTTGGCCAGGTTCGGCACGACGGAAACCACCTGGGGTGCCACGTGGAAGACCGCCGCCGACTCGTCGGTGCCGGAGGCGCCCGAGACCACCACCGTGCCCGTGCCCGCGCCGGCCGGGACCCTCACCGTGAGTTGCCCGGCCGCGACGGCGACGGGCTTGGCCGGGATCCCGCCGAAGGAAACCTCCGACACCCCCGACAACCCCGAACCCGTGACCGTCACCAGCGTGCCGACCGCGCCGCCGGACGGCGAGAAGCCCCCGAGACGGGGGGCCAGCACGAAGTTCGACACGGAGAGGAAGCGCCCCCCGGGGGACTCGAGGATCAGCGGTGAGGACGCCGGGACCCCGGACGGCACCACCACCCGCAGCAGCGTGTTGGAGACGACCGTGAAGTCGGTCGCCGGCACGCCGCCGAAGGCCACCAGCGAGACGCCCCGGAAGCTGCGGCCGCTCAGGGTGAGCGTGTCCCCGATGCGGGCCCGCGGCGTGAAGCCCGAGACCCAGGGCGCGGTGTGGAACCACCCGAGCGTGGCGGTCGCTCCGGCGTTGTTGGTCACCGTGATGGGTCCGGTCATGGCCCCCGGCGGCACCACCGCCAGCGCGGAGGTCTCGGTGACGGTGTCGAGGGCGGCCCGGATGCCGTCGAAGAACACCCCGAGGCGGAAGGACGGATCGTCGGGATCCTTGAAATTCAACCCGGTCAGCAGCACTAGGTCGCCCGGCGCGCCACGCGCCTGGTCGGCCTCGGTCTGGGCCCCGACCCGACCCCAGCGTTGGACGACGGGGGGCACCTGGAAGTTCCAGGGCGTCTGGGTCTGGCCGAGGGCGTTCTCGACGATGAGGGGACCGAGGGTGGCACCGACCGGGACGCGCACCGCGATCTGGTGATAGCCCAGGCCCAGCGACCGGATCGACTCGACGGTGGCCGGGGTGAAGTTGAAGGTCACGCCCGTGAGGGGCGGGTTGAGGAAGTTCAGTCCGGTGACGGTGATCAACGACCCGGGCTGGGCCCGGTTGGTGGAGATGGCCGTCAACTGCGGCGCCCCCTGGCCGAGGAGCAGCAGCGGGGACACCCAAGCAAACCAGGCCCACCACAGGGCCCTCCTGAAACATCGATGCATCATGACCAGAGGATGAATCCGACAGAACCGGGGACGACGGATGCCTCGCCCGGATCGGGGTGGGCGAACTCCCCCACCGGGACCGGACCGTCGGGTGCGCAAACCGTAGCCGGAATGGAGGGATTGGCCAGAGGGCTCATCCGATGAATAAGAACAGGTTGGCAACGTCCGCCCTTGCACCTGTGAACCTTCTGCCCCCATCCCGGCCGGCTCACAGCAACCGGTCCCCGACCGGGACGTTCCCTCGGAACTCCGGGCTCCCCCACGGGACCTCCGTGGAACCCTCCACCCCCTGCCAAGACCAGCGTCCCTGACGGCCGCTTGGCCCCATGGACCCACCCTCCCGTCCGGGAGGGCTCCAGCACCTCCGCATCGACTTTCCCCCCAAACTGTCCGTCACTGACCCCCTGCGCCCCATGAACGCCCCATCCTTCAGCCTGTCCCGAATCGCCCTCGGGCTGCTCCTCGCCGGCCTGAGCGCCGGCGTCGGCTGCGACACCGGATCGAAGAGCGCCGTCCACGCGCCGCCGCCGGCCCCCACGGTGAAGACCGTGGTGGTGCAGGCCCCCTCGGTGCCGGCCGCGCTGGCCCAGCGCCCGGCCACTCCGCCCGTCCCGACGCCTCCCCCATCGGCCGCTCCGCCCGCTGCGGCGATCCAGCCGGCCCCGCCCAGCCCCGCCGCCGTGCCCGCCGCCCCGGTCTTGCCGAACGCCCCGGTGGATCCGTCCGGCACGGTGGCCGTCCCGGTGCCGCCGCCGCTGCCGGGTCCCGTGGCCGATGTCGTGGAACTGGCACGGGGCGGGGTCGACGAAGGCGTGATCACCGAGTACATCGCCAACATCCGCCAACCCTTCGCTTTCGGCGCCAGCCAGATCGTCTACCTCAACGATCTTGGCGTGTCGTCCAACGTGCTCCACGGACTGATGCGCCAGTCGGCCTTGCTCCGGCCCGACGGTGCCGCAGCCGCCGGGCAGGCCACGATCGGCACGACCGCCACGACCCTGCCGCCGGCGGCGACCAGCCAGCCCGTGACGGCGATCCCGCAGGCCGTTCCGGAAGCCCAGGCCCCGGCCACGACGGTGCAGGGCACCGCGCCCCCGCCGCCGGGCTCGGCCACCACCACGGTGGTCGCCCCCGCCGCCAGCCCGACCGTCGTGAACCAGCAGGTGTTCTATCAGGCGCTCGCGCCCTATGGCAGCTGGGTCCAGGTGCCCGCCTACGGCTGGTGCTGGCAACCCACCGTCGCGGTCGTCAACACCACCTGGCAGCCGTACTGCGACGGCGGTTCGTGGCTGTGGACCGACGCCGGGTGGTACTGGAACTCCAGCTACTCGTGGGGCTGGGCCCCGTTCCACTATGGTCGTTGGCATCACAACGCCCGGGTCGGGTGGGTATGGCATCCGGGCTATGACTGGGCCCCGGCCTGGGTCGCCTGGCGCAGCTCGCCGGCCCACTGCGGCTGGGCCCCGCTCCCGCCCGAGTGCCGCTGGAATGCGAGCGTCGGCTTCTCCTGGTTCAACGGCAACACGGCCGTGAGCGTGGGCTTCGGCATCGGAGCCACCGCCTGGTACGCCACGACCTGGGACCGCTTCTGCGACCCGCACCTGTACCATCACCGCCTGCCGCGCCAGCGGGTCGAGCGCTTCGTGCAGGAAAGCAACCTGCAGGTTGCCGGCGGCAACGGGGTCAACATCCGTGGCGACAACAACACCGTGATCATCAACAACGGAATCACCCGCGAGGAGGTGCAGCGGCATACCCGTGACGAGATCCGCCGCACCGCCCTCCGTGACGTGGCCAGCCCGGCTGCCGCGCAAGGCCCGGCCGTCGGCGCCGCCGCCTCCGGCGGCCGGCCTAATCCGACCGGGGGCGGCCGGCCCACCGAGGTCGCCGTGTACCGGCCCAAGGTGCCGGTCCATGACGCGCAACCGCCGGAGACGGTGCTGCGCCGCCAGGAACTCACCCGCCCGGCCCCGCTCCGCGCACCCAGCCCATCCGGCCCCGCATCTTCGGCCGGCGGCATCGGCATCGACCCCTCGGCCAACCGCCCACTGCCCGTGCCCGCGCTGGGCGGGTCGCTGAACCCCAACCGGCCCGCACCGCCGAAGGCCGCCGGGAGCGGCCCCGCCTCGTCGCTGGTACCACCGACCGGCCCGTCGACGATCCCCAACCGGCCCGCGCCGGTGACCGGGGGCGGCGTCCCGATGGAGCGCGCCACGCGCACCGTGACGCCCCCGGCCCGGCCCCAGATCGGCGTCCCCGGCGGCCTGCCGCCGGCCTCGGCGCCGCGATTCACCGGCAACCCGTCGCCCGCGTCGCCGACCCCGCCGTCGACCCAGGGGCTGAGCCCGTCCAGGCCGCCCGAGACGCGGATCCCGCCCCCGGGACTTGGCAACGGCTTCGCACCGGCCCCCGGCGGATCGATCCCGGCCCGCCCCGGCTCCATCCCGGACCGATCTCCGGTCCCAACCCCGGCTCAACCCCCCGCCTCCAGGCCGCTGCCCACCCCTGTGACGGCGCTCCCGACGGCATCGGTCCCGTCGACCCGGGAGGCCGGTGCACCGAGGCCCACGCCCGAAGCCTTCGCCGCACCGCCGGCCCGCACCGTGGTCGTGCCCGGAACCGGGGTGTCGTCACGGCCGGCCGCGGCCGGCACGCCCCCGGCAGCCCGGGTTCCGGCCGTCCCGACGCCGTCGCGACAGGAGGCTTTCCGGCCGGGCCCGGCCCAGGTCCCGGCGCCCACGGCGGCCCTCCCGCTCCCGCCCGCCGGTGCCGCGCCCTCACGGCCCGTCCCGCAGGCCTTCCCCCAGCCCGCCCGGGTGGCCCCCTCGTTCCCATCGGCACCGCCGGCCGCCGTGGCCCCCAGCCCGAGGCCAGCCCCGGCCCCGGCCGTCTCGTTGCCGCCGGCCGCCGTCCAATCCCGGCCGATGACCATCCAGCCCGCCCCGGCTCCCGCCTTCAACCCGGCCCCGCGACCGGCGCCGACCCCGGTGCCCGTCCAGGCCGTGCCATCGTTCCCCGCACCCCAGCCGGCGATCCGGCCCGCCCCCGCCCCAGCCCCGTCGGGACCTCCGCCATCGTCTGCCCCGGCGCCCTCGGGCCGACCCGGGCCACGCCGGGCGGTCGACCCATGAATCCATCCCCCAGGGAGCCATCGCCATGAACGGACACCATGTCCATCCGCTGCGGACCCTGAGCGCGAGGGTCCTCTTCGTCCTCGCGCTCGGGCTGGCCCTGACGGCTCCGATGCGTGCCTCCGGTCCGGCCGGCCGGGTGCTCTTCGAGACCGGCTTCGAGCGCTTCGAGGGGTACGATCCGGCGCTCGATCTGGTCGATGGGCTGGGTCGCGGCCAGAACGGGTGGATGTCGGTGGGCCGGGGCGGCAACGGACTGCTCACGAACCTGCTGGCCGACTTCACCGGTCAATACGCCTACATCGGCTACCTGGGACCGACCAACCGCGACACGAGCGTGAACCTCTTCCGGCCGGTCCGGCTCCAACCCGACACCAACACCCTGCCGGTGGTGGTGTTCCGCGTGACCTTCAGCGTGCGCGACGACACGCCCTCGCCGGCGTCGGCCGACGACTTCCGGTGGAGCGTGTACACCCCGGATGACCATCGCCTGCTGACCCTCGACTTCCATGGTCCCGACCAGTCGATCAACTACGCCCTCGACGACGGCAAGGGCTTCGTCGGCACCGGGTTCCAGTTTGAATACGGCGCGGTGTACGATCTGGAACTCTGGATGAGCTTCGGGCGCAAGCGGTGGTCGGCGTCGCTCAACGGCGCCTCGGTGGCCTATGAGCTGCCGCTGACCACGACCCTGGCGCGACGACCGGCCCTGGGCAGCGTCGACGTCGTGTGGGCGGCCCATCCGAAGGGCACGTGGGACGACAACTACCTGCTCTTCGACGACTACCGGATCGTCGCCTATCCCCCCAACGCGGTGGCTCCGCTCATGGAGTTCGACCGCCTCGACGCGCAGGGCCGGGCCGTCCTCAAGGTCTGGGGCGAGCCGGGCGTGCGCTACCGGATCCAGTCGAGCAACGACCTTTCGGTATGGACCGACCGCGAGACCATGTCGCCCTCGGGATCGGACGGACTGGTGGTCTGGACCGACCCGCAGCCGACGGCCACACGGGCCTACCGGGCGGTGGCGCTGCCTTGATCCGGCACCGGACGGACGGGGCCGTCCATCCGGTCGATCCGGTGGCGCAGGGTCCCGGCGGCGTCGCGCACCTCGATCCGGTCCTCCCGGCAACGCAGCTCCAGCGCCCCGGTGCGCTCGGTCCACAGGGTCGTCCACGGACGCCCCCGCATGCGCCGGCGCAGGGCCACCGGGCTGCGCTCGGTGGCCGGACGTTCACCCGTGGCGACCACCAGCAGCCTCGGGGAGACCTGCGCGAGGAACGCCTCGGAGGCCGGCTCGCCCACCGCGGGCACCCCCGTGATCAGGACATCGGCGGCCAACCCGGATCCCTCGCGCCGCACCAGGGCCGACTGCCCCTCCGGACCCAGGTCGGGCGCCAAGAGGATCCGCCAACCGGCGGCCTCCAGACGGAGCGCCAGGGAGCCGTCATCGGCCCGGGCGAACCCGTCGGATGCGTCGGGATGCAGCACCGGCAGGGTCGCCACCGATCCGCCCCGGCCCACCCGCCGCACGGGCACCCCGTTCGAGGCGGCCAGGCCGTCGAGGGCTCGGAACCCCGGCGAACGCATCCGCCCGGTCGGGATGACCAGACTCCGGGGCGGGGCGCTGGTGAGCACCCCGGGCACCCCCCCGAGATGCCGGGTGTCGCCGTGCGAGACCGCGAGGGTCGTCAACCGGTCCACCCCGCGTGACTGGAGGAACGGCACCACCACGGCCTTGGCGGTGGACGCATCGCCGGTGTCGAGCAGCAGGTCGGCGGAGCCGCCGGGGCGGTCGATCCACACGGCCTCGCCGGAGCGGAACACGGTGACCGAGGCCGCCGGCTCCACCCACAGGCGGGCCCCGAGAAAAAGCACCCCCCAGAGCGCGGCCGCCCCCCACCACGTCCACCGCCGCCATGGGGTGTCCAGCGAGACCGAGGCCGCGACGACCCACAGCAGCACGTAGGGGATCCACAGCCACGCACCCGGCGAGGCCGACGACCACCACCCGCCCGGAACCGACTCGCAGGCTCGGCTGGCGGCCATCATCCCGTGCATGCCCACCCAGGCGGCCGCATTCCACAGGCCGGTGCCCACCGGGAGGACCATCGACAAGGCGTTGGCGATCAGCACCAGGCTGCTCAGCGGCACGACCACGAGGTTGGCCAGCACCGAGACGCCGCTGACCAGGTGGAAGCACTCGACGGACATCGGCCACGAGGCCACGAGCGCGGCCAGGCCGGCCGCCACCCCGCGGCAGAGCATCCGCTCGAAGCCTTCCCACGCACGTCGGACCGGGGACCAGCGGGAGGCCGGCAGCAGCGGGTCCGGCGCCCAGGGTCGGCGGGCCATCCACCAGGCCTCCCAGCCGGCGGGGAAGACCGCCAGCGCCGCGACCACGAGGAACGACAGCAGGAAACCGGCCTGGAAGAGCTGACCGGGCTCGTCCAGCAGGATGAAGAGGGCGGCCAGCGACAACGAATTGAGCAGGTCGCCGGGGCGCTCGAGCATCCAGGTGCCCACCACCACCGAGGTCATGACGGCCGAGCGGACGGCCGAGGGCTGCCAACCCGTCGCCGCCACGTAGAACCAGATCAACGGCAGCGACAACCCACCGCAGACGGCCCGCGGCGCGCCGAAGACCCGGAACGACTGCACGAGGATCAGGGCGATCAGGGCGATGTGCAGCCCGCTGATGGCGAAGACATGGAGCGTGCCCGAGCGCATGAACCCGTCGTCCACGTCGCCGGCCAGACCGGTGCGCCATCCCAGGGCCATGGCCCAGATCAGGCGGGTCGCCCCATCCTCGGGGATGCCCTGCGAGAGACGCGCGCGGGCCCACGCCAGGAACCGCTCGCTCCACGGCGAAGCATCGCTCGCACCGGGACCGAGGACCCAGTCCGCGGGGGCCTCGCAACGCACCTGCAGGCCGATGCCCTGCCGTCGCAGGAAGGTGGCATGATCGAAGAGGCCCGGGGCGGCGGGGCCGGGCGGGGCGGCGACCAACCCGGAGATCTCCACCGACTGGCCGCGGAAGAAGCGGGAATCCGGGACGCCCTGACTGCTGATCATCACCCGGCCGCTGGCGGACTCCCAACCCTCCCCGGGACGACGCCATCCGCTCACGCGGAGCCGGACCACCGTGCGCTCGACCCATTGGCCCCGGCGCTCCGTCAGGCGCACCGAGGGCGTTTCATCGAGGATCCCGCGCACGATGCCCAATTCGCCCGACGCATCGACGCGCCCCCGAAGATCGTCGGGGGCCATCGGCCACTGGGTGGCCCGATAGGACAGGGCCCCGGCCCCGAAGAGCGCCAGGCCGATGCCCACGGCAAACCCCCGCGTCCACAACCCGGCCAGGGCCAGCCCGAGCAGGGCCGGAAGCACCGACAAGGCTCCGGCGTCGCCAGGCACCGCCTCGGCCGCGGCGATGCCCGCGGCGACGCAGAGGGCGGGGAGCAACAGGGGGCGGCGCATGGGGAAATTCCCCAGGACGACGGTTCGGGCTCCTGGAGGCTCCCCGGAGTCTTCGCGCTCCCCGGTGGCGAATTCAACGTGGTTTCGCCCCGGGCCGCCGGTTCCCATGGAGATCCCTTCCGGGAGGGGATCGGGCCGGACGGGCCGGACGGACCCCAGGGAATCATTCGGGGCGGCGGCCAGATTGATGCCCGCGGCGCCTCCAGAGCATCGCCGCGGCCAGGCCCAACCCGGCGCCCACGCCGTCGATCAGCACATCCCAGGCGGTGCCGACGCGCGTAGGGACAAAACTCTGGTGCCACTCGTCGGAGACCGCGTAGAGCACGCAGAAGCCCCAGGCCATGAGAGACGGACGGGACAGCCAGCCCGAGGCCGACAGACGCGGCCAGAACCGGAACAGTCGGCAGGCCAGAACCGCCAGCACGGCATACTCGGAGAGGTGGGCCAGCTTACGCACGAGGAAGATTACCTCGTCTAGGGTGGCCGACGAAGCTCCTGGCATCAGCCACCGCAACAACGGCCCCAGCAGGCGCGAGCCCCGGCGTCCCGACTCGGCATCGGACGACGCCCAGAAGATCACCGCCATCCACAGCACCAGGGGAGCCCAGTACCGGAGCCGTTGGAATACCCCTGACACGACCACGATGGAACCAAGCACACGGCGACCCGGGAAGGATCAAAACCGGTGGCACCCCGGCCGGCACCGATACCGATCAGTTCTTGCCGCGACCGTCGTCGCCGGTCCAGTTGCCGATCTCCGGGTGCGGCTCGTTGTCGTTGTTCCAGCGGGCACGCCAGGTGGTGTTGAGCGGATTGACCACCTCGCGGCGCAGCGCCGACTCGGCATGGCCGTCGGCGAACATGATGTTGCAGCGCAGGTTGTGCCGCTTGGCCGGCCACTGGTCCCGCTCCTTGGGATCGATGTTCCCGTCCCACGAGCGGTCGGTGAGGCTGTCGGCGAGCATGATCATGTCGGAGGGCGCCTTGACGCGGGTCTCGGGCATCTCCGGTTGACCCGGCGGGTTGATGTCGCCACCGAGGCCCAGTTGCTGGCCGATGTCGGCGGTCGGGTTGCGCAGGCCCCAGTCGTTGTAGCCGAAGCTGAACCGCGAGCCCGCGCCCGAGGCCAGCACCAGGTTGATGCCCTGAGGGAAGGTCTTGTTCACGTTGGTGTCCCACTGGGCGTCCTTGGGATTGGCCGGGCAGTAGAACGACGCACGGTTGGTGCCCATCTCGCCGAAGAGCCGCAACGGCCAGAGGTAGTAGAACTCGGGCACCTTGATGCAACCCGGGTACTTCTGGTGGTTCTGCGTGTACATCGCGGTGGCGATGCCCATCTGGCGCTGGTTGTTGATGCAACTGATGCCCAGGGCCTTGGCCTTGGCCTTGGCGAGGGCCGGGAGGAGCATTCCGGCGAGGATCGCGATGATGGCGATCACCACCAGCAACTCGATGAGGGTGAAGGCGGCGGGTTGGCGGCGGCGGCAGCACCGGATCTGGGAAAGCGGAGGAATCATGGGATTGGGGGGCTTTCAGGCTACCCGAAGATGCGAGCAAAAATCCGGACGCTTCGCCAACGGAATCTCGGTACCTGCAATCCCGATCCCCAGCGCCTCGGCAACGGGTGGCTTCCCTGGCGGGGTCAACGGGATTCCCAGGGCTCCAGGCGCCAGGGCCCGAGGGGCTGGCCGAAGCGGGTCCGCCCGGACCAGGAGCCCAGCGACTCGAGATTCCCGCTCCGGCAATCGCGCAGCGTCAACCGGTCATGATCGACCCAGAAGACGGCGACCTGCCGCCACTGACGCCCCAGGTCGATCGCCGCAGCCGGCGATCCCGTGGCCACTGCCCAACCGGGCTCCTGATGGGCGAGGTCGGGCGAGCCGCCGATGACCCGGAACCGGCTCCAGCCCAGTCGGTCCAATTCGGCGGCCAACGCGGCATCGGCCGACTGGTTGGTGGCGTCGTCGCAAGACCGGTCGTCCGGATTGCAGGCCGTGACGATGGCGAAGGCCCGCGACGGAACCGCGTCCCCGGTGATGGCACACCAGAAACGGGCCGTGCGATGGGCCGGGTTCATCGGCCGCCCCCGGCGCCCGTCGCGGGAGCGCCCGGCCGCACGGCCCTCTCCCCGCGGATGAAGGCGATCAGGTCGCGGAGTTCCTGGGGTGAGCGGCCCGACTCCAAGCCCTCGGGCATCAGCGAGAGCCCGGTCGAGCGCAGGGAGCGGATCCGCGGGCGCGGCAGGACGACCGTCTGCTCGCCGGCCTGGCGGAGGGTCACCGAGTCGGCGCGCTGCGCCTCGAGCAGGCCCGTGACCGAGTCGCCGTCGACGGTCTCGGCCAAGTAGGCCACGAAGGCGGGGTTCATCGCCATGTTGGGATCGAGGATGTTGGACAGCAGGTCCTCCACGCTGCGGTGGGCCGAGCCGGCCAGCTCCGGCCCGACGCGCATGCCGATGCCGTCGACCCGGTGGCAGTTCGCGCAGGACGCCTCGAACACCGCCCGGCCGCGGCCGGCGTCCCCGGTGGCCGGGAGCCTGGCCAGCCACTCGTCCACCACCCGGCTGCGGTTGGAATACTCCTCATCGCTCCAGAAGCGCGCCGCGCGGGTGCGGATGTCGGACGGTCCGCCCCGCAGCAACCGGCGACGCTGCTCGAGGTCGAGGTTCAGTTCACCCACCCGGATCGCCCCGGACTCGACGGCATCCAGCAGGTCGCCATGCAGCGCGCGGCGCTCCGCCAGCAACCGACCCACGCGACCCCGAAGCGCGGGCGGCAGCCCGGGCCACCGCTCGACGAGCCACCGGCCGAGGCCGGGCGGCTGGAGGCTCTCGAGCACCTCGAGCACGGCGGCCTGGATCCCGGGATCCTCATCCGGCGTGCCGAGATGGCGGGCAAGGACCCCGAGACGGTCGGGCGAGGCCCCGGCCCATTCGAGTGCCTTGAGCCGGGGCAACCGCACGGCCTCGGGCAGGGATCGGTCGGTGGCCATGCGGAACGCCTCGGCAAGGACCCGGTCGACGGCCGGGTCGGCCGGCACCTCGAGGCGGCGCATGAGACGCAGGGCCGGGATCCACTCGGGAGCGTCGGCCCGGGCGGCCAGGTCGGTCACGGCCCGACGGGCCTCGGCCGGCACCGTCGGCACCCCGCCCGCCCGCGCCAACCCGGCCTCCAGGCCCTCGAGCAGGGGAGCCCGCCATGCCGGCTGGGCGGACAGGCTCCCGAGGAGACCCAGCGCATCCCCAAGGGCGGAAGGGGCCGTCGAGGCCTGGACGGCCACGGACTCGGCGAGGTCCCGCAGCGCCGGCCCCGGGTCGGGGGAGACCGAACCGGGCGGGGCGGCGGATGCCAACCGTTCGAACACCCGGGAGGCCTCGCCCGGTCGCAACGAGCCCAGGATGGCGCGCCGGGTCCAGGGACTGTCGACGTCGCGCCAGTACAGCGCGGCGAGCGCCTCGACCGCTGCCGGGGTCCCTGCGGCGCCGAGCGCCTGGGCGGCCTGGAAGCGCAGGCGCGGCAGCGGGTCGGCCGCGAGGGCGAGCACCCGGGCCTGCAGCGACGGCTCGGCGGACAGACGGGGCTCGGACCAGCGAAGCGCGTTCTCCCGCACGCCGGGGTGCGGGTCGGACAGCGCCGCCAGGAGGTCGGTCGACGACAGCGCCCCGAGGATACGCAAGGTGGCCAGCGAATGCAGCCTCCCCTCCGGCGAGGCCTCGTTCCCGGTGGCGGCCAACCGCCGGAGGGCCGGGATCGTCTCCCGGGCCTGGCGCTCGTGGAGCAGGCGCTGGGCGGTGAGCCGCACCCACGGGTTCGGGTCGGCCAGGTGGCGGACCCACTGCGCCGGGGTCATCGCCGCCAGCCCGGGAAACCGGCGTGGCGCGCCGCCGCGGGGGGTGATCCGGTGGATGCGACCGCGATCCTGGCCGGCCCGCAGGTCCAGCGAGGCCCGAACCTTCTGCGGGATGTAGTCCGGGTGCTCGATGACATCGCGCTGCATGTCCAGCAGGTACAGGGCACCGTCGGGCCCCGTCTCGAGGGCCACCGGCCGGAAGGACGGGTCCCGGCTGGCGAGGAACTCCCGGTCCGAGTCCTCGAAGGCCCGGGATGCCCGGAACACCGGCCCGTCCGGGCGGATCACGTCGCGGTGCACGACATGGCCCACCACGTCGCAGACGAAGACCGATCCCTGCAGGTCGCGGGGGAAGATCGGCGACTCGCACAACCCCATGCCCCCGGCGGCCGAGAAGTGGCCCGCCTGCTCCGGGTGATTGGGCCGGGTCTCCGGCTCGGCGACCGGGAAGATCCGGGCCATCTCGCCATGGTCGGAGATGCTGCCCGTGATCGGAACATCCGGGAATCCCGGGTTGCGCCGCGCGTGGGCCAAGGGCAGGAACCGGTGCTGGATGTGGTCGATGTTGTAGGTCGTGTACCCGCGCCCCCAGGCGTCGAAGACCAGCCCGAAGCCCCCGCCGGTACGGGCCGTCAGCTCGACCTCGCCCGTGTCGGGATCGAAGGCGAAGTCATGGTCGCCCAGGGTGACGGGCGGCGCGCCGTCCCGCAACGGCGAGGTCAGTCGGCCGCCATTGCCGCCATTGGCGACATGCACCCGGCCGTCGAGGTGGTAGCGAAGGCTGTTGGCCAGCGAATCGCTGACCCCGAGGCCCAGGCCCCGGAGCACGACCGTCCTCCGGTCGGCCTGCCCGTCGCCATCGGTGTCTTGGAGGAAGACGATCTCCGGCGGGGCCAGTGCCAGCACGCCATCGCGCCAGGGCAGCACGCTGGTCGCATAGCCGAGGCCGGATGCGAACACGGTCGACCGATCCGGCCGGCCGTCGCCATCGGTGTCCACCAGCCGGCGCACCGTGCTTCCGGGCTTCCCGGCAGGGCCGGCGCCGTAGGGATAATCGCGGCATTCCGCGACATAGACCGACCCGTCGGCTGCGAAGGCCAACCCCACCGGATCCACCACGTGCGGTTCCGCGCACCACAGCTCGGACTCCAACCTGGGGTCGAGCGAGAACCCCGGCCGCGCATCTGCCCCGGACAACGATCCGGCCCCGATCAGGACGACGATCCCCAATGAGCCGAGCTTCCAGGTCGATCCTCCTCTAAGATTCATGGCCGCAGCATACCCCGGCCGGACCGCTCATCAACACGGAGGACGGTGCCCCATGAACCACACGTAAACAGGCGGGGACCTCGGTCGGTCACTACGATTCGGGATCGAGCGGGCTGGCGTCGGACCCTCCTGCGACGCTCCATGCGCTGCATCGACGTATTGGCACGGGGCTCGAGGCTCAATCCAGTCGGGCGGACGAGCACGCCACCGCTTCTGACGCGTGGACTTGGGGTGCCGATGAGGCCGGAAACCGGAACCGGAGTCAGGGCGGGCGGGACGGGTCGGCTCGACGCGTGGCGTCTC
>VHCX01000005.1 GCA_016871615.1 Verrucomicrobiota bacterium
CGGTGGTTCTGCGCCTCGGCGGTCACCTCATTCGCCCTCGCGTGGGCACGATCCTGCCATTCTTCTGGCGATAGACTCGGCGGCGGCGCAGCAGGTTCTGGCTGGCGAGTTGGCTTGTCTGTGTCGCTTAGACGCCTCAACGCGGCCATGACTGCCGCCAACTCTTGGTCATCCGGCGGGCGCGCCAGAATGAAAATGGCGAGTTCCTGGCGGAGAATTCGTGGCACCTTCCACCTGCCACTCGCATCCACAGCCGCCTGGAGCGGTTGAGGCAGCCTGGAAGTCGCCGAGCCCATTCTGACCGTTTCGGGTGGCGGGTCAGACTGATCGGAAGACAGCTTGCGCGGTTTGCTGATTTTTTTCCCCATGGAAATCCGTCGCCTTCGGACGTCGACCTCCACCTCCGGACCCCCTCCCCCGGGTGTCCATGCTGGAGGAACCGTCCAACCCGAAGGCGGGTGGTCCCCCGATCGATGGAACCTGATCGACGCGATCGGCAGGCGACGCCTTGGTATCCGGGCCGGCTGGCCAAGGCCAGAAACTATCCTTGGAAGTCAGCGGACGAGGGTGGATTCCGGAGGATTTGTTAGCACTGGTGTTAGCACTAAACCGGGGAATCCGCAGAAAACCGAGGAAAAGTGGAGTGGAGCGGGTGAAGGGAATCGAACCCTCGTCTCAGGCTTGGGAAGCCCACATTCTACCATTGAACCACACCCGCACCGTGTAAACCGATTGGCCAAAAGCTAATCACTGGGGGTCGCAGACGCAACGGCGGAGTTGGCCATTGGAGTTGGCCATTCAGGTTGATCCGGCGCACGTGCCACGGCAAGCGGGCGACGAGGCCCGTTCAGTTTGGGCGCAAGGCGGCGATTGAACCCAAACCGATCAACGCCAACCGGCCAACCTCCGGAGTTCGCGCAGACCTCGCGGATGCGGGCTCGGGGCCTCGCATCCGCGGGAGATCCACTCGGGGCCTGCCGGGCGCCCCACCCTTCAGTTCTTCGGCTGGATGCCCTTGGGGGCGTCGGTGGCGGTGGCCTTGGCGTCGGAGCCGCCGATGGCGAAGAGGTGCGTCTGGCTGGCCACGTACATCACGCCGTTGGCCACGATGGGGGTGCTGTACACCGGGGCGCCAAGGTTGGTCTCGCTCAAGACCTGCGCCTTGGGCCCGCCCTTGGCGGCCAACACCACGAAGTCGCCGTCCTCGTCGCCGACATACACCTTGCCGTCGGCCACCAGGGTCGAGCCCCACATGTGGGCCTTCATGTCGTACACCCAGTGCAGCTTGCCGGTCTCGGCGTCGAGGCAGTGCACGAAGCCGGAGAAGTCGCCGATGAAGAGCAGGCCCGTGGACGGGTCGATGCTGACGCTGGAGATCGAGCGCTTGATGCCCTTGTAGTCCCACAGGATGCCCGTCCGGGTCAGGTCGCCCTTCTTGGTGGCATCGAGGCACACCAGACGGCCCACGCCTTCGCCGTGCTCGGGATCCTGGCCCGTGGCCACGTACACGCGGTTCTTGTAGAAGACCGGCGTGGAGTTGATCTCGCTGGGACCCTCGGCGGCGGGGTACTTGTAGGGCTTGCCCGACTTGTCGTTCTTGTACTCGGGCGGGTTCAGGTCGGCCCAGAACACCTTCTTGAGGTAGTCGGTGTCCTTGTCCTCGTCGCGGTCGAGCGGGGCGCCGGGCAGGATGGGCACGATCTTGGATCCGTCGCCCTTCTGGGGCTTGGCGTCGAGGGCGTACAGCACGCCGTCACCGCCGCCGAAGAACACGAGGTTCTGGCCACCCACCTTGCCAGTGGAGGGCGAGGTCCATTGGCCGTGGAAGATCCGCGGGCCGACGCCGACGTTGTCCTCGCCCAGCAGCTTGCCGGTCTTGGCGTCGAGCGCGATGAAGCTCGGGGAGGTCGGCGAGGGGATGTTGACGTGGGTCCAGTCCTGGCCGTTGGAGGTGCAGATGTAGAGGACGCCATCGACCATGAGCACCGAGCTGTTGGAGGCGTTGTGCGGGAAGACCCCCAGCTCGTCCATCATGTCGTAGCGCCAGACGATGTCGGCGTCCTGCTTGGAGGGCTCGACGGGCGACGCCTCCTTCGGCGTGTCCTTGACCATGTACTTGGCCTCGTCGGTGTACGGGCCCTCGTTGCCGTTGGCCAGGCCCTCGGTGTCGAGGCAGAGCACCTCGCAGCGGCTGGTGACGATCCAAAGGCGATTGCCCACCACCAGCGGCGAGGCGAGCAGGCCCAAGTTCTCCCAGTCGTTGACCTTGCCCGACTTGAGCTTGGGCACCACGAGCTGCCAGAGGTAGGCGCCGGTCTTCTCGTCGAAGCAGTACAGGATCGACCGGTCGCCCACGTGCTTCTTGTCGCGGGGCGACTCGTTGTTGGTGCCCACGTACACCTTGCCGCCGGCGACCACCGGGTTGCCGTAGCTCTGCGAGCCCAGCTTCACGGCCCAGCTCACGCCCTTGGTGGTGGCCAGGTCGATCTCCTCGGTGCCGCTCTTCAGCTTGCCCGGCTCGAAGCGGTCGGGCAGCCCCTTGGCCGGCGAGTAGAAGTTGCGACCCGGGTCGTTGCCGCCCCATTGAGGCCAATCCTCGGCGTGCGCCAGAAGGCCGGCGCTCAGGCATGCGGCGGAGAGAAGCGAGAGGGAGTTCATGGGTGCTGGAACTAGGAAACGGGGTTTGGATCGGTCAGGCAACGTCGGCGACGGATGAAAGGGCGGGATGCATGAGGTTCAGTTGGCGGTGACGCGGATGTTGTCGATGGCCACGCGCATCTCCTGCGGCGCGAATCCGTAGAGGCCCGGGGAGCCGCTGGCATGGGCCTTCTGGTGGGGCACCTCGATGGTCCAGGTCTCGGGCTCGGGCTCGCCCTTCTTCCAGGCCTTGCCACGCACGATGCCGGAACCATCGGCGGCCACATCGACGCGGGTCTTGAGATGGTACCAGGTCTCCGGGGCCCACTTGAAGGGCACGGCCACCTTGATGCGCTCCTGGTTGGAGTTGACCTCGATCTGCTGCGAGTTGCCCTTGAGGATGACGGCGTAGCGCTGGTTGATGAGACCCACCTCCGACATCTTGCGCTTGTTGCCTTCGCTCAAGACCTCGGCCTCGACCGTGTAGTTCTTCAAGTCGGGGAACCCGAAGAAGACCTGACCGCGCTGGAAGAGCTTGTTGTCGATGGTCTTGACCAGGGCCTGGTTGGTGCCGCCGGCCGCATCCTTGCCGCGCACTTCAAAACGGAAGCGGGCCGAGTTCCACGGCAGCGGCGGGTAGGCGAACGGCGTGGGTGACTCCACGGTGTTCGTGGTGAGGTTGGTCACGGCGAAGCTCTGGAAGTTCTGCACCAGCGGCAAACCGGGCAGCACGCGGCCCTTGATGTAGCCGGCGATCTCCTTGCCGTCGGGGCCTTTCACGCCTCGGAGGACGGCCTTGAACTGGCCGGCGCTGCCGACCGGGCTCACGTCGGCGACCAGTTGGCCGGCGGCGTTGAAGGCGCCCCTGAGGGTGGCCTTCACGAGCGCGGTGGGCGGGATGAAGGGCTCCCAGGCGATGGATGCGGGATCGACGCTCTCGGTCACGGTGAAGCCGTTGGCATCGAGCACCCGCACGCGGAACGACTGGGTCTGGCCGGGGCGCAGCAGCACCTCGTAGGGAATGGCCTGCAGTTGGGCGGCCGGGCCGGGCTTGGGCCACGCGGCCTCGGCAGGGGCGGCGGCCAGCCCGGGGTTGCGGCCGGCCTTGCCGAAGGCGTAGAGCTTCTTGTCGGTCTGCAGGTACACCTTGCCGTTGTAGCCGACGGGCGACCCGAAGACGCGGCCGGTGACCTGAGTGCGGCTGACTTCCTCAGCGCCATCGGCCCCGGGACGCAGCACGATGAGGTCGCCGTTGGCCACGCTGTCGGCGTCGGACGAGGTGGCGGCCGCGGCATCCTTCATGGTCACGTACATGCCGACATACAGCAGGCCGTCGGCATAGAAGGGCGTGCTCTGGCGCTGCTCGATGCCCACCTTCTTCTTCCAGAGCACCTTGCCCGTGGGGGCCTCGATGGCCGCGAGGTCGCCCGTGCCGGTCACCTCATAGAGGGTGTCGCCCACCACGACCGGCGAGCTGGCCAGCGAGCCGATGCCGTTGCGCCACTGCTCGAAGGCCTTGGGCCCGAAGACATGAGGGGTGGCGGCGTTGGTGGGCTGCACCTCCGGCGGGGCCGGGATGCGGAAAAGAGCCATGCGGCCGATCTCCGACGAGTCGAGGTTCTCGGACTCATGCAGGGCCACGAGGTTGTCTTGCCAGCGGACGAGCGCGGCGTTGATGCCGCCCTTGGCCCCGGCCTTGGCGAAGGGGAACCGCCAGAGCGGCTCGCCGGTCCGGGCGTTGATGGCCAGGATGGAACTGTCGCCGCCGGCGCTGTAGAGCACGCGCTTGCCGCCCCAGAGGTCGAGCCAGGGCTGGGAGAAGGTGTTGTCCTGCGGGCGGTCGCCGGGGGCGCTCGACCAAGCCAGTTCGCCGGTCTTCTTGTCGAAGGCGTAGAAGCGGTCGCCCGCCGCACCATGGGCGCCCCAGGCGCTGGTGATGCCGCGGATGATGACCAGCTCACGGTCGATGACCGGCGAGGCGGTGCGCGAGTTGGGGAAGGTGAGGCGGCCGAACTCCTCCATCATGGAGTGCTTCCAGAGCAGCTTGCCGTCGGGCGAGAAGGCCATCAGCAAACCCTGCGTGTGCTGGGCGTAGAGGTTGCCGGTCTCGGGATCGACCGTCGGCGACGAGGTCGCGTAGCGCAGGTAGATGGTGTCGCTGAGGAAGTCGCTCTCGCCATGACGCCACAGTTCCTTACCGGTCTCGGCGTCGAAGCAGGCGGTGATTTCCTGCAGGTCCTGGCCGTCGCCCTGGTAGCCGTTGATGTAGAGACGGCCGCCCGAGATGACCGGCGTGCTCTGGCCGGGGAAGTCCACGCTCCAGAGCGGGGCCTTGGCGTCGATCTTCTGCGGCAGACCCTTCTCGGTGGAGACGCTGGTGCCCAAGGGGCCGCGCCACGTCAGCCAGCCCTCGGCGGCCGGGAGTTGCAGGGAGAGGGCCAAGACACCGGACAGCAGGGAGACGACGGAGAAAGCGTTCATGACGGAGAGGCGTTTCCGAACCGCATCGAACGTGGCGGTCCTCCCCCACGCTGGCAAACCAAATGATACGGGTACGTATCAAATGGCGGTGTGCTGCGGATCAGCGGGCCCCCGGGGCCGTGGTCGATGAACCCGTGGCCACCGGCTCCATCGCCGTGCGGGCCACCTCGAACACCGCCAGACAGACCTGGGCGCGGGCGGGGTCGTTGAGGCACACCGCCCCCTCGCGCAGGCGGGGCTCCGGAGCACCGACACGGGCCAGGGGGCGATTCGCCACCCGCTCGCGGGCGTACTCGGCGAAGGAGGCGAAGCCCTCAGCCTTGAGCTGGGCCCGGTTGACGAGGCGATAGAGGCCATGGCTGCCCGGGGCCACGGCCCGCATGAGTTCCAGGGTCAACCGGCCCATGGTGTATCGCGGGTTGATTTCCACCACGGGCTTGAGCCGGGGGCCCTCGGGCATGGCGTGCACGAAGGCATCCACGCCCAGCGGGCCCCGGAACCCGACGGCAGCCAACCGGGGCTCGAGGGCCCGGGCCACGACGTCGTACACCCGGCGGATCAGGGACGGGGCGTCAGGCCAGGCGTTGAAGGCCTGGGTCACCCGGGTGGGCGGACGTCGCTCGAAGCCCGGGCTCGCCGCGTTGGCCAGGAATTGTCCGCGGTGGTCGTTGAAGAGGTCGGTGAAGCCGACGCGCCGAAGCCCCTCGTCCGTCCGCTCGAATTGCACCGAGAAGTCGGCCAACCGCTCCAGCCAAGGCTCCGCCACCAGGGTCTGGCCGGCTTCAAGCGATTCGGCCATCCAGCGGCGCTGGGTCTCCAGAAGCTCCGGTTCCCAGAGCCGGATGGCATTGGCCCCGGCCAGCCCGAGGCCTTGCTTGACCACCAGCCGGTGGAAGCCCCGCGCCCGGAATGCCTCGATGGCCCCGAGTGCCGCCGGCAGGTCGGTGACCGCCCTGCCGATCACCGTGGCCGGGCACAGGGCCGGGAAGACCTCCGCGAGTTCCGGGTGGATCTCCTCCAGGAACCGCGCGCTCCAGGCCTTGGAATAGAGCGCGGCGAGGCCCGGACGAAACCCTCCGCCGGGGCCCCAATCATTGCCCGTCACCTGGTCGGACAGCGGGGCCAGGCGCGCCTGGCTGTCGGGGGCCCAGGCCCAGGGACGCAGGCCGCCGAGCTTGCGTTCCCCGAGCACGTCGTCGAGCCGCACGCCCTCCGGGGCCACCACGAACTCGGGCCCTTCGAAGCCGGCCGACTTGAGCGAGGCCAGGAAGTCCGGGGCCGGGGCCTCGGGCACGATCACCACGTCGTCGCGGCGGGCCAGGAACTGCGGCAGGCACGCCAGGTCGCGGGCCAGTTGGCGGGCGGGCGCGGCCGGGGTGAACCCGGGGCCGCGCGCCAGGAATCCCTCGGCCAGCGGGTTGAAGAGGAACACCCGGGGTGTGCGCCCCTTGGAACGGGCGAAGAGGTCCAGGCGGCTGATGAAGTCGGGGTCGAGGCCGGCCGCGCGGCGGGCTTCGGCGTTGAACTCCACGCCTTTGGCCCGTTGGGGAGACAGCGGGACGCGCAGAGCCCCGCGGAAGGCATCCCAGTCGCTGGCCATCGGGTCCTTCCAGAGGCGGAACCACTTCAGGCCATGGGCCACGTGCGCGATCTCGTCGCGCAGGATGCGGCGGAGGAGCGCGGCCGTCTCGGGGTCGCCCGCCTCGGCGAACGCCCGCGAGAAGACCCGGGCGAAGTCGAGGTTGGCCTGCTCGAAGGTGAGGCTCAGGCCGGTGACGAAGTCCATCGGATGGCGCATCGGGGCGACCGAGCGCCAGAAGTAGCCGCTGACGGGCAGCGAGCCGAAGGCGATCCCGCAGGCCTTCATGCGATCGAGGTACAGGCGCACATGCTCCTGCTCCTCGCGCAGCGTGTGCACGACACCGCGCCGGAAGGCCGGCGGGGCGTCGGGGAAGCGCAGGAGCACCAGGGCCATGAGCTCGGTGGCCAGGAGTTCGTGGTTGGTGAAGAAATGCAGCACCCGCCCGCGGCCCGCCTCGTCGCTCAGGCCATGCAGGCCCGGGAATTCAGCCCCAGACACGCGGCCCGCCGGACCGCCCGCCGGACGATTGCCCGACCGATCCGATCCGGCCGGCTTGAAGCGGAGTTCAGCCGGGCGGCCCGGCTCGACCTCGCGGTCCCAGGCCGGCCCGGGACGCTCGTCGGTGAGGCGTCCTCCGGGCGGATCGATGAGCTTCTCCTCCAGCGTCGTCGCGCAGAGGATCCGCTCGGCAAACTCGCTCACGTCCACGCCCCTGTTGTCGACCGAACCGGCCGTCCTGTCCAACCGATAGCCGGTGGGGACTGGCACCCCACGCCGCATCCAGCCTTTGACAAGGCTTTGGGTTGGAATCCATAGAAACGTCAGCATTTAATTTGGATACCCCACCGACCACCTCCGAGCGGATCCGCCAGATGCCAGGACCGATCCCTCAACGAACCAGAGAAGCATCCCGTCGCGCTGGCTGCTACATCCGGCAGACCAGTGGATACCGGGCTTTCATCCCGGCGCGCTTGCCGCCGGAGCCACCGGTTCAGGTGACCGGCGAAATCCAACGCCTGCTTTCCGAGGCGGACCGGGCCCTGGGACGACTCGACGGATCCATCCAGACGCTGCCCCATCCGGACTTGTTCGTCTTCATGTACGTCCGAAAGGAGGCGGTGCTCTCCAGCCAGATCGAGGGCACACAAAGTTCACTCAACGACCTGCTTTCGGCCGAGGCCCGGATCCTTTCCCCCGGTCAGCCCAAGAATGTGGATGAGGTCGTCAACTACGTGGGAGCGATGAACCATGGCCTCCAACGGCTTCGAGCGCTTCCGCTTTCCGTGCGCCTGATCCGCGAAATCCATGCCGAACTGCTGCGCGGAGTGCGCGGTGAACGACTCACCCCGGGCGAACTGCGGCGTTCCCAGAACTGGATCGGCCCCGGTGGCTCCCACTTGGCGGACGCGGCGTTCGTGCCGCCACCCCCGGAAGAGGTTCCCGTGGCGCTCGGCGAGTTGGAGGGGTTCCTCAACACACCCAACGACCTGCCCATCCTGCTGCAGATCGGCCTCGCCCACGTTCAGTTCGAAACCATCCATCCGTTTCTCGACGGCAACGGTCGCGTTGGCCGGTTGCTCATCACGTTCTTTCTCTGCGAGCGAGGCATCCTTCAGAAGCCGGTCCTCTATCTGTCCCATCATTTCAAGAAAAACCGCATGGCCTATTACGATCACCTGCAGGCCGTGCGCGATACCGGCGACTGGGAAGGTTGGTTGATCTTCTTCCTCCGGGGCGTGATCGAAGTCAGCGCCCAGGCCACCGAGACGGCCCGGCGCATCCTCGCCCTGCGGGAAGACCACCGAACGGCGGTCACGACGCACCTGGCCCGGGCTGCGGCCAATGGTCATCGGGTCCTCGAGCATCTGTACGAGCGCCCCATCGTTTCGGTGGGCCAGATCCAGGCCCTCCTCGGCACCACGTATCCGGCCGCCAACAACGTGGTGAAACGACTCGCCACACTCGGCATCCTCCGGGAGATCACCGGCTACCATCGCAATCGCCTGTTCCGTTACGAATCGTACATCCGGCTCTTCAGCGAGACCCAGGCCGAGCCGGGCTAGGTTTTTCGACCTGCTCAAGTCTTCATGCCGGAATCCTAGACCTTGCGTTGCCCGAAGGGGTGGCGGACGATTGGAATCGTTGTCACATCCTCCTCATCCATGAAGTCATCTGCAATCTGGAGCCTCGTGGCGGCGGCGGTCTTGCCGCTCCTGCCCTCGGGCCTCGTAGCACAGGCCCCCGCGACCGGGCCGATCCGCGGACCGTTCTGGTCCGGCACGGTCATGCGCGGCAAGGGCGTCGCCGCGGCCATGAAGGGCCTGGCCATCAACCTGGGCACCGACCAACGCAGCCACGTGGTGTACGACCTCGACACGCTCCGGCTGTCGGTGGCGTGGACCGGCGAATTCCTCGAGTTCGGCAACACGCTGACCAAGATCGAGTGGCCGCCGCCGCCGTCGGTGAAGGGGACCAACGTGGTGTTCGAGAGCGCGATGGGTCCGGGCTGGGCCGGTCCCGGTGGCGACCTCCGCGATGCCCGGAAGGACCAGCAGGGACCGCTGCCCAAGGCCTGGGCCCACTACGAGGGCCTTTACCTGCACGGCAACCAGGTGGTGCTGAAGTACACGGTGGGCGAGGTCGAGGTGCTCGAGAGCCCCTCGCTCGAGGGCACGGCCGACGCGCCGGTCGTCGTACGCACGATCCAGCCGGTCGGGACCCTCCGCGGCGGCCAGGTCGTCATCGCCTCGGCCCCGGCGGGGGCGGTGGCCAGCGCCAGCGGCAACCACGGCCTGGTGCTGCGCGACGACGCCAAGGGCAGCTCCCTGGCGGTCGCGGTCGACGAGGATCTCCAGGGCGCCCTGCAGGTGCGCGATGGACAGGTGGTCCTCACGCTGGCCAAGGTGCGCGCCGGGTCCGCCTTCCGCATCGCGGTCACCCGGGGCGACGCCCCGCCGAAGCCCGCCGGCAAGGCAGCCGACCTGCGCAGGCTCACCCAGGGCGGTCCGGCCCAATGGACCGAGACCGTGGTCACGCAGGGCAGGCTCAACACGGGCGGCGGCGACGGCAGCTACGTGGTGGACACCATCACCGAGCCCTTCCCGAACCCCTACCGGGTGAGCACCTTCCTCGGGGGCTTCGACTTCCTGCCCGACGGGCGGGCGGCCGTCTGCACCTTCCATGGCGACGTGTGGATCGTCTCGGGCATCGACGAGAAGCTCGAGAAGCTCACCTGGAAGCGCTTCGCCACCGGCCTGTTCCAGCCGCTGGGGCTGAAGGTCGTGAAGGGCGACATCTACGTGGCCGGCCGCGACCAGATCACCCGCCTGAAGGACCTCAACCGGGACGGCGAGGCCGACCTGTACGAGAACTTCAACAACGACACGGTCGTCACCCCCAACTACCACGAGTTCGTGCTCGACCTGCACACCGACTCGCAGGGCAACTTCTACTACGCCAAGGGCGCCCCGTGGGAACCGAGCGTGAGCTCGCCGCACCAGGGCACCATCCTCAAGGTGTCGCCCGACGGGAAGAACCTCGAGGTCTTCGCCACCGGCCTCCGCGCCCCCAACGGCATGACCGTGGGCCCCGACGACACCGTGCTGGTGGGCGACAACCAGGGCCACTGGATGCCCTCCTCGAAGCTGAACCTCGTGCGCCCGGGCTCCTTCCTGGGCATGGTGCCGGCCGCCCAGCGCGAGCTGACCCTGAAATACGCCGACGGCCGCGAGATCCGCGTCAACCCCAGCGACCCGGAGGCCCGCAAGGCCCACAAGCTCAAGGGCTGGGACGGCTCCATGCCCATCCCCACGGGGTATGACGAGCCCATCGCCTGGCTGCCCATGCGCTGGGACAACTCCAGCGGCGGGCAGGTGTACGTCACCAGCGACAAGTGGGGCCCGTGGAAGGGCTCGCCGCTGTTCATGAGCTACGGCAAGTGCCTGCTCTACGGCGTGGGCATGGACACCGTCGGCGGGGTCAAGCAGGCCTCGCTGGTGCCCTTCGGGCTCAAGTTCCAGAGCGGCATCATGCGCGGGCGCTTCCATCCCAAGGACGGCCAGCTCTACCTGGCCGGGCTCAAGGGCTGGCAGAACGCCGCCACCCGGGACGGCGGGTTCTACCGGGTGCGCTACACCGGGAAGCCGGTCCGCACCGCCCTCAAGGCCCATGCGGCGCGCAACGGCCTGCAGCTCAGCTTCAGCACCCCGCTGCAGCCGGAGGCGGCCAAGGACGTGGCCAACTACTCGGTGGAACTGTGGAACTACCGCTACAGCGGCGGCTACGGCTCGCCGGAGCTGTCGGTCAAGACCGGCAAGGACGGCCACGACAAGCTGGAGGTGAAATCGGCGACCCTGTCGCCCGATGGCAAGAGTGTGTTCCTGGCGATCGACGGCCTCACCAAGGCCGACCAGTACAACGTGAAGTACACCCTCAACGCCGCCGACGGCACCGAGGTGCGCTCGGAGATCATCGGCACCATCCACCGGCTGGGCCCGGCCATCACGGCGGCCGCCCGCTGACCCCCTTTTAGGGTCCCGACACCGGGCCGGCATCCCCGACGGGGTGCCGGCCTTCGCTGTCTTGGGCGATCCCGCGTGGGGCCACCCCGGGGCTTACCCCGCCGGGGGCGGAGTGGCCTGCGGGGGTTGCGCGGGCGCCGGGGCGATGAGACGCGGACGCCGCTCCCGCAGCGGCAGCCACAGCTTGAAGGTGGTGCCCTTGCCGACGGTACTCTCGAGCTCGATGCGACCGCCATGGTCGCGGATGATGCGCTGGACGATGAGCAGGCCCAGGCCGGTGCCCTTGGCCTTGGTGGTGTAGAAGGGCTCGAAGATTCGGTTCAGCTGGTCCGGCGGGATGCCCGGGCCGGTGTCCCCGACCGCCATCCAGACGGCCTCCGGCGTCGAGCCGCTGCGCAGGGTGATGGTCCCCTGCGGCGGGGTGGCCTGCATGGCGTTCTTGATGAGGTTCACCAGCACCTGCTTGAGCTGGGCCGGGTCGAAGAGCACCGGGGGCAGGCCCGAGGCCAGCTCGGTGACCACCGAGAGGCCACGGTCCTCGAGCTCGGGCCGGAGCAGCGCCAGCGTCTCGAGGCCGGTCTGGTTGAGGGAACCGGCCTGGAGCTTCGGCGCGGTCGGCCGCAACGCCTGCAGGAACTCGGTGATGATGTAGTCGAGCCGGTCGATCTCGCCGGTGGCCACGCCCAGGAACCCGTCGAGCCGGTCCACCGTCTCGGGGAGTCCGGGCGCGCCGTCGAGGCGGCGCAGCTTGCGCACCTCGCGGGCCATGAGCTGCAGGTGGATGTGCAGGGCGTTGAGCGGGTTGCCGATCTCGTGGGCGAGGCTGCCCGCCAGCAGCGTCATGGCGTGGACGCGCTCGGCCTCCACCGCCTCGGAGGTGGCCTGCCGGGCCTCGGTGGCGTCGTTGAGCACCAGGACCAGGCCGGAGCTGCCCGGGGCGGCCCCGTCGAGCGGTCGGGCATGGAGGCGCAGCAGGCGGGGCCGGGGGTACTCGACCTCGAACTCGGTGCGGAAGACGCCGGCGCCACCGGCCCGGTCGAGCGCGGCGATGCGGTCCCAGTCGAGGTCGGGCAGGTAGCGCGTCACCAGCTCGCCGTCGCCCGCCTCGGGCGGGATGCCCAGCATGCGCGTGGCCATGCGGTTGAGGTAGGCGATGCGACCCCGCTCGTCGGTGACCAGGATGCCCGAGTCGATGGTGTCGAAGAGGCTCTCGAGGAACTCGCGCTCCTGGGCCAGGCGCTGCACGACGCCCTGAAGGCCGCTGGGATCGAGCCGCCCGAGCCGCCCAAGGGCCTTGTCGAGGAAGCCGGGCTTGACCCGGTTGCGCCGGTTCAGAGCCATCGCTTGCCCCGGAAGTAGATGAAGGTCAGGCCGGTGGTGACCAGGGTGAGTACGATCGCGAAGAGGTAGCCGCGGGGATGGTCGATCTCGGGCATGCCCTTGAAGTTCATGCCGTACCACGAGGCGATGAGCGTCATCGGCGTGGTGATGATCGTGATCATGGTCAGCACCTTCACGATCTCGCTGGTCCGGTTGGCCGACATGTTGAGGTAGATCTGCAGGATGCCCGAGAGCGAGTCCATGTAGCCGTGGGCCAGCTCGCCGATGTGGAAGAGCGCGTCGTACACGTCGCGGTAGTAGGGCACGAGGTGGCCGCGGATGAGCTTGAACTCGCCCCGGGCGAAGCGCTGCAGCACCTCGCGCTGGGGGCCGATGATCTGGCGCAGGTGCAGCACCTCCTTCTTGACCTTGAGGATCTGCTGGAGCGTGGCCGGGTCGGGACGCTCGAGCACCTCGGTCTCCAGCTCGGCGATCTCCATGCTGAGCTCGTCGAGGGCGGGCTTGTAGTTGTCGACCAGCGAGTCGAGCAGGGCGTGGGCGACCCGGTCGGGCGCGCGGGCCACGTGCACGGTGCTGCGCAGGCAACGCTCCTCGACCACCGAGATGCTCCGCAGCGGCACGGTGTGGTAGGTGACCAGGAAGTTCTTCCCGAGGAAGAAGTTCAGCTCGCTCGTGGCGAAGGCCCCGTCCTTGCGGCTGTAGTCCACGGCGTGGATCACCATGAACAGGTAGGGGTTGAAGCGGTCCTCCTCCTTGGGCTCGTAGGTCTCGACCTTCGGCGAGGGGCTCTCGTTGATGCAGTCCTCGACCGAGAGCGGGTGGAAGTGGAAGACGCCCTCCAGCAGCTTGCGGGTGTCCTCCGGGCTGGCGTCCTCGAGGTCCACCCACAGGAAGAGGTTGGTGTCCGCGAGGAGGGTCGGCATAAGGAACAGGTCGATGTCCCGGGAATGCAGCCGCCCGGCGGTGGTGAAGGCGAACGAGCGGATCATGGCGATCTGTCGGGCAAGCGTATCCGCAGCCGGGTCGACGGCAAAGCCGGGAAACACCGGTCCCCGCGGGCGGGGGCTCCACGGCATCGCCCACCGGGGGGGGTGTTTGTCGAGGGCATGCCGACGTTTACAGTAGTGAAAACTCGGGAATTTTCCCCGAATTAACGAGAACGTAGTTTTTTGTGGAGAAGCGACTTGTAACCACAAGATATGGGGGTATTCTCTGTCTTCGCCCCAACCGGTTGGGTCAGAAATCTCAAGAAAACACCCGATTTTTGGTTCAAGACAGCCGTCTCCGGACGTTCGGCCAATCCCGAGTGGGAACTGGTGCGTCGTCCAGGGGGCACCCAGCCCAAGAGTCAACCCGAAAACACCCGATTGCCCATGCTCGACGCCCGCGATTCCGTCGCTTCATCGGCCCCGGCCGCCACCCGCCGGTCCGCCAAGACCCAGCCCGAACTCCGGGGCAAAACACCCGTCCAGGGCAAGTCCTCCAAGACTTCGGCCCGCCGGGGTGCCTCGCCCGGACGCCTCTCCATCGAGCGGGTGTTCAGCGATGCCAAGGTCAAACCCTTCGACCAGATCGAGTGGGACCGCCGCACCGCCGAGATCACCGACGACTCCGGCAAGACCATCTTCAAGCAGGAGGGCGTCGAGGTGCCCAAGCACTGGTCGGTGCTGGCCACCAAGGTCGTCTGCTCGAAGTATTTCTACGGCGATCCCGCCAAGGCCGAGCGCGAGAAGTCGGTCCAGCAATTGATCCATCGGGTGACCCGGACCATCGCGGACTGGGGGGTGGCCGACGGTTACTTCAGCAAGGAGGACGGGGAGGTGTTCTACGACGAGCTGACCTGGCTGTGCGTCAACCAGTTCGGCGCCTTCAACTCGCCGGTGTGGTTCAATGTCGGCCTCTACCACCAGTATGGCGTGGGCAAGGGCAGCGACCGGGGCAACTGGTTCTGGGACCGCAAGGCCAAGGTGGCCCGCCGCGCCCCGACCCAGTACGAGTACCCCCAGGCCAGCGCCTGCTTCATCCAGTCGGTCGAGGACAACATGGAGAGCATCATGGAACTGGCGTACGCCGAGGCCATGCTCTTCAAGTACGGCTCGGGCACCGGCACCGACCTGACCCCGATCCGCTCCAGCCGCGAGAAGCTCTCCGGCGGCGGCCGGCCGTCGGGCCCGATGAGCTTCCTCAAGGTCTACGACCAGGTGGCCAACGTGGTGAAGTCGGGCGGCAAGACCCGCCGTGCCGCCAAGATGAACACCATGCGCGACACGCACGGGGACATCGAGGAGTTCATCACCGCCAAGGCCAAGGAGGAGAGGAAGGCCTGGGCACTCATCGAGCAGGGCTATGACGGCTCGTTCAACGGCGAGGCCTACGGCTCGGTGATGTACCAGAACGAGAACCTCTCGGTCCGCGTGTCCGACGCCTTCATGCAGGCGGCCGTCGACGGCAAGGAGTGGTGGACGATGTCCACGGTGACCGGCAAGCCGCTCGAGAAGAAGGATGCCTCGCGCATGCTCGACCAGATCGCCGAGGGCACCTGGGTCTGCGGCGACCCGGGCCTGCAGTACGACGGCGCCATCCAGAAGTGGCACACCTGCAAGGGCACCGAGCCGATCCACTCGACCAACCCCTGCTCCGAGTACGTGTTCCTCAACAACACGGCCTGCAACCTCGCCTCGCTGAACCTCATGAAGTTCAAGAAGGCCGACGGCCAGTTCGACGTCGAGCGCTTCAAGGCGGCCGTGCGCATCTACATCACGGCCCAGGAGATCCTGGTGGACAACGCCAGCTATCCGACGCAGCGGATCGCCGAGAACTCCCACATCTTCCGCACGCTGGGTCTCGGCTACGCCAACCTGGGCTCGCTCATCATGAGCTACGGCCTGGCCTACGACTCCGACGAGGGCCGCGCCCTGGCCGGCGCGCTCACGGCCATCATGACCGGCCACGCCTACGAGCAGAGCGCCGAGATGTCGGCCATCCAGGGGGCCTTCCCCGGCTACCACGACTCCTCCTGCGGCGGCGTCGCCAAGACCGCGGCCAAGGACAACGTGGCCAGCACGCTCGGCGTGGTGCAGCAGCACCGCGAGGCCGTCGAGGGCATCCAGGCCAGCCGCGAGTTCGCCTACCTCAAGGACGAGGCCCGCCGCGCCTGGGACCGCGCCATCGCCCGCGGCCGCGAGGTCGGCTACCGCAACGCGCAGGTCACCGTGCTGGCCCCCACCGGCACCATCGCCTTCCTCATGGACTGCGACACGACCGGCGTCGAGCCCGACATCGCCCTGGTGAAGTACAAGCTTCTGGCCGGCGGCGGCATGCTCAAGATCGTCAACCGCACGGTGCCCGAGGCCCTGCAGCGCCTGGGCTATTCCGCCGGTGCGATCGCCGCCATCGAGAAGCACATCGAGGTGCACGACACCATCGAGGACGTGGTCGGTGACGGCGGGGCCATCATCGCCTCGGGCCTCAAGCCGGAGCACCTGCCGGTCTTCGACTGCGCCTTCAAGCCCTTCAAGGGCCAGCGGAGCATCCACTACAAGGCCCACCTCAGCATGATGGGAGCCGCCCAGCCGTTCATCTCCGGGGCGATCTCCAAGACGGTCAACATGCCGCACGACGCCACCACGGCGGACATCCGCAACGCCTACGTCGACGCCTGGAAGATGGGCCTCAAGTGCGTGGCCATCTACCGCGACGGCTCCAAGCGCTCGCAGCCGCTCAACACCAAGCGCACCAGCGAAGGTGGCGACAAGTCCGACACGGCCGCCGGCGGGAACGATCCGGAGCAGGTCAAGACCCTCGAGGCCCGCATCGCCTCGCTGGAGACCGAATTGGGCGCGCTGCGCGAGAGCGGCCAGCACCCGATCCGCCGCCGCCTGCCCGACACCCGCATGGCCGTGAACCACAAGTTCGACGTGGCCGGCCACGAGGGCTACCTGACAGTCGGTCTCTTCGAAAACGGCCAGCCGGGCGAGCTCTTCGTCACCATGGCCAAGGAGGGCTCCACCATCGGCGGCCTCATGGACTCGGTCGGCGCCCTGACCAGCATGTCGCTGCAGTACGGCGTGCCGCTGGAGGCCCTGGTCAAGAAGTTCGCCCACCAGCGCTTCGAGCCCAGCGGCTTCACCCGCAACCCCGACATCCGGCAGGCCAGCTCGATCATCGACTACGTGTTCCGCTGGATGGCCTGCCAGTTCGTCCCGGGCTACCGCGAGGCCAACTCGCCCAACGCCGGTCAGGCCGAACTGCCCATGCCCACGGTGGCGGCGGATCTAAAAAAAAAGATAAACCGCCCGGTCGGTGACCTGCCCCTGGCCGACGAGGCCGAGGCCTCTCTCATGCTGAAGGTCAGCGCCACGGCGACCACCAGCGAGGGCATCCCCTCGGCGGCGGCGGCCGGCCACCTGATCGCCGCCTCGCTGACGGCGACGATCCAGAACCAGAAGGACGCCCCGCCCTGCCCGAAGTGCGGCCACATCGCAGTGCGCAACGGCGCCTGCTACAAGTGCCTGAACTGCGGCGAGAGCCTGGGTTGCTCGTAGAGTCCGGAACGGGCACGACCGTGCCCCGGGCCTGAAGGCTCCACGGGCGCAAGGCGCCCCATGCAGGCCGGGAAGTGGACCACCGCTTCCCGGCCTTCTCTCTTGCCCCAGCAGGTCCCGAAACACGTCCGTCACCGGTTCCTCACCGAACCGTCGGATGAAACGGACCAGACTTTGTCGGCATCCTGAGCGGGTGAGATGGGAGTCCCAAGGGGCGGTGGCGGTTTGGCGGTTTCACTTGCTTTCCGTGGGGCACGGGAAGCAGCGTGCCACCATGAAGCCGGAGTGCCCGAATCCGCGTCGTTCCTGCCCGCTCGCCCGGGTCCGGGGGTTCACCCTGATTGAACTGCTGGTGGTGATCGCCATCATCGCCGTGCTGGCGTCGATGCTCCTGCCGGCGTTGTCGGGTGCGAAGTCCAAGGCCCAGTCGATCGCCTGCCTGAACCACCTGCGCCAACTGGGTGTCGCCCTCCACCTCTACACCAACGACAACCGCGACGGCTTCCCCCCGATCCAGGCACGCATCCCCGACGGCGAATCGAGCTGGCGCGCCTACCTGTATCCCAACGTCGGCCAGAACCCCAGGGTCTACGACTGCCCGGCCGAGAAGAACGAGGTCTACGCCAGCGCGAAGGCGCGCCCGACGTCGCGGCCCAGTCCCTGGGTGCTCGGCCAACTGACCCCCGGTGAGATCGACATCCCCAGCGGGCTCGGGGCGGTCAATGTCCACTGGCTCTCAGGCGGGGCCCAACCGCCCTTCGGCCGGCCGGCCGGCTACGAGAACAACTTGTGCCGGTGGGGCATGGTGGAGGCGGCCTCCCAGCTGATCCTCTTCGGCGACGGGAACAGCGACGTGTACGGGGTGTGGCCTGCCGACCGCTGGTGGATCTGGAAGGAGCTGGGCGACGCCAACCAGGCGGGCTTCAACCGGCTGGCGCAGGGCGACAAGGGGGCGGTACGCCACCAGCGCCGCTCGAACCACGCCTTCGCCGACGGCGGCTCCCGCACGCTCGACCCGGGACGCATCCCCTGCAACACCAGCGAATGCTGGTGGTCGGCCAAGGCCGATCCCCACTGAGACGACCATGGCCACCCCAAGGAACCTGCAACTGGCCGGGGCCGCCGTGGCGGCCGCCGCGGCCTTGGCACTGCTGTACCGGACCTGGTCGTCCGGAGACACCGGCCCCCGCGGGTTCTTCTACGACCTGAGCGCCGGGCGGCTCTTCGAGGGGCCCATCGACGCCATCCCACCGGTGGCCGGCATCGATGGCCCAGACGCCGACGGCTACCGCGCGGTGGTCGTGTCCGTGACGGGCAAACCCGACGAGCGGTCGTCGTGGAGGGTGGCCTACCTCGAGCGCTACTCGCCCGAGTTGCAGCGGCAGATGGAACTGGCCCGGCAGGGAGGCCCCGCCCCGGCGATCCCGCGCTCCGAAGCCCAGGCCCACCGCTGGGTGCGGCGCACCAACGACACCGAGTGGGTGCCGATCGCCTCCGAGGCCGGCGGGAGGATCGTCACGGAATGGGCCCAGCCCGGACCCGACGGCATCACCCCGGTGGCCCTCACCCCCTGAGATTCCAAGCCCGCAAGCCCACCAGCCCGCACCCCGTCACGGCTCCAATCCTCTCCCCGCATCCCGACTTCATCCCCCCTGCTCATCGACCTGAACCCATGAAGACGAACCCGACCCCGCAACGACCCGACCGCGGAAGGCTCCTGACAGCCCTCCTGGCCGGACTGGTCATCAGCCCCGCCCTCCAGGCGCAATCCGTCGTCACCAGCCGCGAGAACTACTTCCCACGCGAAGCCATCTCGGTGTCCTTCGCCGGCGGCCCGGGCAATCCCAAGGATTGGATCGGCATCTATCCCGACGGTGTCACGCCAGGATCGACCGGATCGACCCTCTGGAACTACGTCAATGGCACCCGGACTGCGGGGGCGGGTCTGCGCGAGGGTTCCATGACCTTCGGGTCGGGCCTGAACCTCGCCGGGGTCTGGACGGCCTACCTGCTGGTCAACGACGGCTACACCGTGGTGACCAACGTCTCCTTCAACGTGATCGAGCCCACCGCCCCGGCGGTCCGGCCCTCCGCCAACCGCTTCGCCCCCGGCGAGGCCATCACCGTCGGATTCACCAACGGACCGGCCAACCCCAAGGACTGGGTCGGCATCTACAAGGCCGGCCAGACCCCGGGCTCCGTGGCCTCGACCCTCTGGTTCTACGTGGACGGCACCCGGTCGGGCACCACGGGCAAGGCCTCGGGCTCGGTGAGCTTCGCCTCCGGCCTGACGGCCGTCGGCGACTACCGCATCTACCTGCTGGAAAATGACGGCTACACCGTGCTGGCCAGCGAGCCGATCACCGTGGCCACGGCGCAGGCGGCCACCGGCCCAAGCGTGGTGTCCAGCAGCCCGGCCCCGGGAGCGACGGGCGTCGCGCCCAACGCCCCCTACCGGGCCTCGTTGACCAACGGCGTCGCCCTCGCGTCGATCCGCCTCTCGCTCAACGGCCAGGCGGTCACCCCGACGGTGGCCGGCACGGCCCAACAGGCCGAGGTGACCTTCACCAATGCGGTCCTGCTGGCCCCCGCCTCGTCGAACGTCTATGTGCTGTCGTTCTCGGCCAGCGGGGTCCCGGCCCACAGCTTCGGCAGCACCAACGGGTTCCAGGTGGCCGATTACCGGAACCTCGAACTGCCCGAACCCCTGGTGTTCGAAAACTTCGATGCGATCCCTGAGGGCCAGGTCCCCGCCGGCTGGACACGCAAGTCCTACGTCGAGATCGCCAACCCGGACCTCGACTTCGGCAACCTCGGCTCCGCAGCGTATGCCGACTGGACCACCGTGGACGCCGCTCGGTTCAACGGGAGCTTCATCACCTACAACAACCCGGACAACCCGGCCGACTGGGGGACGGACTACCAGCGGGTGAACGTGCCGAACCCGGCCAACGTGGTGAACGGGAAGATCCTGAATGAACCTCTGGCCCGGGGCCGATTCCTCTTCAGCACCTCGGGCTACTCCATCGGCCGCAGCCAGGTGATGTCCATCACGACGCCCGACTACAACCTGTCGGGTCGCACCAACGTCCAGGTGGCCTTCAAGAGCCTCTGGGAGCAGAACCAGGACAGCATCGCGGCCCTGGAATACTCCATCGATGGCGGATCCACCTGGCGCCCGGTGGTGTACTTCATCGACCAGGCCGACCTGGTCAAGGCCGAGGACGGATCCCTGAATGCCGAGGCGACCCTCAACCAGGAACGCGGCGACGTGGCCAACTACACCGACGACGCCGGAAACCTGGTCGGCGGCACCTACGGGGCCTTCGTCGCTGCCCCGATCAACGCCGCCCTCGCCCCGTTCATCCAGGGCCGCGTGAATGACAACCGGGTCGAATCCAAGCGCTACGAGGCGTTCCGGTTGAGCGCGGCCGACAACCAATCCAAGGTGCGCCTGCGGTTCACCCATGCCGGCACCGACAGCTGGTACTGGGGCATCGACGACTTCGGGGTCTACGCCGGATCGGGGCCGGTCACGGCGCCAGCCTTGTCCGCCCGGATCTCCGTCGACCGGTTTGTGATCGAGTGGCCGTCGGCCGCCTCGGGCTTCGTGCTGGAGTCCGCCACGTCGCCGACTTCCTCGGGCTGGAGCCCCGTCCCCGGCATTTCCGGGAACTCGGCAAACCTGCCGATCGCCGACTCGGATCGGTTCTTCCGCCTGCGCAAACCGTGAGCATCGATCGATCGGAATCGGTGCAATCGGATTGAAGCCAGGGGCCGACCTGGGGCATTCCGGGCTCATGAGCATCCCATGCTCGACCGACCCGCCCTCGCCCGTGGGCGGGTCGCGACACCCCGTTGCTGGTCGGATCCTTGCCGGCCGACCCGGCCTGCTTCCGATCCTGCTCGCGGCCACGCTGGGGCTTGCAGGCCTCGGGCTCGCCGCGGGCGAGGTGCGCTGGTGGAAGGGCAACCTGCACACGCATACGCTGTGGTCGGATGGCGACGATTTCCCCGAGATGATCGCCGAGTCGTACCGCGAGCGCGGTTACCACTTCCTGGCGCTCTCGGACCACAACCTCCTGAGCCGGGGCGAGCGGTGGATGTCCCTGAAGTCGGTGGCAGACCGGGCCAAGGGGGAGCCCTGGCACGCGGGCATTCAGCCCAGGGACGCCTTCGCGGCCTACCTGCGCCGGCACGGGCCCGATTGGGTGCAGACGCGGACAAACCCAACGAACGGCACCCGCGAGGTGCGTCTCAAACCCTATGACGAATTCCGGGCGCTGGTGGAAGAGCGCGGCCGCTTCCTGCTCATCGAGTCGGAGGAACTGACGCAGGAGACGACCCGGCGGCGGCAAATCCACATCGGCGCCATCAACCTCCACGAGGCGCTGCCGGCGCTCCGGGGGGACACCGTGCCGGAAATCCTCCAGAAGGCCCTCGATCAGGTCGCCGAGGCCGGCCGGCGCTCGGGACGTCCGACGCTGCTGCACGTCAACCACCCGAACTACAAATGGGGGGTCACCGCCGAGGACCTCGCCGCCGTCGTGGGCGAGCGCTTCTTCGAGGTGTGGAACGGCGTGGACGGCGACAACGACCCGGGCGATGCGCTGCACCCGTCGACCGACCAGATCTGGGACATCGCCAACACGCTGCGCCTGGCCGGGCTCGGGGCCCCGCCGCTCTTCGGTGTCGCCACGGACGATTCGCACGACTACCAAGGGAATGAGCGACGGGCCCCGCCATTCCGCGCCTGGATCCAGGTGAGGGCGCGGCACCTGACGCCGGAGTCGCTGATCCACGCGGTGGAGCAAGGCGACTTCTACGCGTCCACCGGCGTGGTGCTCGACGACGTGGCCTTCGATGCCGACGCCCGTCGCCTCTCGCTGCGGATCCACGCCCGCCCTGGGGAGCGCTTCACCACCCGGTTCATCGGCACCCGACGGGGCGTGTCACTGGCAGGGAAGCCACGGGTGGACGCGGCCGGAAAGGTGGTGGAGACCACCCTCGACTACCGTGCTGAAACCGGGCCGCAAATCGGGGAGATACTTGCCGAGGTGAAGGGCCCGCGGCCCTCCTTCCGATTGCGCGGCGACGAACTGTACGTCCGGGCGGTCGTCACCTCGTCCCGGAAACCCGAGGTCCCGACGACCGAGGCCGAGTTCCAACAGGCCTGGACCCAGCCCGTGGGGTGGAAGGTTGGGGAACCGCGGAGGTGACCGCTGGATCCACCAAGGCCGGTCGCCCCGTCGGTCCCATGGGAGGCTTTGCGGTTTACAGGCCACGTCCATTCGGGACATTAAAGCTTCTCACATGAGGTCAGGACACCCGTCGACCACCCCATTCCATGGCCGGAGGACCCCAGGGGCCCTGCCCACGTCCACATGGATCCTCGCCGCCTGGATGGCGTTGGGCTGCCTCGGTCGCCTCGCGGCCCAGGAGCTGACCGTGCGGGAGATCCCGGAACTCACCGTCACCTCGGCCCCCGGATGGACCGAACGCGTGGAGTGGACGGCTTCCGAGTTGTCCCTGCCCTTCTGGTCGATACCGCAGGATCCCCCCGCCCGCGTCACCAACTCCTTCCGCTGGCTGGACCGCTCCCGCCAGCGGCCCGTCGGCTTCTACCGCACCGTGGTCACCGGCTGGGATGCGACGACGCTGATCCAGTCGATCCCCACCCATGAACCGCCCGGAATCCGGCGGCCCGCCGGATTCGTCTGGATCCGGCCGGGTCTCTTCACCATGGGAAGTCCCGCCGGGGAACCGGGCCGGGGGACCAACGAGGTGCGTCGATCGGTGTTCCTGACCCGGGGCTACTGGATGAGCGACCATGAGGTGACCCAGTCCGAATACCGGGGCCTCATGGACCGGAACCCGTCCGGATTCCCCGGCGACGACCGGCCGGTGGAGAACGTCTCCTGGACCGATGCCGTCGGCTATTGCGAGGCGTTGAACCGGAAGGCCTCCGGGCTCCGGGAACTCCCCCCAGGCTACGCCTACCGGCTCCCCACGGAGGCCGAGTGGGAATACGCGGCCCGGGCGGGATCGGGGACCGCCTACCCGTGGGGTGAGTCCGAGGCGGAGATCGGACGCCATGCCTGGCACGCCGGAACCGCCGAGTTCTCGACCCGGGAGGTCCGTCGCTTGTCGCCCAACCGCTGGGGGCTCCACGACCTGCTCGGCAACGTTTGGGAATGGTGCCTGGACTGGGGAGCCGTACCGGCCGACACGGCCTCCCTGGAACCGACCGGCCCGGGGACAGGATCGTTGCGGATCATCCGGGGCGGATCCTACCTGGATGACCCGCGGCTGCTGCGAACGGCCTCGCGGATGGCGTTCCGACCGGACTGGTCGGGCGATTGCCTGGGGTTCCGACCGGTGTTGGCCGCGACCGATCCCCCGGGCTCGGGCCGATTGGGGCTGCGGATGGTCCCGGAGCTGACCCTTCGCGCAAGCCCTGGCACCCGCTACCGCATCGAGAGGACCCGCTCGCCCCGGGTGACGAACTCGTGGGAGACAGCCACCCAACTCGACCTCACAACCAACTCGCTGGTCGTGTGGACCGACCTCTCGGAAACCCCGCCGGGGTGGTCCTACCGTGCCGTGCGCATCGTGGAAAACGGCGGGGGTGGCGGCGGTGGCGGCGGTGGCGGCGGAACCGGACCGGGCGGCGAGGGCGGAGGCCCGCTCCGACCCGGGGAACCCACGAACGGACGACCCGCCGGATTCGTCTGGGTCCCCGCCGGGACCTTCCGCATGGGCAGCCCAGAGACCGAGCTCGGCCGTCGATCCAACGAGACTGCCCACACGGTCACCCTGACCCGAGGCTACTGGATGAGCGACCACGAGGTGACCGAGGCGGAGTTCGAGTCGCAGCTCGGCCGCGCCAGCACACCGGCCCATGGCCCAAGGTTTCCGGTCCAATCCACCTGGGCGGATGCCGAGCGGTACTGCCAGGCCCTGACGGACAAGGCCCGGGCGGGCGGCACCTTGCCGGAGGGATACGTCTATCGCCTGCCCACCGAGGCCGAATGGGAGAACGCCTGCCGGGCCGGGACCACCACCCGGTACTCGTGGGGCGACGACCCCGACGGACTCGACATCGGGAAGCACGCATGGTCCTGGGTCGCGACCTATCGGGAAGTCCGCCAGTTGCAACCCAACCCCCTGGGACTCTACGACATGTCTGGAAACCTCTGGGAATGGTGCGCCGACAGCTATCGGGACACCTTTCCGGACACGGCCGTCGACCCGTTGGCAACGGGCGGCATCACGCGCCGGTCCATCCGGGGCGGCGGATACCTCGAGAATTTCTCCCGCAGTCGTTCCGCGGCCAGGAACGGCGCAGGGCCCAACGAAACGCGGGACCTGGGCTTCCGGCCGGTCCTCGCTCGCCCCCTCTGAACCGATGGATCCCCTGACTCCCATGCCGCCCGCCAGCCAACCGGATCCTCACCGGTGCCGACGGGGCGATCGGCTTCCCTCGTTCGGCCGGTTGCTGGCCGTGTTCTGGATGGTGTTGAGCCCATGGCTGCGGGCCGACGTGTGCGATGTGCGGGTGGGCATCGACGCCATCGGCCTGACCAACGCGGTGGCCTGGACCGACCGGATCGTGGCCGGCCTGTCGGTGCCCTATTTCCAGTTCGTCAACCGGACCGAGGGTGCCCCACCGCAGGACATCGGCTCCGATTACCTGGTGTTGGTATCCCATCACCCGAAATTCGGCTACGTGTCGGCACGACTGGTCGAGGTGACGACCGGGCGCGCCCTCGCGGCCACGGAACCCGCTTCCGATGAGGCCCTCATGACGTGGATCCGGAGTGCGGTCCAGACTCATGCGCAGCCCTTCGAACTGCCGGGCCGGGGAGACGGGCCCGACGTGGAGATCGAGGCCGGCGGCTGTGGCTGCCTCTACTACTCCGTGGACTCCCCGAAGACGCAATTGGCCGTGCGTTCCGGGTACGGGTGGCTGCTGGCCGCCCCATCACCGGAGTACCCATGGCCATGGCGGAGGTATGACGACGCCCCGACGTTCGAATGGTCGGCCGCGGCGAACGGCAAGCCCCTCCGCCCCAACGGGGAACCCAACGCCGTCGGCTATTACGCCAACCCCTTCATGGCGGGGTTGCGCGACACGGTGCAATTCTTGGCCTACTGCCCGAAGGATCCCGCGCAGACGGTCCGGCTGTCTCCGGTACGGGTCGCCATCGTGCCTCCCAAGACGAGCGTGATCGTCGCAGGGATAAAACCGATCTACGGCGACGGGTCGTTCATCGCAGAGGTGGGGCCCGACGGCGACTCCAGGATCCTCAGTTCCTGGAAGCAGGACTCCAACGCCGGAGAACGGGCGCTCCACCTCTTCCGGTTCCCGCCATCCGCCAAGAAGCGCGTGGTCTGGGCCAGCCTCGAAGTGCAGGATTACTGCGGAGGCTGCACCATTGTGACCATGGTCGGAAAAACCCGCTCCTGGGAGGCCAAGACCAACGTCTGGGAAATCCCGAGCGTCTACGGAGCGTGGGAAAACGACCACTGGGTGACGATCGAGGCCATGTCGGCCGACCTCTACCAGATCGAATCGATCGAGATCACCTCCTACGAGGGGTTCTACCGGAACCTGACGCTCGGTTGGGCCACGTGGGACTGCCCGGACAGCGCCCTGCGCTACCTGCCGGCCGATGCGGTGCCCCTCGGGGGATCCCCGACCCCGGGGGCGATGCCCGCGGTTGGCCCGGTGCGCCGATCGGCCGCAGGGTCGACGGATTCCGGGCGGTCCGGCCCGGGCGGCCCTCCAAGGGCCGGCCTTGCCGCGGGGCCGGGCTTTTCCCACACTCCGCCTCCGTTATGGGACTTCTCGAGGGCAAACTCGGCATCGTGTTCGGCGTCGCCAACAAGCGCTCCATCGCCTGGGCCATCGCCCAGGCCTGGCACCGCGAGGGGGCCCGCCTGGCCTTCACCTACCAGGGCGAGCGACTCAAGGACAACGTGGAGGAACTGGCCGGCACCTTCGGGGCCGACACGCTGATCCTCCCCTGCGACGTCACCAGCGACGACCAGATCCGCTCGGTCTTCGGCGCCGTGAAGGAGAGGTTCGGGCGCCTCGACCTGTTGCTCCACGCCGTGGCCTTCGCGCCCAAGGAGGCCCTCGAGGGCGATTTCCTCAACACCAGCCGCGAGGCCTTCCGCGTGGCGCATGACGTCAGCGCCTACTCGCTCATTGGCCTGGCCCGCGAGGCCGCGCCGCTCATGGACCGGGGCGGGTCCATCGTGGCCATGAGCTACTACGGCGCCGAGAAGGTCATCCCGCACTACAACGTGATGGGTGTGGCCAAGGCGTCGCTGGAATCGTCGACGCGGTATCTGGCCTCCAGCCTGGGCCCCAAGAAGATCCGTGTGAACTGCATCAGCGCCGGCCCGATGAACACCCTGGCCGCCCGCGGCATCGCCGGCTTCACCGACATGCTCAAGCACTACGAGGCCCACGCCCCGCTGCGGCGCAACGTGGAGCCCTCGGAACTGGGCCATACCGGGGCCTTCCTGGCCTCCGACGGCGCGGCGGCGATCACCGGCCAGGTCCTCTACGTGGACTGCGGCTACGAGATCATGGGCATGTGAGCCCGACCCCGGGAGCAACCGATCGCGGGGCCCTCTTCCTCGTCCTCATGGGGGTGGCGGGCTCGGGCAAGACGACGCTGGGCCAGGCGCTGGCCAGTCGCCTGGGCTGGGAGTTCCGCGACGCCGACGGATTCCACCCCCCGGCCAACATCGCCAAGATGTCGGCGGGCACGCCCCTGCAGGATGCCGACCGGTGGCCCTGGCTGCAGGCCATCCGCAGCCACATGGAGGCGGAGCACGCGGCGGGCCGCAGCGGCATCATCGCCTGCTCGGCGCTCAAGCAGTCGTACCGGGACCTGCTCGGGGGCTCAGGCGACCCCTGGGTGCGCTTCGTGCACCTCTGCGGTCGCCGGGAACTCATCGAGGGACGGATGCGCGCGCGCGAGGGCCACTTCATGCCGGTGAGCCTGCTCGACAGCCAGTTCGCGACGCTCGAGTCGCCCGCCGACGCCATCACGCTGGACATCGCGCTGGCCCCGGAGGCGCTGGTCGACGAGGTGCTCCGGCGCCTGGCCTGAGCGGCCACCGGACCGGGGCCCCGGGTCAGCGCGACACATCGCCCTGGTAGAGCACGGCGAACTGGTGCCGGCGCAGGCTCTCCACCGCGACCTCGGGGTGCTCGACATTGATCACCAGGGCCGACTTGCCGGCGGGGCGGTTCAGGAACGGGTAGGTGTAGTGGATGTTCAGCTCGGCCTCGACCAGCGCCGCCAGCACGTCCTGCAATTGGCGTTCGCCGGCGATTTCCACCACCACCACGGCGGTCTCGGTGAAGGCGAAGCCATGCTCCTGCAGGAGGCCCCGCGCCAGGTCGGGATCGTCGACGATGATGCGCAGGATGGTGCTGTCGGTGGTGTCGAGCACCGTCAGCGCCAGGATGTGCACCGAGCGCTCGAAGAGCCGGCGGGTGACCTCGTGCAGGCGGCCCAGGCGGTTGGGGATGAACACGGTGAACTGCAGCACCGGATCGGAGGGCGGCAGGCGGGTGACGGCGACGGCCATGGCACCGGGGAGTCTCCGCGACGGCCGGGCCGGGGGCAAGTTGGGGGCGTCCACCCAAGAGCCTTTGCCGACCGGCCCGGCCTGTGGTTGATTGGGGACGTGGCCAGTCCCTCCGACGAGATGTGCGCGATCGCCGAGAATCTCGGCATCCCGACCCTCCAGCGGCACATCCTCCTGTGCGCCGACGCCTCGAAGCCCAAGTGCTGCGATCCGGCGGCCAGCCTGGAATCATGGGAGTACCTCAAGCGGCGGCTCAAAGAACTCGGGTTGGTCGGGCCGAAGGGCTCGGTCTTCCGGACCAAGGCCAACTGCCTGCAGTGCTGCGCGCAGGGCCCGGTGGCGGTGGTCTATCCCGAGGGGACCTGGTACCGCCACTGCACCCCCGACGTCCTCGAAACCATCCTCCAGGAGCACCTCATCCATGGCAGGCCCATGCTGGAAAACGCCTTTGCGAGTCATCCGCTCGGCCCTTGCGCCCGCTGAAGTGCAACTGGAGCTCTTCCAGCGCCTGAAGGCCGGCGCGCGTGGGGCGCCGATGCCGGGGGGCGGCACGTGGGTGGCCTCCGAGACGTTGGTCGTCGGCGAACGGTCGATCGAGGTGCACTTCGTGCGACACCCCCGCGCCCGGGCCTTCCGGCTGACGCTCTGCCGCGACGGCTCGGGCCGGGTCACCCTGCCGCGCTACGGCTCGATGCCCGGGGCGCGCAACTTCCTGCTGAAGCATGTGCCATGGCTGGCCGAGCGGGCGGCGGCGCAGCGGGAGGGACAAGGCCCGACCGACCCGTCCAAGGGACCCGTGCAGGTGCGCTTCCGCGGCGAGTTCGAGGGCGTCTCGGCCTCCGGGGACGGCAGGGTGCTGCACCTCGGGACCCATTCGCTGCCCATGCCCCGCACGGCGGCCGGGTCGGACCTGATGGCCCGGGCGCAGGCCGCGCTCCAGCGCCTGGCCCGGCGCGAGCTGCCGGCGCGGGTGCGCGAGCTCGCGCAAGTCCATGGCATCCCGGTGGGCACCGTCTCGGTGCGCGCCCAGCGCACGCGCTGGGGTTCCTGCTCGCCCGGTGGCGGGATCTCGGTGAACTGGCGCCTGGTGCAGGTGCCCGAGTGGGTGCGCGACTACATCATCCTCCATGAACTGGCGCACCGGCGGCATCTCAACCACTCGCCCCGGTTCTGGAAGGAGGTCGAGCTCCTGTGCCCCGGCTACGAGGCCGCCGAGGCCTGGCTGCGGGAAACCGGCCGGCACGTGCTGTAGGCGGGGCCGGGCGGCGGCGGGGCCGCCCATAGGGGCGCTCAGCGCCGGAGCACCTCGAACTCGATGTCGAACCAGAGCCCGTTGAACTCGAAGCGGGCCTGGCCCAGGTCGATCCCGCCGTCGAACCAGTGGAACTCGTTGCGCTCGCGCACCAGCCCGCAGAACTCCTGGAAGAAGTCGGGATCGAGCGCGACGACCCCATAGCGCCCGCGGCGCAGTTCCTCCTTCTCCATGGCGGCCAGCAGGTGGTCGGCGTCGGCACGGCTGCGCTTGACCACCCAGATCGCCGCCTCCGGGCACTTCACGGCCAGCTTGTGGAGCTTGGAGACGGTGCACTCGCCACACTCCACCCAAAGCGTCGGCCGCATGTCGTAGCCGATGACGGCCAGGTCGGGCACGAAGGGGATGGAGTCGTCCTGGACCTCGGTCTCCACCTGGAGGCGCTCGTGGAAGAACAGCACGTACGCCAGGAACTTGAGGGCGACATGGCGCACCGACTCGTTGACCCCCTGGCCGATGAGGACCTTGTGGGGGAACGGCCGGTGCCGGTCCTCGCTGCGGAGCTGGAAGGTGTATTTGCTGGCCAAGCGGAGAAAGCACCCAACCAACCGGCTCCCAGCGGCCTTGTCCACGACAAAGCCGACCGGTGTCCCCGAACGGGGATGGTAACCGGCGGGCGGAAGTTCCGGTCTTCCCGTTACATCCCCAAGATCCGTCCCCTCGCCATGAAGACCTTCGGCTCCCCAATGTCCCTGCTCACCGCCACCCTCCTCCTCGGCGCCACCGGTGCCCTGGCCGACATCACCGACGACCTCAAGTCGGCGGCCCGCAAACTGGCCGATGCGGCCAGCTACTCCTGGACCGCCACGACCGAGATCGAGGGAGGCCAATGGACGCCCGCCCCGGTCCAGGGCAAGGCCCTCAAGGGAGGCGCGGCGGTGCTGACCACCGAGCGGGACGGCTCGACGACGACCGCCGTGCTGCAGGGCACCAACGGGGTGGCGAGCACGAACGACGGCTGGAAGACGGCCGAGGAACTGCGCCAGGCCGGGGGTGGTGGCGGCGGCGGGGGCGGCAACCGCGGCGGCATGCGGGCCGGGGCCCTGCTGCGCAATCCGTTGCCGGCGGCCTCGCTGACCCGATTGGCCGACAAGGCCCGCGACCTGAAGGCCGGGGATGGCGGCAGCGTCGCAGGCGAACTGCCCGAGGACGTCGCCAAGGAGTTCGCCGTGCTGGGCCGGGGCGGCCGCCCGGGTGGCCAGACGCCGCCGGAGCCCCGCAACGCCAAGGCCTCGGTCCGGTTCTGGCTGAAGGAGGGCATGGTCTCCAAGGCGCAGCTCAAGGTGTCGGCGACCATGACCTTCAACGGCGAGGACCGCGACATGGTCCGCACCACCACCTGGGAGTTCCGGGACGTGGGTACCACCACGGTCGAGGTTCCGGCCGAGGCGAAGAAGCGCCTGGGGACCTGAACACCGGCGCGGGGGAGACCTCCAGACGCATTGACCCTGCGGGAGCGCGTTCCTAGGGTGGGGCCCATGAGAGGACAGCGCCTGTGTCGGCAGGGAGTGGGTCGGGGTCTCGGGTGGATGCTCGGGCTGGCCGCGGCGCTGCTGGCGCCACTGGGGCTCCTCACCCCGCCGGACCTCGCGCGGGCGCAGGCCCCGGTGCCCTTCAACGGCATCCAGGCCATCGTCAACGACACGGTCATCAGCCGCGACCAGGTGCTGGGCGCCGCGCAACGCGAATTGGTCGCGGCGGGGCGCACGGCGACCTCCGAGCAGCAGTACCTGGCGCGCCGGGCCAAGATCCTGGAAGACCAGCTCGAGCAGCTCATCGACCGCCAGCTCATCCTCGACGAGTTCAAGGAGAAGGGCTACGCGTTCCCCGAATCCTACGTCGACGACCAGGTGCGGGATCGCATCCGCCGCCAGTTCGGTGGCGACCGGGTGGCACTGACCCGGACCCTTCGGGCCGAGAACCGCACCTTCGAGCAGTTCAAGAAGGAGGAGCGCGACGACATGATCGTCTACTCGATGAGCGCACGGAACATCCGCGACGAGCTGATCATCTCGCCGAAGAAGATCCAGAACTACTACCAGACCAACCAGGCCCGCTTCCGCATCGGCAACCGGGTCAAGCTGCGGATGATCGTGATCGACCGCGCCAAGCACACGCCCGAGGACGCGGCTCGCCTGGCCTCCGAGGCCCTGGCCAAGCTCCAGGCCGGGGGCGACTTCGCCAAGGTGGCGACCGAATACTCCGACGACGCCCGGCGGTACAAGGGCGGCGACCGCGGATGGACCGAGGAGAGCGCCCTCAACGAGGCCCTGCGCGAGGTAGCCTTCGGCCTGCCCACGGGACAGATGAGCGGGATCGTCGAGGTCCAGGGCTCGCGCTTCATCCTCAAGGTGGAGGACAAGCAGGCCACCGGCGTCCGGTCGCTGGCCGAGGCCCGGCAGGAGATCGTGACGCTCCTGAAGGACTCGGAACGGCAACGCCTCCAGAGGCAGTGGCTAGCCAAGCTGCGCAAGAAGGGCTTCGTCCGGTATTTCTGAACCCCACGGGGCCCGGCACCGATCCCGGGCCCGCTCGGGCAACCCGGCCCGCTTCCCGGGGCAACCCTTCACGCCTCATGATCCTCGGCATCCCCTTGGGCGACGTCACGGGCATCGGCCCGGAGGTGGCACTGCGCGCCGTGGCCCGGCTGGCAGGCGAGGAGGCCGACATCCGCCACGTGCTGGTGGGCGACCCCGGGGTGGTGCGACGCCTCTGTGGGTTGATGGGCCTCGAATCGGACCTGCCGCTCTGGCGGGGCACCGCTTCGGAACCCTCGCGAGTCTACCTGCTCCCCGTGTCGGACACCGAATTGCCCGAGGACCTTCGCCCGGGCGACCCGCTGGCCGCGCTGTCGGCGGTGGCCGCGCTGCGCGAGGGGGCCACGCGCTGCCTCTCGGGCGAGTTCGACGGGCTGGTCACCGCCCCGGTGAACAAGGCCTCGATCCTGGAGGCCGGAGTACCCTTCGTGGGTCAGACGGAGTTCCTGGCGGAGCTGGCCGGGGTGTCCCGGGTGGCGATGATGCTGCTCGGTCACGACCCGGCCGGCCGCTGGCTGCGGGTGTCGCTGGCCACCACGCACCTGCCCGTGGCGAAGGTCCCGGCAGCCTTGACCGTGTCGGCAATCGCCGAAGTCGTCGCCCTCACCGCCGAGGCCTGCGGCCTGCTGGGCCTGCCCCGGCGGCGCGTGGGGGTCTGCGGGCTCAACCCGCACGCCGGCGAGGGCGGCCACCTGGGCCGCGAGGAGATCAAGGTGGTGGCCCCGGCCGTCGCCCGGGCCCGGGCCGCCGGCGGCGACGTGCACGGGCCGTTCGCGGCCGACACGCTCTTCCACCAGGTCTACCGGGGCGACTACGACGCGGTGGTGGCGATGTACCACGACCAGGGCCTCGTGCCCCTGAAGATGGTGGCCTTCGACACCGGGGTGAACTGGACCCTCGGGCTGCCCTTCGTGCGCATGTCGCCCGACCACGGCACGGCCCACGACATCGCCGGCAAGGGCCTCGCCGACCCGGCCAGCATGGAGTCGGCCCTGCGACTGGCCGCGACGGTGGCCTCCACCGGCATCCCCTGCTGGCGTGCCCGGGCCGGGGATGGCAGACTGACTTGAGTCACCCCATCCCGACATGACCCCGACCGAGATCCTCCGATTCGGCCTCCGCGGCCTCTGGACCGCCACGCTCCTGGCCCTCGGCCTGACGGCCGACTCGGCCAAGGAGGCCAGCCTCCTGGGTTCGGCCCAGGGGTCGCCGGTGCCCGGCGCCATCGCCGCAAACCCCGGGGGATCCGGCCACCGCCTGAGCCTCTCCAACGGCGTGGCCCGCGTGCCCGTGGCCGTGGTGCGGGGCACGCCCCACCAGATGGGCCGCCATCTCGGGCGGCTGATGCGCGAGGAGATCGCACGCCTGGCGCCGGCGACCCTGGCGGGCTTCAAGAGCGAGCTGAAGGTGGGCGACGAGACGCTCGACCAGGCCTGGGCGCTGACCGCCGGACACACCGACCCGAGGGTGCTCCAGCAAATCGCCGGGCTGGCCGAGGGCAGTGGCCAGCCGGTGCGCCTGCTCCAGCATCTCCACTGCCTGCCGCTGCTCATGCCCTACTCGTGCAGCAGCATCGCCGCCTGGGGCGAGGCCACCGAGGACGGCCACCTCTACCAGACGCGCAACCTCGACTGGTCGCTCAAGGCCGGTGCCCACGAGTTCCCCGTGCTGGTGGTGTACATCCCGGATCGCGGGCACGCCCATGTCACGCCTTCCTTCGCCGGGTTCCTGGGCGCCCACTGCGGCATGAACTCGCGCGGCATCGTGCTCTCGGAGATCGGCGACGCCTCGGCCAAGGAGATGCCCTACGACCTGCACGCCCCCCATTTCACCTCGTGGTTCCGGTCGATCCTCTTCGACGCCGACTCGCTGGGCGGGGCCATCGACCTGTTCGGCCGGATCCCCCCGACCAAGGCCTACCACTTCGTCTTCGGCGACGGGCGCACCGAAAAGCGGTCGGTGAAGATCCGCGCCCACACCGGGGGCGGGCGGCCGAAACCGCTCATCGACGTCTGGAAGGACAACGACGCGGCCGACGAGCTGGCGCCGAGCGTCCTCTCGTGCGTGGTGTACCACGACGAGGGCCGGGGGGCCTTCCCGACCCTGCGGGAGCAGCGCGGCCGGCTCAACGGGCCGCGCCTGATCGACCTGGCCAACCGCATCCCGATCCGGGGCAGCAACGTGATGAACGCGGTCTTCGACGCCAGCGCGCTGCGGCTCTGGGTGAGCTATGCGGGCGGAGAACTCGAGGCCTACCAGCGCCCTTATGTCTTCCTGGACCTGGCCACGCTGGATGCCGACCGCGACGGCCGGTCGGACATCACGGGGCGATGACCGAAGGCCGGTCAACGGGACAGGCGGGTGTCGTTCAACCGCCCGTCACCGCCAGAAGGATCCGGGCGATCGCCTCGTTCTGGGGTCCGACGGCGACGTCGGCGATCGTGTATTGATCCAGGGTGGCGTAGAAGGCGGACATGGCCTGGGTCAGGGCGCCCTGGACCCGGCAGTGGCCGGCGATGCGGCAGGAGTTGGTCTTCGGATCGAAGCATTCCATGATCGTGTGCTGGTCCTCGGTCTGCCGAAACAGCTTGCCCAGCCGCACCTCCGAGGCGGGCTGGGCCAACCGGCAACCGCCGCCCCGACCCCGGCGGGTCTCGAGGTACCCCAACTGGCCCAACCGGTGGACGACCTGGGCGAGGTGGTTGCGGGAGATGCCATAGGCCTTGGATACGTCCTTCAGTTGAAACTGACCCTCCCTCAGGGAGGCGTAGATGAGCACCCGAAGCGAATAATCGCTAAAAAGGCTGAGTTTCATGCAAAGGAGGGTGAGACGGGAGAACCCATCGGGCGACTCGGGCCCCCGGCGCCCGGTTACAATCAAAAGACAGGTTTTTTGGGGGACCCCAAATCCACGCGTAAGAAACGATGGTGTTCTCTTCCGCCCCGCTGGGTTAAGACCTCAAACCCTGTGCCAACTCTTCGATGTAGCGCTCGGCGCTTCGTAGGAGGTTCGGACGCCAACCCGCTCTCTTCCGGCTCGGAGTGCCCGACCGAGGTCCCCAAAAAAGTGTTTACGCGTGGTTCATGGGGGACCTCGGCGGCTTTCCATCAGGCCCCCGGGGTGATCCCATCGGAACGGGCATGAAACACGGGTTCTGGGACGAGCGCTGGCGGCAGGGGCAGATCGGATTCCATCTGGGCCGGCCCCATGACTGGCTGGTGGAGGCGGCCCACCGGTTCCCGCCGCAGGCCCGGGTGTATGTGCCGCTCTGTGGCAAGGCCGTCGACCTGGTCTGGCTCCGGGACCGGGGCCACGAGGTCATCGGTTGCGAGTTCGTGGCCCGCGCCATCGAGGAGTTCTTCCGCGAACAGGGCCTTGAGGCGGCGACCGAGCACCGGGTGGCCGGCAGGGGCACGCCGTTCGAGTGCCACCGGACGCCGGGCCTGAGCCTCCTCCGGGGCGACGCGCTGGAAACCGACCCGGATCTCCTGGGAGGCCCCGTGGACGTGATCTTCGACCGGGCCGCGCTCGTGGCGCTGGATCCCGCCTGCCGGACCCGCTACGTCGACGGCCTGCACCGGCTGCTCCGCCCGGGAGGGCACGTGCTGCTCATCGCCTTCGCCTACGAGCAGTCCCTCGTCGAAGGCCCCCCCTGGTCCGTCGACGCCGGCACGATCGAACGACTCTTCAGTGACCGGTTCCGCCTCGAAACGCTGGCGGTCCGGGCCGAGGAGGGAAGCCCGCGGTTCCAGGCGGCCGGAGTCGCGGCCATGGAAGAACGCTGCTGCTGGCTGACCCGAAGGGATTGACCCCCGAAGGTCGGACCGCCCGCGGCGGGTGTCCCGCTGGCTGGCCCATGGCGCGCTGGCCCGCCCACGGGCCGATCACTTCCCGACCCTACCCCCGACCCTCCCCCCGGACCCGACCCGGACCGGCATCGCGGCATCCCGCCCCATGGCGGAGAGGCGGAGGGCCGCCGACGGTGCATCCGGCAAACCCCGGTGTGGGTTCCGATTCGGGTCCCGATCGGGACCGGAGACCCCGGCCGCAGATCCCAAGCCGCAACCGACGAAGGCCCCAATGCAACCCATCCATCTCCGAGGCGGAGCCTCCCCGATCCACCATCCCTGCCAGGCCGCCGTGGCCATCAAGGGACCGTCCGCCATGGCCTTCCTCCGGCGATCACGGGAGCGGAGTCGCCGCCGAGGCCACCGGCCGGAGGAGGCCGCACGGAAGCATCGCCCCCCCGGGCCACGATTGCCTGCCCCAGTGAGCGCGGGCCGGGCCTCCTGGACGGCGGCCTCAGCCGGTGGTCCGGAGGCCGCTGGCGATGGCGTTGACCGTGAGCAACAGGTCCGGCAGGCAGGCCTGCGCCCCCTCGACATCGCCCAAGCGGTGAAGGGACCGCCACCGCCGAAGCAGTGCGATCTGTTGCCGGTGGAGCAGCCGCAGGGGTTCCACCCGGAGCGCGAGCGTCCGTCCCAGGCGGGGCCGGTGGCGGGCGAACTCGGTCCCCAGCACCCGCGCCAGGTGATGCTGGGTCCGGTGCCACTCGGCCTCGATCCGCGCCCACAGGCGTTCCCGGAGGGCCTCGTCCTCCACCAGCAAGGCGTAGTCGCGCATCACCTCCAGGTCGCTGCTGGCCAGCGACGTCTCGATGTTGGTGACGAGGTAGCGCAGGAACGGCACCGACCGGACATGGTCGCGCAGCAGGGCGGTCCCGGCCTCCGGGAGGGTCTCAAGGGCGCTGCCGGCCCCATACCAGCCGGTGAGGTAGAACCTCGCCTGCGTCCAGGAGAACACCCAGGGGATGGCCCGGAGGTCCGCGAGGCTGGCCTGCCCCGTGCGCCGCGAGGGCCGGGAGCCGATGCGGGTGTTCTCGAGGGCGTCGAGCGGCGTGGCCTGTCGATGGAAGGTCAGGAAACCCTCGCTCTCCAGCAGGGATCGATACTCGCGGCTGGACTCGGCGGCCAGGCGGTCCATCACCGGCACCAGACCTTCCGGGAAGGCGCCTCCCCGCCGGTGATGCCAGGTGGTCGCGGTGACACCGGCCAGGAGCAGCTCGAGGTTGTAGCGGGCGGTGCCCGGGTTGCCGTACTTCTGCGCGATGGTCTCGCCCTGCTCGGTCAGGCGGATCGAGCCGCCCAGGGAACCCGGCGGCAGGGCCTCGAGGAACCGATGGGTCGGACCCGCTCCACGGCTGATGGTGCCGCCGCGGCCATGGAAGAACTGCACCTGGACCCCGGCCTGCTCGCCGACGCGGGCCAGACGGGCCTGTCCCCGCTGGAGGGCCCACTGGCTGGCCACGATGCCGGCGTCCTTGTTGGAATCGGAGTATCCGACCATGACCTGCTGGCGGGGGTGGCCGGGCCGGCCCGCACGGGCGGCGTGGTATGCCAGGCTCGCCCGCGTCACCGGGAACTCCAGGAAGGCACGGAGCATCTCCGGGCCGCGCTCGAGGTCCTCGACCGTCTCGAGCAGGGGCACCACGGGCAGCAGGCACACCATGCCCTCGGGATAGAGGCGCAGCAGGCCGGCCTCCCGGGCGAGCACATAGACGGCCAGCAGGTCGGAAAGCCGGCGCGTCATGCTCACGATGAGCGCCCCGAGCCCGTCCACGCCATGGGTGCCCAGGTGGCCGGCCAGCACGCGGTAGGTCGCCAGCACGGCGTCGGCCTCCGGACCGGCCGAGGCCGACGGGTGCAGGAACGGGCGGGGCGAACGGATCTCGCGCTCCAGCAGGCGCAGCCGCTCGGTCTCGGTCCACTCCTCCCACTGCGAGGCGTCGAGCCCGGCCGCGCAGAGCAGCTGCCGCAGCGCCCGGTCGTGGAAGGCGGAGTTCTGGCGGATGTCGAGATAGGCGAGATGGAAACCGACCGTCGCCAGCACCCGCCGCACGGGGCCCACGTCGTGTTCGGCGAGGCGCGATGCGCCCGCCTCGACCAGCGAGGTCTGGAGGGTGCACAGGTCGGCGTCCAGCTCGGACGGGTCGCGGTAGCGCCCGGGCGCGTCGCACACCTTCGCCAGCTGGCCCGGCTGGACCTCGACGGGCAGCCGGGCCGCGAGCAGCTCGACGGTCTGCCGCCAGGGTTCTCCCGGGTGAACCTTCAAAAGGGGCCGGGCGGCGTCGCCCAACAGGGCCAGCGAGCGCTCGCGCAACGCCGTCAGGCTCGCCGGCGCGGGCTGGACCCACTCGGAGAGCGGCAACCGCTCGGCCAGCGCCCCGAGCTGGCGGTGTAGCACCACCAGGGCGTTGGCCCGAAGCCGCTCGAGGGTCTCGGCCGTCACCTCGGCCGTGACCCCGGGATGGCCGTCGCGGTCGCCGCCCACCCAGGTGCCGAAGCGCAACGAGGGCACGCCGGGGCCCCTCTCGAGGGCCGACGGCGCGAGACCGGCACGCTCCCAGGCCTGGCGCAGGCGGCGGTCCAGCTCCGGCAGCACCCCGGGCAGCACGTCGCGCAGGTAGTTGAGGACGTTGCGTCGCTCGTCGGCCACGGTCGGTTTCTCGAGGAGGATTTCGCCGGTCCTCCACAGGCGCTCGAGGAGGGCCGTCAGCTCGTCAGTGAGCCCGCGTCGCGCCGCCGGGTCGGAGGCGGCCTGGAGCAGCTGCATGAGGCGCCGGTGCTGCTCGAGCACCGAGGAACGCTTGGCCTCCGTCGGATGGGCCGTGAAGACCGGCTCCACCTCGACCGCCCGGAGCGCCTCAAGAAGGGATTCCGGGGTGGCCCCGGCGCGCACCAGCTCCATCAGCTGGTCGGACCACAGCCCGCGCTCGGCCTCGGGCGACCCGGAGAGCTCGCGCCGGTCGCGCAAGGTCTCCGAGACGCGCTCCTCGACGGTGTTCAGCAACTGGAAGGCCAGGGCCAGGGCCAGGCCCAGCCGCGGCGGCGGCTCGGCCACGGCATCGGCGACGCCCGGCGCCCCGGGGCGCCAGGGAACCCACCGGGCCAGCTCCGGCTCGCCCAGCGCCGCGAGCACCTCGGCCAGCGCGCCAGAGAGCCAGCGGATGTCCTCGTCCATGCGCTGGAATCCCCATTCGATGGAATCGGCGGGGGCGATGGCGGCCGTTGCTGCTGCTGCAGCGGTGGTTTCCTGGGCGGGAACGGGGAGGGACGCTAGCATGGCGGGAGCGTGCTGGGGACCAGGTGTTTGGGCGACCGACGCCGGAGCTACTGCCACCCTTCGGGCCATCCGTCAACCGGAGGACGCCGGAGGCCGGGCGCCGGCAGGATCGATTCCATCGATGCGCTTGCCCGGATTATCGATTGAACGGTCCACGCAACTTCAGGTCACAATCCGGTCGCCATGAACACCCCTTCCCGCCGGACCGACCGTCGCCGCGGCCCACTCCTGGCCTTCCTGTCCGCCTTGGTGCTCCTCATGGCGGCACCCGCCGCCGCCACGGCCCAGGAGTCGCGGTCGATCCCGCCGGCCCTGCGGCCTTGGGAATCATGGGCGACCTGGAACGACACGCACCGCTTCTGCCCGACCCCGTACTCCGACCCGAAGATCCATCGCTGTCACTGGCCGAGCCGCCTCGAGCTGCAGGTGACCAACTCCGGCGGCCGCTTCACGCTGTTCCTCACGGCGTTCCACGAGACGTGGGTGCCCCTGCCCGGCGGGGCCGACGCCTGGCCCCAGGACGTGCGCGTGGCGGGCCGGCCGGTGGTGGTGGTGGAACGCGACGGGGCGCCGGCGGTCCGGGTCGGGCCCGGGGACGCCCGGCTCGAGGGCGTGTACCGGTGGAACGAATTGCCTCAGGGCCTGAAGATCCCGGGCTCGCTCGGCATCCTGTCGCTGGTGCGGGATGGCCGGGCCGTGGACAACCCCGTGTGGGACGCGCAGGGACAACTCTGGCTGCGGCGGGACGCCTCGGCCGAGACGACCGAGCGCAACTTCCTCGAGGTGAGGGTCTCGAGCCTGCTCGAGGACGGCATCCCGATGTGGTGGCGCCAGGAGGTCGAGCTGACGATCGCCGGCAGGAGCCGCGAGGAGGACCTCGGCCACCTGCTGCCCGAGGGCTGGAGACTGGCCTCGGTGAAGTCGCCGATCCCCGTGAGCGTGGACGCCGAGGGCCGGGCCAAGGCGCAGGTGCGTGCGGGCACCTGGACGGTCCGCCTGGAGAGCTTCCGCCACGACAACCCCACCGAGGTGCGCTTCGCCCCGGGCACGCGCCCGGCCGTGCCGGAGCAACTGGTGGCCTTCCGGGCGAAGCCGGAGTTCCGGGTGCTCGAGTTCACCGGACCGCCGTCCATCGACCCGTCGCAGAACCGCTTCCCGGCCGACTGGAAGAACCTGCCCGTGCACCGCTGGGATCCGAAGGCCCCGGTGCGGCTGGTCGAACGGCTGCGCGGCATGGGCGCGCAGAAGCCGGCGGGCCTGGCCATCGAGCGGACCCTCTGGCTGGACGAGGACGGCCGTGGGCTCACCTTCCAGGATCGCCTCGAGGGCCAGATGCAGCAGGTGTGGCGCCTGGACGCGGCGGAAGGCCAGGAACTTGGCTCGGTGAGCAGCCAGGGCGAGGGCCAGCTCATCACCATCAATCCCGTGACGCGGGCGGCGGGCGTGGAGCTGAGATCCCGGTCGGTGGAGGTCGAGGCCACCGGGCGGCTTGGGAACCCGGCCTCGCTGCCGGCGACCGGGTGGCGTTCGGACGCCGAGTCGGTCCGGGTCACCCTGCACCTGCCGCCGGGGTGGCGGCTGCTGGCCCTCTTCGGCGCGGACTGGGTCCAGGGCGACTGGCTCACGGCCTGGACACTGCTGGACCTCTTCCTGCTGCTGGTCTTCTCGCTGGCGGTGTTCCGCCTCCGGGGCTGGGCGACGGCGATCCTGGCCTTCGCCGCCTTCGGGCTCGCCTACCATGAGCCGGGCGCGCCGAGGTATCCGTGGCTGGCGCTGCTGGTTCCCCTGGCCCTCGCGCCCCGGTTGCCCCAGGGCACGGGCAGGCGCCTGGTCTCGGTCGGCCAGGCACTGGCCGTTGGGCTCCTGCTGCTGGGCCTCGTGCCCTTCGTCACGCGGCAGGTGCAGCAGGCGCTCTATCCCCAGCTCGAGCCCTCCGGGGATCACGGCTTCGCGCCACCCGAGGCCCGCCAGAAGGCCCGGATGGAACAGGTGCCCAAACAGGTGCCCACAGACACGGTCCCGACCCCCGGCAAGCCCGGGATGTCCCCGGAGATGCTCCGCCGCTACGGCCTGGTCGCCGCCGCCCGGGCGACCGGCGACGCATCGGCCGCTGGCCCCACGGCCCTGGCCGCCTCGGGCTTCATGAACAACCTCGGCCAGGACGACAAGGCGCGGATCCAGACGGGGCCGGGGATTCCCGAATGGACCTGGCGATCGGTGAGCTTCGGCTGGAACGGGCCGGTGGGAGCGTCCCAGCGCCTGCGCCCCGTGCTCGTCCCGCTGGGGCTGGAGCGGGCGCTGACCGTCCTGCGCACGGGACTGCTCATCGCGCTGGCCGCCCTGCTGCTGCGCGGTGTCCGGCCCGGCGGCGGATCCCGGACGACCCCGGAGGACGACGCCCCGCCGATCCCGCCGATCCCCCAAAACCCGCAAATCCCGCAAATCCCGCAGGCGACACCGCCACCGCCCCCCGTTGGCCCGTCCGCGACGGCCTCGCTGGCGGTGGCGCTGCTGGTCCTCGGGGGCATGGTCACCATCCTTCCGGCAGCCCGGGCCGACGACGCCATCCCCCGGGCGGCGGAGGCCGTGGCCAGCCCGGCAGACGGCGCGACGATCCCCGATGCGGCAACCCTCGAGACGCTCCGGCGGCGCCTGCTGGAAACCTCCGATGCCTTCCCCAATGCGGCCAGCATCGCGCGCGTCAACCTCGGGATCCGGGGCCAGCGGCTCCGGATGGAGATGGAGATCCATTGCGCGACCCAGACGGCCGTCCCGCTGCCCGGCCGCCTGCCCTCCCTCTCGCCGCTCACGGTCGGCATGGACGGCCAATGGAGCGCCGCGGTGCGCCGGGACGACGGCTACCTGTGGGCGGTGGTTCCCGCCGGCGTGCACACCCTCCGTCTGGAGGCCCAGCTGGCCGGGGCCGGCGACTGGGAGTGGACCTACCTGCTCAAGCCCCGCCAGGTGAACATCGATGCGCCCGACTGGACGGTGGTCGGCGTGCGGCCGGACGGCGTGCCCGAGGCGCAGGTGTTCTTCTCGCCCAAGCAGAAGGCCACCGCCGAGGCCGCGAGCTACGACCGGCAGGACCTCCAGCCCATCGTCGCCGTCGAGCGCCGGATCGAACTGGGGCTGCAATGGCGGGTGCGAACGGTCGTCCGCCGGCTCTCGCCTGCCGGGCGCGCGGTGTCCCTGCGCATCCCCCTCCTGCCGGGGGAGAACGTGCTGACGACGGGCCGTTCCGTGCAGGACGGCGGGCTGGAGGTGCGGCTCGGTGCCCAGGAGGAGACCTTCGAGTGGGAGGGGGGCCTGGCCCCGGTCGAGACCCTGGCGCTGGCCTCCCGAGTGTCCGACACCTGGGTGGAGCGCTGGCACCTGGCGACCTCGCCCGTGTGGCATGTGGAGCTGTCCGGGCTGGCTCCGGTCTTCGAGTCGGGGAACACGATGCTGGAACCGGTCTGGCGGCCGTGGCCCGGGGAGTCGGTGAGCCTGGCGGTCCGCAGACCGGAGGCCGTCGCTGGATCCACGATGACCGTGAACCGGGTCGAGCACGGGGTGACCCTCGGCCAGCGGCAGCGCCTCTCGACGCTGGACCTGACGATCCGCTGCAGCCTGGGTGAGGACTTCCGGCTTGAACTGCCCGCCGACGCCGAGATCACCACCCTCACCCACCTCCGCCAGGAGATCCCGGTGCGGCGCGAGGGCACCCGCCTGATCGTGCCGCTGCGCCCGGGCGAGCAGACGCTGACGGTGGGCTGGAAGGAGAACCTTCCGCAGGGCCTGCGCGCCGACAACGGCCGGGTGCGGCTGCCGGTCGAGGGGGCCAACGTGCACAGCTCGATCGGCGTGGGCCAGGACCGCTGGGTGCTCTGGGCCTCCGGGCCGAGGCGCGGACCGGCCGTCCGATTCTGGGGCATCCTCGCGGTCTCGCTGCTGGCCGGGCTGGCGCTGGGCCGGCTGCCGGGCTCACCCCTGGGCGTGGCGCCCTGGATGCTGCTGCTCGTGGGGCTGACGCAGGTGCCGCTGCCGGCGGCGGCCGTCGTCATCGGATGGTTCTTCGTCGTGCGGTGGCGCGGCCAGCCGGCCTTCCAGGGCCTGCCCTGGCTGGCCTATGACGCGGCCCAGGTGCTCCTGGCCGCCCTGACGCTGGCCGCACTGGGCATCCTGGTCTACGCCGTGAGCGCCGGCCTGCTGGGCAACCCACGGATGTTCATCATCGGCAACGAGTCCACCAGCACGCTGCTGCGGTGGTTCCAGGCGCGGACCGCCGGCGAGGCGCTGCCGGTCTGCGAATGCGTCTCGGTGTCGATCTGGTGGTACCGCTTCGCGATGCTGCTGTGGGCGCTCTGGCTGGCCGTGTCGGTGCTGGGCTGGCTGGGCCTGGCCTGGAGGAACTTCGCCAGCGGCGGATTCCTGCGGCGCCATCCCGGGAAGCAGGCCGAGGCGGCGACTCCTCCGGCGCCGCCGACCCTGGGTGCCGTGGCTTCCGGATCCGCCCCGGGGTCGGACCACTGAGGCGGGCGACCCCGGGGTCGCCCCGGGGCGCCTCGGAGCTCAGCGCCCGGCGGCCTTGAGTGAGGCCTCGCGGGCCGCCCGGAACTCGCTGGACGGGTTCCAGCGGGGGGCGCGGCGGTCGTCGGCCAGGCGGCGGAGGATGTCGTGGTACAGGCGCAGGTCCTCGGCCGCGCCGGTGAGGTCCCAGCCGGGCTTCACCTCGTCGCTGACCTTGTGGTAGTCGCGCTCGATGTACTCGTTGACCTTCGACTCGCCGTACCCGGTGGGCTTGCCGAGGTACTCGTCGCCGGCCTTGAGGTACAATCCCGGCACGCCGCCCTTCATGAACTCGAAGTGGTCGCTGCGGTAGAACATGCCGCGCTCGGGATGGGCGTCAGGAAGCACCACCCGTCCCCGGGAGCGGGCGACGGCGTCGACCACCGCATCGACGGTCGAGGCGCCCCGGCCGATCTGACGGAGGTCCCGGGTCCGACCCCATCGACGGTCGAGGCGCCCCGGCCGATCTGACGGAGGTCCCGGGTCCGGCCCCAGGTGTTCATGCCGTCGATGTTGAGGTTGGCGACCGTCCTGGCCAGCGGGTACACCGGCCGGGCCACGTAGTGCGCCGCGCCCAGGAGTCCCTGCTCCTCGGCCGTCACCGACAGGAAGAGCATCGAGCGCCGGGGCGCCCGCGCAGCCGTCCCGAATGCCTCGGCCAACTCGAGCAGACCCGCCGTGCCGATGGCATTGTCGGCGGCCCCGTTGAAGATCTGGTCGCCCTCGAGGCTCGCGTTCCGGCCCAGATGATCCCAGTGGGCGGTCACCACGACCCACTCGTCACGGAGCTTCGGATCGCGCCCCCGAACCACCCCGAGCACGTTCCTGGACTTCAACGGGCGGGACTCGTTGCGCGCCGTGAAGGCGGCCTTCTGCTTCAGGGTCACCGCGCGGAACCCGGGCCTCCGCGCCGCCTCCTTCATCGCCTCGTAGGTGGTGCCGTTGGCGGCGAAGAGTTTCCGGGCACGGTCCAGGTGCATCCAGCCGGCGATGGCGGTCTTGGGCGATCGATCGCTGGCGAGGTCGAAGCGCTCCCGCCCCCAGGAGTTGATGACCACGAACCACGGATACGCCGCCGGGGCCGTCTCGTGGATGATCAGGGCCGCGGCCGCACCCCGGCGGCCGGCCTCCTCGAACTTGTAGGTCCAGCGGCCGTAGTAGGTCATGGCCTTGCCGCCGAACCACTTCGGGTCGAGCTGGTCGGGACGCGCCGGGTCGGGGATCGGCGGGTCGTTGACGAGGACGACGAGGGTCTTGCCCCGAACGTCCACGTCGCGGAAGTCGTTCCAGCCGTATTCGGGGGCGTCGATGCCATAGCCCACGAAGACCACGTCGTTGTCCGGCACGGAGACCTCGACCCCGGGGCCCGGGCTCCAGGCCACGTAATCCTGCGGCCCCATCAGGTCCTCTCCGCCGAGGGTGAATCCCACCGAGGACTTCACGCCCACGATCGGGACATCCTGCGTCCACGACCCGTCGGGCATCCCCGGCTGGAGACCGGCCCGACGGAACTGCTGGATGAGGTAGTCGATGGTCTTGGCCTCGCCCGGGGTGCCCGGACCGCGCCCCTCAAACTCGTCGCTGGCCAGCACCCCGGTGCGCTCGAGGAGGTCCTCCGGCCGGATGGATCCGGCGCCCCGGGGTTCGGCGGCGAAGGCGAGGAGGGGCATCGCGGCCGCGAGCGCGGCGGCGATCCGTGGCACCCATGGGGTCGTGGGCATGACCTCGCCAATGGAATGCCAATCCATCCCGCAAGCAACCCTCCAACCAACCACCAGACACCCCGCTCGAACGGCCGCCAGTCGGGTGCGCGACACCCCGCCCCCGACGCACGAGACTTCCGGGATGGCACCTCGGTCGCAGGATCTGCAGGTTTGACAACCGCCGGGATCCCCCGCTCGTATTCGAAGCGCCCTCGGGATGTATTTCGGATCTGCCGATCGGCCACGCCCCCGGACCTGATGGCGGCGGTGGGTGCGGGAGGAGTTGAACCGAGTTTCCGCCCATGACCCCGGATTCCCACGACGACGAACAACGCCTGCGCGAACTCGGCTACCGCCAGGAGCTGGCCCGGCGGATGGGCGGGTTCTCCAACTTCGCCATCTCGCTGGCCATCATCTGCATCCTGTCGGGCGGGATCACCTCGTTCCATGTCGGCTTCAACAGCGCAGGCGGCGCGAGCCTCGGGCTGGGCTGGCCGCTGGTGGGCCTCTTCTCGCTGTGCGTGGCGGCCACCATGGCCCAGGTGGCCAGCGCCTTCCCCACGGCGGGCGGGCTCTACCACTGGGGCAGCCTGCTGGGCGGACGGGCCTGCGGGTGGGTGACGGCATGGTTCAACCTGGCAGGCCTCGTCACCGTGCTCGCGGCCATCAACACGGGCACCTACGACTTCGCCACCGCGGCCTTCGGGTGGACCCCGGCACCGGACTCCGCCAGCATGACCCGCGTCGTCGCCGTGTCGGCGATGACGCTGTCGCAGGCGCTGCTCAACCACCACGGGATCCGCTGGACCACCCGGCTCACCGACTTCAGCGGGTGGCTCATCCTAGCGGTGTCGACGGTGATGACCGCAGCGTTGCTCGTGGCCACGCCGCACTGGGAGTGGTCGCGCCTGTGGACCTTCACCAACTTCAGCGGATTGCCGGAGGGGGCGCCGGTGTTCCCCCGCCAGGAGTCGTTGCCGTGGCTCTTCTGCCTGGGATTCCTGCTGCCCGCCTACACCCTCACGGGGTTCGACGCCTCGGCCCACACCTCGGAGGAGACCCGGGAGGCCGCGTGCAACGTGCCCCGGGGCATCGTCCGGTCGGTGGCCGTGTCGGCCGGATTCGGCTGGGTGATGATCGTAGCCCTGCTGCTGGCCATGCCCGACCTGAAGGGCGGCGCGGCCAAGGGCTTCGAGATCGTGCCCTGGATCCTGCGATCGGCGCTGGGAGAACGCGTCGCGCAGGCGCTGCTCGTCGGCGTGGTGACGGCCCAATACCTCTGCGGACTGGCCGCGCTGACCTCGGCCTCGCGCATGACCTACGCCTTCGCCCGGGACGACGGCCTGCCGGGCTCCGCCTGGCTCAAGTCGGTCGATCCGACCACGCAGTCGCCGTCGGCGGCCGTCTGGACCAGCGCCCTGGCCTCGGTGGCCCTGGTGGTGATGCTGCGCTACGAGACCATCGCCGCGGTGTGCGCGGTGTTCCTGTACCTCAGCTACGTGCTTCCGGTCGCGGCCGGGGCCTGGGCCCACGGTCGCACCTGGACCCGCTTCGGCCCCTTCCAACTGGGCTCGGCCTTCCGGCCCCTGGCCGTGCTGGCGGTTCTCGGATGCCTGTTCCTGCTGGTGATCGGTGTGCAACCGCCCAACCAGCAGGCCCTGCCCATCCTGGTCGGAAGCACGGCCTTGCTGGTGGCGGTCTGGTTCGGTCTCGAGCGCCGCCGCTTCAAGGGCCCACCGGGTGGTCGCCTGTCCTGAACGATGCCGTTGGATCGGTCGTGCTGGCTGAGAGCCCGGGGTCGAGGGCGCCAACCGAGCCCCCAGGGGCGATCCCGCGCGCGGAACGGTCCGGCGACCCATTTTTGGGCATTCCTTCATGCGAACGACCTGCTTTGCTCAGGCCATGCAACGACCGATCCATGCCCGGGGACGCTCCGGGCGGTCCTGGCCGGCCCTGGCCGCGCTGGTCTGGCTGCTCGGGATCGCAGGCGTCTCCCCGGCGGTCGCCCTCGACCGGGAACGCCTCTTCGGCCCCGAGGTGAAGACCGGCGACTACAAGCACCCGGCCAGCTTCACCGAGCTGGGGAACGGGGACCTGTATGTGGTCTTCTTCAGCGGCCGGGGGGAGTACAAGGACAACCAGGCGGCGGTCTTTGGGTCGCGACGGAAAGCCGGGACGCGCCGATGGTCCAAGCCCGTCTCCATCGCCAGCAACCCGTTCCACGCGCTGGGCAACGCGGTGGTCTGGGAGGCCCCGGACGGGGTGGTTTGGCTCTTCTACGTCACCCGCCACGGCGAGCTGTGGAGCGATTCCCGCATCACGGCGAAGATCTCGCGGGATGGTGCCGCGACCTGGTCCGAGCCCTTCCAGGTCACCTTCGAGGCCGGCACCATGGTGCGCAACCGGCCGATCGTCCTCTCGGACGGCCACTGGTTGCTGCCGGTGTACCACGAGGTCGGCACGGACCCGGAGCTGGACGATCCCCGCAACCGTTCGTTCTTCCTGCGCTACGATCCCACGAGGAGGACCTGGACCGAGAGCAATCGCGTCGGCTCGCGCCTGGGCAACATCCAGCCCGCCCCGGCGGTCATCGACGGCGACCACCTGGTGGCCTTCTGCCGGCGGGGTGGCGATTATCAGGGACGCCCGGACGGCTGGATGGTGCGCACCGAGTCGCAGGATGGCGGACGCACCTGGAGCGAGGGCACGGACAGCCCGCTGCCCAACCCGAACGCCGCCGTGGAATTCCTGAGGCTGCGCTCCGGCCGGCACCTGCTGGTGTACAACCACAGCTTCACCAACCGGACCCCTCTGACGGCAGCCCTGTCGTCGGACGGCGGGAGAACCTTCTCCCGGCGCCTCGACCTCGAGGCCGACCCCAAGGGGGACTACGGCTATCCCACCGCCCTGCAGTCGCGCGACGGCCGGATCCAGGTGCTGTACACCAGCGACGAGCGCACGGTGGTGCGCCGCATCGTGCTGACGGAGGACGAGTTGCTGGGCCAGGCAACCCGTCCCCCGGAGCCGGCGCACGGGACGGCTGCCCCGGGTCGTTGACGGAGCCGGGGAACGGCACCGAGGGACCGGGCGGCGGATTGGACGGATGGGCCCAGCCGCTGGCCCATGGGGGTGGTCAAAACCATGGAATTTGTGCGGGAGGGAATTGGGGCCGGAGGGGGTTAGGGCGGCAGTTCGGTCGGGGTGGGGGGCGATTCCACGGCCTCGAGGGATCGGAGGGCCGACAGAGCGATGAGGCCGGCCTCGGCCAATTCGGAGCCGGGCGAGGTCTCCACCAACCGGAGAAGGCCCTGGACCGCCTCCGGATTGCGGATGCGCTCGATGGCCCAGGCCAACGCGGCGCGGGCGGCCGGCCGGCCGGCCGCCTCCGCGTGGCCACGGATCAACCCCTCGACCGTGGCCGGACGAGCCCCCCGGGCGAGGGTTTCGACGATGGTCTCGATGAGGTCGACGTCGTCGATCCGGGACAGGGCGATCGCCAGGGCCTCCATGTCTTCCTCGGTGGAAAACCCCTTGAAGGCCTCCAGCAGCGCCGCGGTGTCGGCAGGAGACCGCCGCTCAAGACTGGCCCGGACCAAGGCGTCGACGGCGCCGGCACCGCCGAGTGAAGCCATGCGGTCGGCCCAGAATCCCCGCTGCTCCGGGGTGGCGGCCGATGCAAGTCCCTCCTCGAGCGACGGCAGGCCCGGCGATCCCGGGTCGACGCCGCCGTCCAAGAAGGGCCCAGGGCCGTCGAGGGAGGACTCGTGGGACGACGCATTGAGGCTTCCGGGCGTTCCCGCTGGAGACCACGGATCCCCAGGATCAACTCCCATACCGACTGCTCCTACTCCTACTCCTCGGGGTCCCCGGCCGACGAAGAACGGCGAACCCTCCCGGCGGGAACCTCGGCCCGGGGTCCCCGATGCGCTTGCCATGGCCTCCGGCCCGCGCCCGGCCGGACCGGAGATCCCCTCCGGATCGGGGAGGACCGGGTCACGGCGCCAGCCGAGCGGGATCACCAGGATGAGACCCAAGAGCAGCAGGAGGATTCCGGTGGAGTTCATGGGGCCGTGGACGGGAAGGGCGATTCCAGAAGACAGAGGACAGGCCGTGAACCCCGGATCACGGGGAGACCTGGAGGACGTAGGCTCCGGTCTCGGTGCCGGACGAACCGCGGACCTCGATCGAGTAGGTCCCCGCAGGCAGCTTGCGCCGGATGCGGAAATTGGAGCCGACGCCCAGGTCGTCATCCTCGGCGAGGGTCCGGCCGGAGGCGTCCCGGAGGATTCCCCGGGTGTCGAGCGGGCCCGTCGTCGTCAACGCGACGGTGGCGGCCTGCGTCAGGACGAAGCGGAACACATCCAGGTCCCGTGCGGTCTCAAGCCGGGCCTGGGTGGTCGAGGGCACGGCCACGCGGGCGGCCGTGGCCGGGGTGTTGCCCACGTCGTCCTTGGGTGCGGTGCCGGTGCCGGCGACCACGAAGTCGAAGGGCGATTCGTCGGCATCGTTGTTTGGCAGGCTCACGGAGGCCACGTGCCGGCCCGGATTGAGCGGGTTGAAGGTGATCTGGAACGACGCCGAGCGACCGGGAGCCACCGCGGCGGGCGCCTGCGTGGTGATCCGGAACTGGGAGGCTCCCGGACCCCCGAGACGCACCGCCCCCAGGAGAAGCGTGGCCTTGCCGGTGTTGCGCACCGAGAAGGAGGTGGCCCGGCCCCCGTCCCCAAGCTCCACCGATCCGAAATCGGTGCCATCCGGGGTCCTGGCCGCCATGGCCCCGTCGGCGATCGGCGTCGCGGCCAACCCCAGGAGCCCGATCTCCGGAGTCCCCGTGGCCTCCGGCGCGGCCGTCCACTTGGCCAGCACCGTGTAGGCCCCCCGGGAGGACCCGTTGCCGGTGACCTTCAGGAAACAGGTTCCGGCGGCAAGTCGGGTGAGGATGAGGAAGTTGGGGGTTCCCGCCCCGTTGTCGTCGGAGGCCAGGACCGTGCCGGAGGCGTCGACCAGGACCGCCTGGACGTCGTTGGTGCCCGAACTGCCGAGGCTCACCGTGCCGGGGCCGTCCACCTCGAGACGGAACCAATCCTGGTCGGCGGTGCTCTCCAGGAGAGCCCGCATGGGGGTGTTCCAAGCCAGCAGGGTGGCCGTGGCCGCGGTGTCGCCGTGATCGTCGGCGGCCGCCCCGGAAGCGGGGCCTCCGATCTGCCCGAGGATCCAGGAACGCTGGGAGAGCGTGTTGCCGTAGATGCCCGGGACGCCATCGCGACCACATCCGTCGCCAAAGCTGACGGTGCCGGCATGGCGCCAGCCACCACGGCCATCGGAGACGACCAGCGGGCCGCCGCTGTCGCCCTGGCAGGTGTCCCGGCCGCCGCCCGGGACCCCGGCCGCCAGGTGCACCGAGGACAACCCGGGATAGACCCGGGAGGCCTCGTCGAGACCGACGAGGTTCAGGTCGACCTCGAGCAGCACCGCCGACAGGCGCCCGTCTTCCGAGATCGTGCCCCAGCCCATGCCCCGGACCGCGGTTCCCGGGGCGATCTGTGCGGCCGCATCCACCAGCGGAAGGACCGGCACCCCGGTCAATGGCTTGGAGAGCCGGAGCAGGGCGAAATCGTTGACCAGCGATCCCATAACCGTGCCGAAGCGCGGATGGACCACGATCTGCGACACGGCCACCCGCGGGCCGTCCCGGGACGACCGCAGGTCATGGCCGCCCACGAGCACGTCGAGCGAGGAGGCCGACAATCCTTCGACGCAATGGGCCGCCGACAGCACCCACTGCGGATGGATGAGCGCACCGCCGCAGAATTGTCCGTCGATCGGTGCCTGACCCCGCCGGAGGAGGGCCGTCATCCAGGGATAGGCCCCTTTGGGCGCGGCCTGCCCTCCCACAATCTTGGGGGCGGCCTCCTGGCGGGATGAGGCGGCCGGGAGGGACCCGGTCCAGAGGGCGACGGCCAGGGCCACGGCGCCCTGGGCCACCCGGGCAGCATGGAGGGCCTGTCCTGGCAGACGCAGCAGGAGGCCAAGGGCCCGCGCCGGGAACTCGGAGCCTGCCTGGAAACTCGAGGGGGTCCTGCCGGGAGGAATATTGGTGACGGCCACGGCGGGGAGACCAGGGCAGCCCCGAAGCGGGCCAAACGACGTTCGTGGCCCAGGCGGGGTTCGGGACCCGGAGGGAGGGTGTGCGGACGGAGGTTGGAGGATCGGAGGGAAGAAGGGAGGGAAGGAGGTGGGAGGCAAGCTCCTGGGAACAGGCATCGGTTTCATGACGCCCGCCAGACTCGGCCATCGATGTTACCTCCGGATGACGGCGGGCCGGATTCCTCAGGCGGTGACCCCGGGGTTTGCGAAGGCGCGGCCCTGCAGGACCGGAGGAGACCCGCCTGGCCAGCGCTTCAGGCGGCTTGGGGGCCGTCGCCGGGGGCCTCGAAGCGGTATCCCACCTGGGGCACTGTCTGGATGAGGCGGGGACGGTTGGGGTTCTCCTCGACCTTGGCACGCAGGGTCGTGACGGCACGGTCCACGCTGCGGTCGGTCACGGCGGCCTCCGACCAGACCGCTTCCAGGATCTGTTCGCGGGTGAGGGCCCGACCGGCCTTGCGGGTGAAGAACTCGAGCAACCCGTACTCCTTGGGGGTCAGTTCGATCTCGACGCCGCCACGGCGGACCCGCCGCGCACCCCGGTCGATCTCCAGCGAGCCGATGCGCACGAGGTCGGGAAGCGCCCGGCGGTGTCGGCGGAGCAGCGCGGCCACGCGGGCCAGGAGTTCGCCGATGCCGAAGGGCTTGGTGACGTAGTCGTCAGCCCCGAGGTTCAGGCCCCGCACCACCTGGGCCTCCTCGCCCAGGGCCGTCAGCATGACCACCGGCATCTCGAGGCCGTCGGCCCGGAGCCGCCGGCAGATCTCGTGGCCCGAGAGGCCGGGCAGCAGCAGATCCAGCAGGATCAGGTCGGGCCTCAGGGTCCGGGCCTGCTCGAGGCCCTGACGGCCGTCGCCCGCCGAATGCACCCGGTAGCCGGCTCGCCGGAGGTTGTCGGTGAGGCCGAAGAGGATCGAGGCGTCGTCCTCGACCACGAGGATGAGTTCAGGCGTCATCGGGAGGGTCGATTCTTGGGAGTCGGGCGGGCACCGGAGGGCCCAAGGGGACCGGGGGGTTCGTCGGGAACCGCCGGCACGACCAGGGCGAAGCGGCTGCCGCGGCCCGGGGTGGACTCCACCTCCACCTCGCCGCCGTGGGCCTCGACGATGGAGCGGACGATATGGAGGCCGAGGCCGGCGCCAGTGACCGTGCCCGCCGTACCACCCGGGCCGTCGAGCCGGTGGAACTTCCCGAAGATGTGGTCGCGCTGGGCCGGGTCGAAGCCGATCCCGTTGTCGGTGACCGAGAAGCGGACCCGCTCGCCGCACCGGTCGACCGCCAGGACGATGCGCTTGTGGGGGCCCGTGTACTTGTGGGCGTTCTCGAGCAGGTTCAGGAGCGCGGTGGTGAGGGAGGGGGCGTCGGCGAGGACCCGGGGCAGACCGCCGGCGACCTCCGTGCGGAGGTCGCAGCCGGGGGCGGCGAAGCGGGGCCTGACGCTCCGGACCGCCACCTCGACCACGGTCTCGGGCGCGGTGGGCTGGAAGTCATAGGCCATGGCCCCGCGCTCCAGGCGGGCGAAGGTAAGGTAGTCGTCGACGAGGCGGCCGAGCCGGACCGTCTCGCCGGAGACGACCTCCAGGTAGGCACGGGTGCGACCCGGCTCCGGTTCGGGATCAGCCACGAGGCTGTCGACCAGCATCCGGAGCCACGAGGCTGTCGACCAGCATCCGGATGGAGGTCATGGGGGTGCGCAGCTCGTGGGAGATGGTGGTCAGGAAGTCATGGCGCACCTCGGCCAGACGGACCCGGCGCAGGAAGCGCTGGATGGCCAGGAAGGCCAGCACGGCCCCGAGCAGGGCGGCGCTTGCGGCCGAGCCCACCTGCAGCACGGCCTCGCGGCGGGCCGACCCGGCCCAGCGGGCCTCGGCGACCGAGGGATCCAGGCTCAGGGCCCATCCCGGGAGGCTGGCGCCGAGGGAGGCCGAAACCCCGGCGGCGCCGGCGTCCGGGCCACCGGCCACACCGCCGGCAGGGACGAGACGGGCCGCGTATCCGAGGGAACCCAGCTCGCGGTCAATCCGCTGCTCGAGGGCCGCGTGGAGCCGGTCGCGGCGGTGCAGCCAGGCCGCGCCGCCGCCCGGCGCGGGGAGCGACCACACCTGCCCCCGGGGTTCCGAGGCGTCGAACCGGAACAGGTGGCGCGTGGTCCGGAGGTCGGGACGCGCCAGGGCGGGCATCCCGACAAGGCTCTGGGACACGGCCACGCCGAGCGCCTCGGCCGGCTCCGTGGGCAGGGCCACCGGATGGCCGATGCGCCGCAGCTCCCGCGCCAGGTGGAGCCGCTGGCTGGCCGGCAACAGGGGCGCCCCGTGACCGGCGACCTGGCGGCCCAGGACCTCGACGGTGGGCAGGAACCTCGGATCATCGCGGGACATCCGTTGCAGCGCGGCCCATCGGATGCCCGGCAGGTAGAGCCGACCGGACGGCGAGCGGCTGGCCTCCAGCCGCTGCTCCACCCACCGGGCGGCCAGGTCGAGGTAGGCGTCGGACATCGGCTGCGTGATGAGGCGCTGGTGGAAGTCGCCGATGAGGGCCTCGCCCCGGGCGTCCACCTCCGGGGGGTCAAGCCCACCCGTGGCGGGCGCGGGATAGGCCGGGAGGCCGTCGGCATCGAGGACGAGCAGCCCGTCGGGAAGCTCCTCCGGGATGCGGCCGGCGGCCGCCGCGGCCAGCAGCGTGGCGAAGGCGACGCCCGACTCGGACGGGTCGACGGGCGGGAGCCGCCGACCAGCCCGCTCCGCCAGCACCCCGAGGTCCCGCTCCACGGTCCGGACCGCCTGCTCCACCCGGAGCCGGTGCAGGGCCTGCCGGGCCCGGGGGCCATCCCTCCGGTCGCGATCCCATCCGCGGAGCGTCGTCCACAGCAGCAGCGCCGCCGGCAGGGCGACGGCCAGGCCGATGGCCGCGAGGGACAACAGGAGTTCCCCCCGCGGTCTCAGGCGCAGCGCGGGCAGGCTTGGGAGGAGTCGATCCGGCACGAGTCGTGGTCTCCCGGGTGGGGGCTCAGAGTCCGTAGGGCTTGAGCAGTTGTCGGGCACGGACGAGGTCGCCGGCCCGCAGCGTGTCGACCACGACGGCCCAGTCGTCGAGCCAACGGCGGAGCCGGGCGCGGACAGGGCGGTCCGGGTCGGGCGCGACGGGTCCGGTGGCGGCGCCGAGCCGGGCGTCGATCGCCCGGACGCGGTTGATCGCCTCGGCCAAGGGAGGCACCGGATCTCCGGAATCCTCCGGGGACTCGAGGGCGCGCAGGGATTCGTCGACGCAGGCGAGGACGGCCACCAGCTCGGGCGTGAGTTCGGGCGGGAAGTCCGACAGGCCCGGCACATGCAGGGTGAAGGCGCCGAAGGAGCGGCGGAGGGTGCGCACCGCCTGCAGCCAGACGGCCCGCGCCTCGGCCAGGCGTCCCTCGGACATGCGGGCCGACACCGCCTCCGCCGCCTGCCGGACCATCCCGAGGTAGTCGGCCGTGAGCGACGGCCGGCCGTCGCGGTTGATCGGCCCGGCCCATCGGGCGGCACGGTCGGCCTCATGGCGCACCCCGGCCGGGTCGCCGGCGGCGAGGGCCCGGGCCAGTCGGTCCCGGCATTCGACGACCCGGGCATTGGCGTCGTCCGGGGCGAAGAGCGCGGTCCGGTCGACCAGCCACGCCCTGGCCGCGCTGAGGGCCCAGGCGGCGCGGACCGGCACGGGCCCGGCCGGGCCATCGACGGCGACGGAGGGGCCGGAGACGCCGGGGCCCCCGGGGACATCGGGGGCGAGCAGGGCCTCGAGGGCGGGGATGGCACGTTCCACGGCCTCGAGATCGCCCCCGACCACCTGACGTCGCAGGGCCCCGAGCGCGTCCAGCATCTCGCCGACGAGTTCGCGCACGGCTCCTTCCTGGGCGACGCCGGACGGATCCAGGAGCGGGTCCAGCAGCAGCGCCAGCTCGCCGAGGAAAAGCCGCTCGTCCTGGAACCAGCTCCGGTCCCTCGGGCTGGCCTCGGGCGAGAGGAGCAGGAGGTTGTGGGACGCCTTCCGGGCGAAGGGCTCGGTCTCGGGGAATTCGCGGACCAGGCGGAGGAAGAGGGCCACGGCCGGGGTGAAGTTGCCCCGCATCGAATGGCAGACGCCCAGGCGGTGCATGGACTCGACGCGGACCCGGTCGGGCAGCCGGGGTTGCCCGAGCAGGCGCTCGTGGAGGCCGATGGCGCCCGCGCCATCCCCGAGGATCTCCTCGCGCCACGCCGCCTCCTCGAGGGTCATCTGGGCGTCGATGGCGGACGTCGACCCTCCGGGAGGAACAGGTGGGGCGGAGGCCTCGCCGGCGCCCGCCAGGAGGAGCAGGGTGCCCAGGACGGTCAGGACGGCCAGGACGGCCACAGCATGCCCGCGACCGCGGCCACGACGGCCATGAGGCACCCGCCACGGCGACCGGAAACAAGACCGTGGGCTCCGCCACCGCTGCGCGCCCGGGCTGGAGGCGCTCGCGACGGATCCGGGCGATGGGTTCGGGACGGGGAAATTCCTCATGGGACGGGACCTGGATCGTCGTCTCGGGGAAGTTGCCGGGTGTGGTGCCACGCTAGTCCGCGCCGCACCGCAGGTTCAAGCGTTCTGCGCTGGCCAGGCGTGGTCCGTCCGAATGAACCTCGTGGCCACCTCATGTCCCACTCCATCCTCCCGACGCGACGCAGCGTCCCGGCGCAACTGGCAATTGTGTGGAACCTGGGCCTCGGGCTCGGCCTGGCCCCGGGACTCGGCACCGCGGGGCTGGACGCCGCGGGGCTGGGCCTGTCCTCGCCCCAGGCGCACCAGGTCCTCCAGCGGCGGACCGTCGACCGGGGCACGGTGGTGCTTGAGGGGACCGACGGCACCCTGGCCGACGGCGCGATCGCCCTGGAGACGCGCTGGCTGGCCGGGGACCGGCCGGGTCCCTGGGTGCGGATCGACACGCCGACCTCGCGGGGCCGCTTCCGCTGCCCGGTGGAGATGCCCGCCGGCGGATGGTTCCGGATCGAGGTGCGCCAGCTCGGGCCGGCCGGTCCCGGCACCACCGCCGCCGCGGCCCCGGCCGTGCTGGCCGAGGTGGCGGTGGAACCGGTGGGCGTCGGCGAGGTGTTCGTGGTGGCGGGCCAATCCAACTCGGCCAACCACGGCGAGGAACGCCAGGTGCCGCAGACCGGCTGGGTGAGCACCTTCGACGGCACGCGATGGCGTCCGGCCCACGACCCCCAGCCCGGCGCCAGCGGCGACGGAGGCAGCTTCCTGCCGCCCTTCGGCGACGCGCTGGCCCGACGCCTGGGGGTTCCGGTGGGCCTGGCCGCCTGCGGCATCGGCGCCACCAGCGTGCGCGAATGGCTCCCGAAGGGCTCGCGGTTCCCCAACCCGCCGACCCTGACGGGCCGCGTACGCCGGCTCGAGTCCGGCGAGTGGGAGAGCGATGGCGCGGCCTTCGAGGGCCTCGTGCGTCGATCGACCGCCTTCGGGCCCGGCGGCTTCCGGGCCGTGCTCTGGCACCAGGGCGAGAGCGACGCCAACCAGGCCGATCCCTCGCGCACCCTCGCCGGCGACCGCTACCGGGAATCGCTGGCCACCGTGATCCGGGAATCCCGCCGGCGCATCGGCTGGGAAGCCCCCTGGTTCGTGGCGCAGGCGAGCTACCACGTGCCCGGCGACGAGGGCTCCCCGGAGATCCGCGCCGCGCAGGCCTCGCTGTGGCGCGAGGGCATCGCCCGGCAGGGCCCCGACTCCGACGCGCTCAAAGGCACCTTGCGCGATTCCGGCGGCAAGGGCGTCCACTTCAGCGGACCGGGCCTCCGGGAGCACGGACGGCGCTGGGCCGAAGAGGTCGGCGCCTGGATCCAGTCGCCCGGACCCTGGGACGGCGGCGGCCGGCGGTAGCCGAACACCCCGGGATCCCCGTCGGCCCTCAGAAGGCGATCCCCCAGCGGCGGCGGGCGAAGCCGTGGGCGACCGGCTTCACCTCGGCCAGCCGGGCACGCCAGTCGTCGCCACCGAAGCGCTTCTCGAAGGCGCGCACGTCCCGCTCGTACTCGGCCATCAGGCGCGCCTTGGCAGGCTCCTCGAGGAAGGACCACTTCAGCGAATCGCGCCCACAGCGGAGGAGCTCCTCCCAGGTCAGCTGGAACTCGGTGACGGCCGTGAAGTACTCGTCGGTCATGCCGGAGTCCCACATGCCCGAATCGTCGGTGGAGAGCCCGCAGGGCACCCCCAGGCGGAGCATCTCGGGGAAATGGTGCTGGGAGTAGTCGCCCACGTACTCCAGCAGGAGGTTGCTCACGAGATTGATCTCCATGAAGGCCAGGCCGTGTCGGAGGTGCAGCACGAGGTCGTCGTCGGTCAGCACGTTGTTGCCGTGGCCCAGCCGGGTCGCGCCGAGCATCAGCGTGTCGCGCAGGTGGGCGTTGGGCTCGTCCACCTCGCCGGCGTGGATCGACAGGCCGATGCCGGAGTGGCGGTGGCGCATGCGCCGGTACACGTCGAGGAAGCGCCGCGGGTGGCCTTTGTCGTTGTCCTCGCGGCCGGCCATGTTGACGCCCACCCAGAGGTCGCGGTGGCCGGCCACCCAGTCGTGGGCCTCCTCCACGCGACGGACGGCGTTGGGCGTGAAGCGCAGCACCACGTACTGCAGGCGCAGGGTGACGCCGGTGGCCAGAGCATCCGGCCGCGCGAGCCGCCGGCGGAGGATCCGCTCGCCCTCCTCGGGGTCGAGCATCGTGCCGTCGGGGGCGCCGAAGAGGTCGGGGATGGTCTGGGCCTCGATGTAGCGGACACCCTCGGCCCCGTAGCGGCGGAGGGTGCGGACGGTCATCTCGGCCATCAGGTGCGGATCGCGTCCGAGCGCGCCGAGCCGCGGCCAGATCCTCTCGAAGAACTCCTCGCGCCCCTCGCCCGGCCGGTCCAGGCGCAGGGAATCCATCCACTCGCGGGCCTGGGCGGGCGACAGGGCGTCGAGGGCCGTGTAGTCGGCCCTGCGGCAGGCGTCCATGGCGCCCCACTGGACGGCCGAGAGGGTCGCGAACCGGACCCAGTCGTTGGTGTCCCCGTCGCACCCGCCCGCGCGGAGCCGGGTGTAGAACCGGTTGGTTCCCACGATCGAGCGGTCGGTCGCCACCGCATACAGGTCCTCCATGCGCCAACAGCCCGCCGCATGGTGGTGCAGGTCGCCGCCCTTGGGCACGGCGTAGAGCAGGCGGTACAGGTCGGGCTTGGAGAGGGTCCGACGGAGTTCCCCAAACCGGTCGCCGAAGCCCTCGGCCAGCGCCGACGGCGGCAGGCCGGCGACGAGGGCCAAGGCCAGGGCCGTTCCGAGGGACAGGAGGCCATGGAACAGCGACGGGGCCCGGCCCGGCCGGGGGCCGGGGAGCCGACGGGTCGGTCGATGGGTCGGTCGATGGGAGAAGGTCGGGCGGCGGGTCATGGGGTGAGGGAACCGGGGATGCGGTCGGCGTGGAGAGACCAATGGTCGACCAGTTCTCGGACCACCCGGCTGCCGACCCGATGGGCGGCCTCGAGGCTGGGAAGGTAGGCCGAGAACTTGCCGCTGTTCTCCTCGACGAGGTTCTCGGCGGCGGTCCGTCCGGGCGGCTGCATGTCGAAATTGCTGGCCGTGCGCAACACCAGCACGCGCCGGAGGTCCACGCTGCCATCCTGGCCGAGGAAGGTCAGGGCCTGCAGCGTGCCGCTGTCCTCCATGGCCGTGGTGACGTAGTTGCCGCGTCCCCCGGTCCAGTAGCGGGTCCAGTCGTTGGCCCACTGGTTCATGAGGCGACCGTGCCAGAAGGTCGAGGCGCTCAGGTTGTCGCCCTTCAGGACCGAGGGCGACAGGCGGGCCTTGGGATGCCCGGTGTACCGCATGCGGTTCTGGATCATCACGTCGGTCTCCGGCAGCGGCGTGTCCCGGGTGAGCCGGTAGGCCCAGTCCACCAGGCCGGGGTCGAGGGTGAACAGCACCTCGCCCACGCGGTTCCTGCGGGGCTCCTCATAGGGCCGGGACTGGCTCAGGGGCACGTACCCGGTGGGCCAGTCGGCGGGCATCTCCCGCGGGTCGATCTCGTGGGCGAGGTCGCCGTCGACGACATGCTCGGCCCAGGCGGCGCTGCCGAGGGTGCCGTCGGCCGGGTCGATGCCGGCGATGCCGGCGGTGATCCAGTAGGCCTTGCGGAAGTCGAAGCGCGGATCCCGAGCCAGCGCGGCGATGACGGCCGCCGACCGCGCGATGCCGCCGCCGGTGCAGACGCCCACGACCCCGTCGTCGCGGTAGCGCACCGGACGGAAGGTCCCCGGGACGGCCACCTTCCGCCCGAGCCGCTCCCGCTCGACCCAGAACTGGAACTCACCGGGCCGGTCCCCGGTGTCCTCAACTCACCGGGCCGGTCGCCGGTGTCCTCGCCGATCTCGAAGAGGGTCACGATGACCACCTTGACGGGCAGAGGCGAGGCGCGGCCCGGCAGCATGGGACCGGCGGCCGGGGTCCCGCGCCGGGTGGAACACCCCGCCACGAGCAGGGCGATCAGGAGCACCCGCACGATCGGCCGCAGGGAGACCGACGGCAGGATGAAATCGCAGGGAACCGGGGAGGTCATGGGGAGATCCGGGGTGGGGACGACAGGGGCCACTGCGGGGCGAAAAGGGGCGGCGACCCGAAGGTGCGCCGCCCCTGTGGAGCCCGGGTCCCGGCCATTGGCCGGGGCATTCGGGATCAGAACCGGTACGCCACCCGCCCCTCGAGGCGGAAGGGCAGCTCGGCGATGATCGACTCGTTGCCGTAGACGCCGTTGGGGGCGCCCCAGTTCTTCTCGTCGGTGACGTTCAAGAGCATGATCCGCGCGTCCCAGTTCTGGCGGGCGTAGAACACCGTGAGGTCCAGCGTGTACTGTGGCGGGATGACGATGGAACCGACCGTGTTGTTCCAGATGTCGCCGGTGGCCACGAGGTTGGCGGTGACGCCGGCGCCGCAGTCGAGCTTGTACGTCGTGAGCAGGTTGAAGAGATGCTCGGGCATGCCCTGCCGGCGGATCGGACCCGGAGGTGCCGAGAAGAACCGGCTTCCCGGGGGCACCAGCGTGGTGTTGCCCACGTCGAAGCCGGCCGGGCTGGAATCGGCCTGGATGTACGAGTAGCCCAGCGTGGCGTAGAAGTTGCGGTTGGGCTTCCCGGGGGCACCAGCGTGGTGTTGCCCACGTCGAAGCCGGCCGGGCTGGAATCGGCCTGGATGTACGAGTAGCCCAGCGTGGCGTAGAAGTTGCGGTTGGGCTGGAGGTTGACCTCGAACTCGACGCCACGGGTGTCGATCTCCGAGAGCACCCGCGAGACGGTGTTGAGGTCCGAGCGGGTCTGCTGGAACACCGCGAGGTTCACGTAGCCATGGCCGTCGAGGAAACCACGCTTGGTGCCGACCTCGAAGAGCTCGGCCTCGGTGTGGAAGCCGCCCGAGGAGAACTTGGCATCCCCCTGGGTGGTGATGCCACCGCCGTTGCCCACCGTGCCGGCGGGATTCTGGCTCCAGTTGTAGGTGGCATAGCCGCTCCAGGTCGGCTGGAACTTGTACACCGCGCTGGCGTTGGCGTTGAACATGCCGATGGTCGTGGTGTCGCCCGGGATCCAGCCGGCCGGATCCATGTAGTCGGCGAACATTACGTCCTCGCGCACGCCCGCCAGGAACGAGAACTTGTCGGTGACCTTCCAGTCGTGCTGCCAGTAGGGGCCGATCTGCCAGTTCTTGCTGACGCCCGAGTCGCCGTTGACCGGCATGAAGTAGCGGTTCGGCCATCCAGGCACCGGGGCGAAGCGGCCCCCGGCCTTATAGTAGTCGGCGTTGTAAATGTTGATGAAGTTGCGGTCGCGGGTGATGTCCCATGCACCGGCCGGTTCGTTGAAGAAGTCGTTGTAGGCCTCCACCTGCTGGTAGCGAACGGAGATGCCGGTGTTGATGTTGTGCTTGTCGCCGGCGAAGCGGGCCTCGGTGCGGTTCTCCAGGGAGAGGCTGGGGTCGATGATCTCGGAGTAGTAGTACGAGGACATCGTCTCACGCCGGATGTAACGGAAGAAGGTGTTGTTCACGAACTCCCAGTCGCCCCCGGGTTTGATAGTTTGGACGACTTGGGCGTTGTAGCCGAAACCCTCAGAATCATCGCCGGGACGTAGCAAGCGAAGCCGGCGGTTGATCGGCACCTCGGGGCCGACCTGGATCTTGTTGACGGTCGGGAAGCCAGAGGTGACGTACTTCGAGTTCTGCGGATCGGACGGGAGGCCGGGGAAGTTGTTGGTGTTGATGCCCGTCTGGTAGAGCCCGTTGTTGATCAGGTTCATCGTGGGCCGATTGATACCAAAGTTCTCGGTATAATTGCCCCAAAGATACTCGTTGTTGAAGTCGAGGGTGTAGGTATCGCTGGCGACCCAAGTGATGGCCCCGTAGCCGGCCTGCGTGCGCCGGAAGCCGTCGTAATAGTAGCTGCCGGACTGCTCACCGGAGTAGCTCAAGCGGTAGGCGAGATTGTCCTTGACCGGGCCGCCGACGTCGGCAGTCCAGCGGCGCTGGTCGTACATGCCGAAGGTGCCGATGATCTCGCCGTGGAAGCCGTCGAAGTAGGGCTTCTTCGACTGCATGTCGATGTAGCCGCCGACGTACTGGGAGGGGCCGTACACCACCGAGGCGGGGCCCTTGACGATGTTGACCGACTCCACCGCGTTGAAGTTCACCGGCAGGCCGTTGCCATTGCTGGTGAGGCCCGAGCGCATGCCGTTGATGAAGGTGTCGGCGATCTGGCCGCGGATGTCCGGCGTGGTCGGGGCGCCGAAGTTCGAACGGGTGTAGGAGCTGCTGGTCAGCTTCGAGAAGTCGCGGACGTCGAAGATGTTGATCGCGTCGAGCTGCTCCCGGGAGATGATCGTCACGTTGCGCGGCGTGTCGATGACGCTGCGGTCGGTGCCATACACCGAGTTGACCGGCCTCACCGTGGGCATCACGGACTCCTCGAGCGGCACCGCCTCGATGAGGGTCTTGTCGAGGACGTTGGTCGTGCTCTGGGCCTGAGCGGTGTCCCGGGCACTGATCGCGAGGGCGGCGGCCGCCGCGATCGTGAGGCGATGGGTGTTCATTTTGTTCAGCATGGTGATTTTCGGCCATGGCCCCCCGGCCGATCAGGGGGATCGACCGCAGGATTTGGCGTTTTCAGACCGATGGTGGCGGGGGAGCAACGTCGATGCCACCCTTGGCAGACAAGCTGCATCCGCCGCCGACCGGCGGACACGCTGCCGATCCCATGCCCTCCGACAAGCCAAAAACATCGCGATCCCGCCCGTCCCGCCCCCGTTCCCTCGCCGCGGGCGACCTGAAGGAGTGGCTCCGACGCCTCGAGGCCCCACGGGTGGACACGACCCGCCGACAGGCCCGGCTCAACCGCCCCATCCACGGCACGACCCTCTACGTGGCCTCCTGCTCGGTGGAGACCCGCCATGGCCCCTTCCGGGCGCACGTCTTCCAGGATCTCATCCACAAGGGCTACGTGATCGCCCTAGCCCATGGCGAACTCTCCGCGCGGCGGCCGCTCTACACCCGGATCCATTCCTCCTGCGTCACCAGCGAGACCCTGCGGGGCTGCGACTGCGACTGCGTGCAGCAGCTCGAGGGGGCCCTGGAGACCATCGCGCGCCGCGGGCATGGCATCCTCTTCTACCTCATGCAGGAGGGCCGCGGCGTGGGCTATGTCGCCAAGGCGCGCGACCGCATGATCGTGCAGGCCAGCCGGGACAAGGTATCGACCTTCGAGGCCTATGCCGCCATGGGCCTGCGCAAGGACTACAGGGATTACGAGGACGTGATGCACGCGGCCACGCTGCTCGGCCTCAAGACCTCGAGGTTCATCCTCCTGACCAACAACCCCGACAAGATCGAGGCGATGCGGGCGCAGGGCCTCAAGGTGGTGCGGGCCGAGCCGATCGAGTTCGAGCCCTCGCCCTTCAACCTCGCCTACCTCGCCTCCAAGGCCACCTCCGGCCACCGCCTGAACCGGCCGGGACAGACGCCGGTCAAGTCGATGCAGCCGCCCGAGCCGGTCGAGCCGGTCGAGCCGAAGGCCCTGGAGACGGCCCAGCGATTCATCCACACCGCGAGCTACTTCCTGCCGGTGAAGCCCGTGGACAGCGAGATCCTGATCACCGAGGCGCAGTTCCGGGCCAACAAGGACGGCATCGAGGCCCACATGACCGGCCACCGGCCGATCGTCAAGGACTGCTACCTGATCCGCGACAACCGGTTCATCGTCACCATCGACTACGAGCGCTATCTCGAGCACCGCAGGGGCCGCGAGGGCGACCCGCTCGTGTCCCTCCTGAGCACGCCGTACTGGTTCCGGGTGCACGTGTATTTCGACATCGTCACCGGCCAGGAGTTCGTGGTGCTCACCCATGGCCGGCCGAAGATCTACGACCTGCCGGTGATCCGCCTGCAGAGCGAGTCGCTCTTCAACCGGCTGCCGCTGACCAACACCGACAACCGCGACAAGTTCAAGCGCTCGGTGCGCGAGATCGTCCACTACGGGGTGGGCGCCATCTGCCTGCTCTACTTCGACGGCCGGGGCGCCGGCTTCGGGGCCCATGCGGTGGACCGGATGCTCACCGAGCGCGGCCAGGCGCTGTCCAGCGACGAGGCCTACCGGATGCTCGGCGTCGACTACGACAGCCGCGACTACGAGGCCTGCCTCATCCTCCTGCGGCACCACCTGCCGCACTCCCGGGTGCAGATGATCATGAACTCGCCTTCGAGCCTCATCCGGAAGCCGGAGTACGCGGCCGCCCTGAACCGCCACCGCATCGAGGTCGAGAAGTGGATCTTCCTCGAGTGAAGGGCCGGACGGCCCCGGGTGCACCGGCGACGGCGGCGACGGCAACCACGACAGCCGTCCCCGATCGGGGGAAGTTTTCCTTGATGCCCGGGTCGGCGCCTTGGGACCGTACCATCCCATGAAGTACATCTTCGTCACGGGCGGCGTCGTGAGTTCCCTCGGCAAGGGCCTCACCGCGGCGGCGCTCGGCACCCTGCTGGAGAACCGCGGCCTGACGGTGGCGTTCCAGAAGTTCGACCCCTACCTCAACGTCGACCCGGGCACCATGAGCCCGTACCAGCATGGCGAGGTGTACGTGCTGGACGACGGCGCCGAGACCGACCTCGACCTGGGCCACTACGAGCGGTTCACCAACACCAAGCTGAGCCGCGCCAACGCGACCACCAGCGGCCAGGTGTACGAGCAGGTGCTCAAGAACGAGCGCGACGGGGTCTATCTGGGCAAGACCGTGCAGGTCATCCCGCACGTCACCGACGAGATCCAGCGACGCATCACCCACCTGGCGTCCCTGTCCGGTGCCGACGTGCTCATCACCGAGATCGGCGGCACGGTCGGCGACATCGAGGGGCTGCCCTTCCTCGAGGCCATCCGCGAGTTCGCCCTCGAGGCCGGGCCCGGCAACGTGTGCTTCATCCATGTCACCTACGTGCCGTTCATCAAGGCGGCCGGTGAGCTGAAGACCAAGCCCTCGCAGCAGAGCGTTGCCAAGCTGCGCGAGATCGGCCTGGCGCCGCACGTGCTGGTGGCCCGCTGCGAGCAGCCGCTCGGGCAGGAGGTGCGCAGCAAGCTCTCGATGTTCTGCAACGTGCCCTTCAACGCGGTGATCGAGGAGAAGGACGTCGACCACACGATCTACGAGGTGCCGCTGATGCTGCAGCGCGAGCACATGGACGACCTGGTCTGCCAGACCCTCCAGCTCAACCTGCCCCCGGCCAACATAGCCCACTGGCAGGACATCATCCGCCGCCTGATCGCGCCGCAGCACCGGGTGTGCATCGGCGTGGTGGGCAAGTACGTGGAGCTGCAGGACGCCTACAAGTCGGTGTACGAGTCGCTCAAGCACGCCGGCATCGCCACCGACGCGGGCGTGCAGATCGTGCAGATCGAGGCTGAGGACCTGGAGGGCGACGATCCGGCCAAGAAGCTCAAGGACCTTGGCGGCATCCTGGTGCCCGGCGGGTTCGGCGACCGGGGTGCCGAAGGCAAGATCCGCGCCGCGCGGTACGCCCGCGAGGCGGGCATCCCCTACCTGGGCCTCTGCCTGGGCATGCAAATCGCGACCATCGAGTTCGCCCGAAACGTGATGGGCCTGGCCGGGGCCAATTCGACGGAATTCGCCGAGAACACCCCGCACCCGGTGATCCACCTCCAGGAGACCCAGCGCCACGTGAAGCGCAAAGGCGGCTCCATGCGCCTGGGAGCCCAGGAATGCGCGCTGAAGCCCGGCTCCCTGGCGCGCAGGCTCTACGGCAGGGACGTGGTGCTGGAACGCCACCGGCACCGCTACGAGTTCAACAACGCCTACCGCGAGACCTTCGAGAAGGCCGGGTTCATCATTGCGGGGGCAACTCCGGACGACCAGCTGGTGGAGATGATCGAGATCCCCTCGCACCCGTTCTTCATCGCCACCCAGTCGCACCCGGAGTTCCTGAGCAAGCCGAACCGGCCGCACCCGCTCTTCGTCGGCTTCATCAAGGCCGCCCACGAGCGCCTGCACCGGCGAGCCCTTTGAACGCCGACCGGACAGCCGCCCACGGGCGCCCGTGACGGGGTCCGATCCGGACGGCGCGCCCAGGGAAGGTTCCGGATCCGGCGCACCGGATCCAGGTCTGCGGGCCTCCGGGCTTCAGAACCGGGTGTCCGGCTTCTTGAGGTTCAGCTCGCGGATCCAGATGTTGCGGTAGCGCACATCGTGGCCCTCGTTCTGCAGCTTGAGACCGCCGGGCGTGTCGGTGATGCCCTTGCCGCCGTCGTTGCCGCCGTCGATCCCGGAATTGGGGCCGCCCCAGACCTGCTGGATGGTCACGTTGGTGTGGACCAGTTGGCCGTTGAAGTACACCGAGACCAGGGGCTTCTCGACGAGCTTGCCGTCCTTGAAGCGGGCGGCTCGGAAGGTGATGTCGTAGGCGTTCCACTTGCCGGTGCCGTTGTAGGCGTGGTAAGGCGAGGGCGTCTCGTTGATCACCGCGGCCATCCCGTGCGGGGTCTTGTCGCCGTCGAGCACCTGGATCTCGTAGCGGTTCTGCAGGTACACGCCGCTGTTGCCGTTGGGCTTGGCCACCCGGAACTCCACATGCACGCGGCAGTCGCGAAACTCCTGGAGGGTGACCAGGTCGGACGTGCCGAACTTGCCCCCGTCACCCGCCCGGTCGTCGGTCATCATGACCGTGCCGCCGTCGACGGGATCGTCGACGATGGGCCACTTGACCGGCAGGGACGACTTGAAGCCCGGCCCCTTCCAGTAGGTCCACTTCGAGTGGAGCATCTCCTTGGATCCGTTGAAGAGCACCTGGGCCCCCTTCTCGGGCTTGGCCCCCACGCCGATGTGGGGCGATGGGGAGGCCGCACGGGCCGCGGGGAGGGCGGCGATCGAGACGGCGAGGGCGGCGGCGGCGGCGGCAGCAACGGCAGCGAGGGGCTTCCGGGAGTTCATGTCGGGGAGGGGAGGCTGTGCCATCCAACATCCTTCGCCCGGCCGACAAGAGTCAACCGCCCGCTGGGCGGAAGTCCGCACCAGCGATCCAACGCCCGGGAAGGGCTTGCCGCCACGGCGCCTTGCGCCCCGCGCCGCCTTGCGGGCACCCTGCCGCCCGCATGAGCGGGGAATTCTCCGATGCCGACCTGGTGCTGCTGGGACACGGTTCCACGCTGAACGCCGACTCGGCCGCAACCACCCACCAGCACGCCGCCGAGCTGCGCCGCCGGGGCGACTTCGCCCGGGTGCTCACCGGATTCTGGAAGGAACACCCGGCATTCTGCGGTGTGCTTCGCGGGGCCCACGGCCGGCGGGTGTTCGTGGTGCCGCTCTTCATCAGCGAGGGCTACTTCACCGAGGAGGTGATCCCCCGCGAGCTGGGCCTGGCCTCGCCGGGCCAGGGCGAATTTCCCCGGGTCCAGGACCGCGACGGGCGCCGCCTGCACTACTGCGGGCCGGTGGGCACCCACCCGCGCATGGCCGAGGTGCTCGTCGCGCGTGCCCTCGAGGCGGTGGGAACCGGGCCCGGTGCGCCTTCGCCGGCCGACACCTCCCTCTTCGTCGCCGGCCACGGCACCGGAAACCACGAGAACTCGCGCCGGGCCATCGAGGACCAGGTGCTGCGCCTCCGGCAAGGGGGCCGGTACCGCGACGTGCACCCGGTCTTCATGGAGGAGGACCCGCGCATCGTCGACGCCCACGGGCTGGCCCGGACGCCGAACCTCGTGGTGGTGCCCTTCTTCATGAGCGACGGGCTGCACAGCCACGAGGACATCCCGGTCCTGCTGGGGGCCCCGCCCGGGGTCGTCCGGGAGCGTTTCCTGCGCGGCGAACCCACGTGGGTCAACCCCACCGAGCTGCACGGCCACCGGGTCTGGTACGGGCGCTGCGTCGGCAACGCGCCGCTGGTCGCCGACGTGGTGATGGAGCGCGTGCGGGAGAGCGCCGCGACGGCCCCATGGTGAGCCTGCGGCCGAAGACGCCTCCGAGGCTTGGCTTTTGCCCAGGCCCGCCGGTGGGCTACTGTGGTGGACCAATGAAGCGGCTCCCGCGATCGATGTCGGCACTCCTCGCCACGATGGTGTCCCTGGCTTGGTTCCTGTCGGGTTGCGGGCCCGGTCCAGGCGCGCCGGCCGGCGGGACCGCCTCCGCCCCGGAGACGCCCCGCGAGTACGCGGTCACCGGCGTCGTGCGCCGCGTGGAGCCCGAGCGGCGGTCGGTGGTGGTCAAGCACGAGGAGATCCCGGGCTTCATGCCGGCCATGACCATGCCCTTCGACGTGAAGGACGCGAAGGAGCTCTCCGGGCTCAAGGCGGGCGACCGGATCGCCTTCCGCATGCTGGTCACGACCAACGACGGGTGGATTGACACCGTGCGCGTGGTCGGTTCCGACACCAACACCCCCGCTGCGGACGCCTCCCCGGTGCGCCTCACCTCGTCGGTCCCGCTGCTGGAGGCCGGGGCGGCGCTGCCCGACTACACGCTGACCAACGAGCTGGGGAAGGTCATCCGCCTGTCGGACTTCCAGGGCAAGGTGCTGGCCTTCACCTTCATCTTCACCCGGTGCCCCTACCCCGACTTCTGCCCGCGCATGACCGACCTCTTCGCCCGGGCGCAGAAGGCGCTGGCGGACCAGGCCGATGCGCCGAAGAACCTCAAGTTCCTTTCCATCTCCTTCGACCCGCAGAACGACACGCCCGACCTCCTGCGAGCCTACGCCGAGCGGTACGCCTACGATCCCGGGCAATGGAGCCTCGCCACCGGGGCCTGGGACCAGCTCGAGCCGCTCACCGGGAACTTCGGGCTTCTCTTCGGCCGCGACGTGCCGCCGGAGAAGATGGAACACAACCTCCGCACGGTGGTGGTGCGCCCGTCGGGGCGGATCCACGCCATCCTGCCGAGCAACGAATGGGCGGTCGACGACCTGATCCGGGAGATCCGGGCGGCGGCGGCCACGGCCGGGGACGCCCCGACGCCGGACCGGGGACGCTAGGGCGGCGGCACCGGGGGGGCCCCCTCGGCCTGTTTAGCCGGGGAGGGCCTACTTCTTTCGCCCCAGCTTCCGGGCGGCCGGGGCCTTGAGGCGCTTGAACTCCTTCGTGAGGTTCGTGAGCGAGGCCTCCACGCCCATGCGCTCGAGCGAGCTGGCGCCGACGAAGCCCACGGCGTCGGTATGCTGCATCACACGTTCGGCGTCGGCCGGCGTGTTGATGGGTCCGCCATGGCAGAGGAAGAAGATGTCCTTCCGCACGCGCGAGGCGGCGTCGATGATCTCCTGGGTGCGCTGGAGGGTGAACTCCCAGCTCACCACGGCCTTCTGCACCCCGATGCTGCCGCCTACGGTGGTCCCGACATGGGCGATGATGGCGTCGGCCCCCGACTTGGCCATCTCGACGGCCTCCTCGGGCGACCCGACGTACACGATGGAGAAGAGGTCCATCTTCCGGGCCAGGGCGATCATCTCGTACTCCTTCGTCACGCTCATGCCGGTCTCCTCGAGCACGCCGCGGAAGTGGCCGTCGACGATGGTGTGGGTGGGGAAGTTGTTCACGCCGCTGAAGCCCATCTCCTTCACCTTGCCCAACCAGTGCCACATGCGGCGGCGCGGATCGGTGGCGTGCACGCCACAGATCACCGGCACCTCCTCGACGACGGGGAGCACCTCGTACTCGCCGATCTCCATGGCGATGGCGTTGGCGTCGCCGTAGGCCATCATGCCGCAGGTGGAACCGTGACCCATCATGCGGAAGCGGCCGGAGTTGTAGATGATGATCAGGTCGGCCCCGCCCTTCTCGATGAACTTGGCACTGATGCCGGTGCCGGCGCCGGCGGCGATCACCGCGTCGCCCTTCTTGATGGTGTCCATCAGGCGCTCTCGGACTTCCTTGCGGGTGTAGGGGTTTCCTTTGCCGGTCCAGGGATTGGGCATGGTCTGTCGGGATTGAAGATTGAACGGGAGCCAACGGAGCCATCGAAGCGGCCGGGCGTCAATCTCCCGCGCCCGAGCCTCGGGGTCGGGGGTGCCCGTCGCCACCTCGGACGGGATCGACAGGCCCACGACGGGCTCGCACCGGGATCCCGGATGGCCCATGATCCCGGCCGATGAGCCGCATCGAATCCAAGCTGGCCGAACTCGGCCTCACCCTCCCCGCCCCACCGCCCCCCGGAGGCAACTACCTGCCCTTCCGCATCGAGGGCAAGACGCTCTACCTGCCCGGGGCCATCCCCAGCCGCGAGGGCAAGGTCCAGTTCGCCGGCAAGGTGGGCGAAACCTTCACGATCGAGCAGGGCTACGAGTCGGCTCGGCTGTGCGCGCTCAACCTGCTGGCCTGCGCCAAGCTGGGCCTGGGCGACCTCGACCGCATCGACCACGTGATCTCCGTCGGCGGCTACGTGAACTGCGTGGCCGGGTTCGCCGACAGCCCCAAGGTCATCAATGGCGCGAGCGACCTGCTCGTGGCGTTGATGGGCGATGACGGCCGCCATGTGCGCGCCGCCGTGGGCGTGGCCGGCCTGCCGGCCAACTCGGCCACCGAGGTGCAGATGATCGTGGCCCTGAAGTGAGCCGTCGCGCCTAGGGTCGCTCGGATGGTCGTGCAGAGGGTCGCGCGGTGCCCCGCTCAGCGGGGGAACCGTTCGGCCAGCGAGACGGCCTTCCGCATGGCCTTGGACTTGTTGACCGTCTCCTCGAACTCGGCCTCGGGATCGGAGTCGTTCACCCAGCCGCCACCGGCCTGCACGTGGGCCATGCCGTCCTTCACCAGCGCGGTGCGGATGGTGATGCAGTGGTCGGCGTTGCCGTTGAAGCCGAAGTAGCCCACGCACCCGCCGTAGGGCCCGCGGGTAGTGCCCTCCAGCTCGGAGATGATCTGCATGGCCCGGATCTTCGGGGCGCCGCTCAGGGTGCCCGCCGGGAAGGTGGTGCGCATCAGGTCGAAGGCGCTGCGGCCGTCCGAGAGCCGCCCGTTGACCTGCGACACGATGTGCATCACGTGGCTGTAGCGCTCGATGACCATGAGGTCGCGCACGGCCACCGTGCCGTAGTCGCAGACCCGTCCGATGTCATTGCGGGCGAGGTCCACGAGCATGACGTGTTCGGCGCGCTCCTTGGGGTCGGCCAGCAGCTCCTTCTCCAGGGCCAGGTCCTCGGCCTCGCTGGCCCCGCGGCGTCGCGTGCCGGCGATGGGGCGGATCTCCACGGCGCGGTCCTCGCAGCGCACATGCAGCTCGGGCGAGGCCCCGACCAGCGCGAAACCCTCCAGCTCCAGCAGGAACATGTAGGGTGACGGGTTGATCGAGCGGACCGCCCGGTAGATCTCCATGGGCGAGGCCTTCACCGGGGCGCTGAAGCGCTGGGAGCCCACCGCCTGGATGATGTCGCCCGAACGGATGAACTGCTGGGAACGGGCCACGTTGGCCAGGAACTGCCCGCGCGGGGTGTTGGAGACGAAGGGGGCGTCGGGAGCCTGCGGCTCGAGGGTCACCGCCGGGCTCTCCAGCGGCTGCTCGAGCAGGGCCACCAGCCGGTCGATCTCGGAGACCGCATCGTCGTAGGCGGCTTCCGGGTCGCCACCGTCGGGCACCACGGCGTGGACGATGACCGTCAGGGTCTGGGCCACGCGGTCGAAGACGAGCACCTGGTCGGCGATGAGGAAGTACAGCGTCGGGGTGCCCAGCTCATCCTTGGGAGGACGCGGGACCACCGGTTCCACATCGTGGATGAACTCGTAGCCGATGAAGCCCACCGCGCCGCCGGTGAAGCGCGGCATGCCCGGGACGGGCACCGGGACGAATCCCGACAGCACCGACTCCACCACCGCGAGCCCGTCGCGCACGACCTTCTCGCCCGGCCCGCACGGCTGGGGGGAGACGCGGTACGCATCGACCACACGGCCCTGTTCGAGGACCTCCACCCGGTCGGCGGTCTGGCGGATCACCGACCGCGGACCGCAGCCCACGAAGGAATAGCGGCCCAGGTGCTCGCCGCCCTCGACCGACTCGAAGAGGAACGACTCGCCCTGTCCGCGAAGCTTCCGGTAGGCGGACAGTGGGGTTTCGAAGTCCGCGAGCAGGCGGCGGGCGACCGGGATGCAGTTGCCCCGGCGGGCCAGCGCCGCGAACTCTTCTCGGGTCGGCGTGTCCATGACGGGCGGCACGGTAGGTCAAAAGCCCGCCCGACCAGAAGCCCGAAGCTCGGCGCGGGGCGGAAAGCCGTCGGCGGAAACTGCTCGCCCCCGGCCGGGCCCTCGGGTTGTCTCAAGGCCGCGATGCCCTCGACCGAGGCACAGCCCCAGGTGGATGTCCCATGGCCCCGGCAGATCCCCTGCCTGGGGACGCCGCTGACCGTGACCGACCACCCCGGCGCGCTGGCCCTGTGCCGCCGACTGGCCGCGGGCGGGGCGCCGTCGGCCATCGAGTTCTGCAACACGCAGATCGTCACGCTCCGCCGATCGGACCCGGACTACCGGCAGACCAGCGGGTGCTTCGACCGCTTCATCCCCGACAGCACGCCCCTGCTCTGGCTGCTGAACCGCGCCGGGGCCGGCCTCCGGGACCGGGTGTACGGCCCGGCCTTCCTCCGGCACGCCCTGACCCATTCGCCGGCCGACCTGACCCACTACCTGCTCGGCGGCTCGGATGCCTGCGGGCGGGCGCTGGCGGAACGCTTCACCGCCCTGAACCCGGGCCTGCGGATCGTGGGCTCCTTCCACGGCCGCTGCGATGCCGGGGGAATCCTCGGGGCGGACGACGCGGCGGTCCTCGCGGACCTGAGGCGGCTGCGGCCCGACTTCATCTGGGTGGGCCTCGGCACGCCGAAGCAGCAGCGCTGGATCGCCCGGGTCAAGCCGTTGCTGGAACATGGGGTGCTGCTGTCCGTGGGCCAGGCCTTCGACGTGAACGCGGGCCTGAGACCGGACGCTCCGGCCTGGATGCAGCGGGTCGGGCTCACCTGGCTTCACCGGCTGGCGTCGGAACCCCGCCGGCTGGCCGGCCGGTACCTGAAGCACAACTCCCAGTTCCTGGTATGCCTGCTTCTGGACACCCTCCGGGGCCGGGTCTTCGCCCCGACCGGGCCGGACCGGATCAGGACGGATGGGACGGACGGGCCGCGATGACCGCCTCGGCGCGCAGGAGGTTGGCGGAGGCCGTCCGGCACAATGCGAGGAAGGTCTCCTCGGCGAGGGTCAGCCGCCGGGTGCGCCAATGGAGGACACCCCAGTCCCTCCGCACGCTTCGGGGCCCGAGAGGCAGGGCGACCAGCGATCCGGACCGCAGCTCCGGCTCGGCCACCCAGGGAGCGAGGATGCCGACTCCCAGGTCCAGCTTCACCAGTTCCTTGAGCGCCTCGAAGCTGCCCATCTCGATGACCGAGTTGAGGGTGATCCCCTCCGAGCGGAAGTGCGCGTCGAGGATGCGCCAAGTGAGGCTGCGCTTGCCGTAGACGACCATGCTCTGCCGGGGGATCTCGGCACGGGGCACCTCGCCGGCGCGGGCCCAGGGGTGGCTTGGCGCCGCGATGAAGACCAGCTCGTCGGAGAACAGCGGGGCAAACTCGAGCCGCTCCTCGGCCTTGTGCTCGAGGGTCAGGGCGAGGTCGGCGAGGTTGGCCTCGATGAGCCCGACGGCCGCGGCCGAATCGCCCGCCTCGACGCTGATGAGGTTCTGCGGAAAGCTTTCCTTGAACTCCCGGATCACCTTCGGCAGCAGGAATGCGCAGAGCGCGGCCGGGGCCACGACACGGATCCGGCCTGCGCCCCATCGGCCCAGCCGCTCGAGGCCGGTCCGGGCGAGATCCATCTCCCGCAGCACCCGCTCGGCATGCACCAGCAACTGCTCGCCCGCCTGCGTCATCAAGACCTTCTTGCCCACCCTGTCCAAAAGGCGACACCCAACATCGGTCTCCAGCGCCTTCATGGAATGGCTGACGGCCGACTGGGTGAGGAAGAGCTCACGGGCCGTCAGCGTGAAGCTGCCCGTTCGGGCAAGGATCGAAAACGCGTGGAGCTGCCGGCTGTCGAGGGGCGTCTTCATGCGGGGACGTGTTAAACCGACTCTGGTCCCCCGCCCGGAAGCAACTGACGGGCCGTTCTCCCCCAACCTGTTCCCGGCCCTTTCCCCGGCTTGGGTGGGACCGGAGTGGGATTCCGGGCGCGTCGCCCGGCCCCTCAAGGCTCGGTGAGGCCGCGGAAGCGGTCGGTGCGGAAGGGCGAGGCGGGCAGGCCCTGGGCGTTGACCAGGTTGACCACCGGGAAGTCGTCCCAGCCATACCGGACGTGGAGCGGGTGCGACACCTGCGGCGAGCCCAGCCGGACGCTGGAACCCGAGACCTCCGTGGCCGAGGCCCGGTGCCAGACGCCGTCCTTGCCCGCCACGGAGAATCCCGTCGGGGCCGCGCCGTCCGAGGTCTTCAATCCCCGGACGTGGTTGAAGTTCAGCACCAGGGTCGAGCCCGAACGGCCCATCGAGGCGAAGGTCGGGCCGCTCGATTCCACGGCCTGACCGTAGGCGATGGTCCGGGCCAGGAGCGCCAGGCGCGCGCCCACCGGAGCCTTCCTGGTGGGATGGATGTCGTCCTTGTCGCCGACATCGGTGATCACGGCGACGCCCACCCGGGGCAGCGTCGCGGCCACGTGGTTCTGGGCCTCGCGCAGTTCGGCCCAGTCGCTCTCGACCGGCCTGGCGGTGATGTCGGCGATGGAGCGCTTGCGGTTCTTGTCCCACGGGGCGAGCTGGACGGCCAGGAAGGGGAAGTCGCCCTGGCCCCAGTCGCCGCGCCAGTTGCGGATCATGTTGGCGAAGAGGCTGCGGTACTGCCAGGCGCGGCCGGCATTGGACTCGCCCTGGTACCAGATGGCCCCGGCGATGGCGTACGGCATCAGCGGCCGGAGCATGCCGTTGTACAGCTCGGACGGGCGCCACGGGGCCCACGGCGAACCCTGGTTGAAGTTCTCGCCCTTGGCCTCGGCCGCGGCCTTGGCGGCACGCCACTTGGACATCGCCGCCTCATGGACCTTCAGGGACGGCACATACGGTTCGAGGATGTCGCGGGCGTAGAGGTGGTCGTCCTCCAGCGTGTCCTGGCTCATCCAGACCTCCGCCGGCGAACCCCCCCAGCTGGTGTGGATCAGGCCCACCGGCACGCCGAGCGCGGGCTGCAGGTCGCGGCCGAAGTAGTAGCCCACGGCCGAGAACCGGCGGACGGCCTCCGGCGAGGCGGCTCCCCAGGCGTGGGAGGCGTGGTCCAGATCGGTCTGCGGCACCGGGGAGCGACGCTTGACGACCGTGAAGAGGCGCAGGTTGGGGTTGGCGCTGGTGGCGATGTCGGCGGCAGGCTCGTGGCTGGCCGACAATGGCCACTCCATGTTGGACTGGCCGGAGCAGATCCACACCTCGCCGACGACCACATCGCTCACCACCACGGCGGTCCGGCCCTGCACCCGCAGGCTGCGTCCCTCGGCCGAGGCCTTCAAGGGCCGCAGGCGCACCGACCATCGGCCGTTCCGGGCCACGGTGGAGACGCTCTGCCCGGCGAACTCCACGGTGACCTCCTCGCCGTCGTCCGCGCGGCCCCAGACCGGCACCGGCCGGCCCCGTTGGAGCACCGCGTGGTCGGTGAAGAGGCCATGGAGGGAGACGTCGGCATGGAGGCAGTCCCGGCCGGTGGCCAGGAAGGCCAGGGCCGCGACCGGGACGAGGAGGGCGGAAGGGAGGCGCATCAGAGGGGAGTTGAACCGCAGCATCGCCCCCCGGGTCAACGAGGGATTTTCCGGCGATCCCCCCGGGGGGCCGGGGGAGGAACCGGGCAGGAACCGGGCAGGAACCGGGGAGTGGCCGGGCCGGCGGGGCGACCCGCGACGAGCGGTTCGACCCGCCGGCCGCGCGATTTCCGGGATTGCGAAACGGGCGCGCCGCCCCGATGACCTCCGGGGTGAGCGATTCCATCCTTCCGCTGTGGCGGACCCTGAACCGTCGCAAGGGACTCTTCCTGATCTCCGGACCCTGCGTCATCGAGAGCGAGGACGTCTGCCTCGAGATCGCGCGGACCCTCAAGGCCGTGTGCCGTCGCCTCGGCATGCCCTATGTCTTCAAGGCCAGCTTCGACAAGGCCAACCGCTCGTCGGGGACGTCCTTCCGCGGACCCGGGATGGCCGAAGGCCTCGAGGTGCTGCGACGGATCCACACCGAGGTCGGGGTACCGGTGCTGACCGACGTCCACACGCCTGGGCAGGCGGTCGCCGTCGCCGGGGTCTGCGACATCCTCCAGATCCCGGCCTTCCTGTGCCGCCAGACCGACCTGGTGCAGGCAGCCGCCGCCACCGGCCGGATCGTGAACCTCAAAAAGGGCCAGTTCCTCGCCCCGGAGGACATGCGGCATGTGGCGGCCAAGGCGGTCGAGACGGGCAACCGCCGCCTCCTGCTCACCGAGCGCGGCACCACCTTCGGCTACCACAACCTCGTGGCCGACATGCGCTCGCTGCCGATCCTGGCCGGCCTGGGCTTCCCCACCGTCTTCGACGTGACCCACTCGGTGCAGTTGCCCGGCGGACGGGGCGACTCCTCCGGGGGGCAGCGCGAGTTCGGCCCGGTGCTGGCCCGATGCGCGGTCGCCGCCGGCGTGGACGGCCTCTTCATCGAGACGCACCCGGAGCCCGACCGGGCCCTGAGCGACGGTCCGAACATGATCCCCCTCGACGAGCTGCCGGCGCTGCTACGGCAACTCCAGAGGATCCGGCGGGCCCTTTGACCCCTCCCGGCGTCGGGCCGGGCCGTCAGGCCCCGGAGACCGGCCACCCGAAGAACCTTCGCCCGTTGGCCTCGCACCTTGCGGCCAGTTCCTCGGCGGGCAGTCCCAGCCGGTCGGCCAGGCCGACGGCGATGCGGGGCAAGTTGGCCGGGCAGTTGACGGGGCGTCCCCCGGGCGCGGCCGCCGGATGCGTAATCCACTCTGCCGGCGGGAGCTGGTCCGGCGCATCGGTCTCGACCAGCCACCGGGCGCGGGGAATGGCCCGGAAGACCCCGATCTGGTGTGCCTTGCGCGGATGCAGGGAGTGGCCCGAGAGGCTGAAGTGGCCCCCGAGCCGCACCAGTTCGGCGACGAGTTCGGCCGGACCGCCGTAGCTGTGCAGGAGAAATCCCCGGGGCAACGGGCCCCGGCCACGGAGAACGGCCAGAAGGGGTCCCCAGGCCCGGAGGCAATGCAGCGAAACCGGAAGGCCCCGGGCCTCGGCCAGGTCAAGCTGCGCGCGGAGGACCGCGATCTGCTCCTCCATCGGGGCGGGCCCCGACGGTCCGGTGCCCAGCTCGAGGCATCGGTCGGCCGGCTGGTCGAGAATCCAGCCATCCAGGCCCGCCTCGCCCAGTCCGGCCCGGGAACACCGGACAAGGCATCCTTCCAGCTCCTCGCGCCAGACCGGCGATCGGGTGGAAGCCCGCCACGGATGCAGCCCGAAGGCCGGGATCACCTCGGGAAACCGTTGCGCGAGCCCGAGAACCGCCGGCCAATCGCCCTCCCCGGTGCCGTTGACCACCATGGCCTCGACGCCGGAGGCCAAGGCCTCGGTCAACCGTCGGGTCGGATCACCGAGACGGGGATCCTGAAGATGATTGTGGGCATCGAACCAGCGCATCACTCCGCAGGAAACGTGAACCGCCTCCCGCAGCCGCATCCTCGTTCCCGTTCCCCTCCATGTCCACATCCAGGTCCAGGTCCAGGTCCACATCCACGTCCAGGCCCTTCGAGGGGCCGGCAACGTGAACCGCTTCACGGTGAAGGTGGAGAACCCCGCATCCGCCCCCAAGTCGCCGCCGCGCTCCCCGGATGGCCGGGCCAGTTGAGTTTCTCGCCACCGGTGGCAGCTTGCAAAGTGCCGTTTTCAAGACTCAGTCGAACCACCGATGCCGCCGTCGGTTACTTCGAGTTGGGAATGATCGAGGCGGCGCTCCAGGAGCTGGACAAACTTCCCCCGGCCGAGCAGTTGGAGCCGGAGGTGCTCGAGCTGCGTTCGGTGATCCACCAGCACACCGGCCGTTGGTCCGAGGCGGCCCAAGCCTTCGGGGCCCTGTGCGCCCGCCGCGACGCCGAGCTCGAGCATTTCATCGGCTGGGGATGCTGCCTGTATGAACTCGGGGCCCATGAGGAGGCTCGGGCGGCGCTGCTCTCGGCCCCGGAAACGCTCCGACAGAACGGCCTCTGGCATTACCATCTCGCCTGCTACGAGGCGCTCACCGGTCGGGCGGTGGCGGCGCGGGAGCGGATCGACCGGGCCCTCCGGCTCGATCCCTGCCTCCAGCGCATGGCCGAGCAGAACTCCAACCTCGCCCCCCTGCTGCGCGGGGCCGCCTGACGGGCCGGGACGGTCGTCCGGGGGAGCGCTCAACCCGCCGGACGACGGGCGCACGCCGGCTCGCCAGACCGGACCGGACCGAGGTAGTCGTAGAGCGGGGCGTCGAGCCCCCGGCCAGGCCAAGCTGTCTGGTCGAGCGCCCCGTGCACGATGCCATCCAGCAGGGCCTCGACGAAAAGGCCCTCGGCCTCGAAGACCAGCAGGTCGGTCGGAGACACCAGCCCGGAGGCCGTTGCCAGGCAGTCGAGGCAGGCCGCCCGCGCCATCTGCCGGATCCTCCGGAGCTGGTCCGACTCGGTCTCGCAGCGTCGGTGCAGCACCACGACCGGACGGGGCGACGCGGTGAGCTGCTGGAAGGGCCCGTGCGCGAACTGGAGCAGTTCCTGGAGGGCGGGTGCCGGACGGAAGAGGCCCTCCACGAACTTGTAGACGACATTCTGCAGGTACTCGCTCAGGTCCGGCGAGGCCAGCAGCACGAAGCCCCGGCTGAAGGCCGCACCGTCCATCCGGGGCCACGCCTCGTGGCCGGCGTCCCGGCCGGCCCGGAACGCCCGGGCCGCCTCGATCCCCAGCGACCGGGGATCGCCGCAGAAATCCCCCGGCCTGGCGAAGCTGCCGGCCCACAACCGCGCGGCGAGGAACCCGAGGGCCGGGCCGACCACCCGGATCAGGATCGTGTACTCGTCCTCGAGGGGGAAACGGATGATCTCGACCGTGTCGTCGCGCTCGAGCAGTTCGAGGCATTCGAGCCGCTCGGTCCTGCCGGAGCGCCGAAGACCCTCGGCCGTGGCCGAGGTGAAGAGCACCGTGGAGTCGAACCCTGCCCGGTGACCGAAGGCAATGCGCCCCGCCGCCGACAGGCCTTGGCTGAAGACCACCAGGGTGCGGTCCCGGAACCGCGCCGGGTCGACGGGTTCCACAAGCGCCCCGGTCGGCAGGAATTCGGCGGGGATGTCGGTGAAGCGGTTGAGGAACCAGACCAGGTAGCGGGCATGGGCCTCGGAACTGCCCAGCCCCGTGGCCACGACCCGGCGGGGCCTCAGGCGGGGTCGCGCCGCGAGCTTCGCCTCGTCCGAGGCACCCCAGCTCTCCAGGAGCCCGGGAATGGATCGCATCCGCTCGCGCAACAGGCGGATGCCACTGTCAGGGGAACCGTCGGACGGCATGCCCTTGGCCTACGCCGACATGGGCCGGAATGCAATGCGGCGAAGGGGTCGCCCATCGGGTGGGGCCACCGCTCACTCGGCGCCCGGTAGGCCCCCGGGGACCAACCCGGGCACGGGTCGTTCCGGGACCTCGGAGGGCCGCGACGTCCCGGAAGGGGTCGACCGGAGGGCTTGGGTCGACGGGGCGGGGGCGGCCGCGGGGGCGACGTTGGTCAGGCCGGCGGCGGACGTCACGACCGATGCCCCCGGAGGCGTCGGCGCCTCGACGCGGACCGGCAACCCGGGCCAGGCCATCCGCCGCAGCAGGTCGGCGTTCCAGTTGGCCAGGCGGAAGCAGCCGTGGCTTTCCGTGCGACCGACCTCCTCGGGCCGGGGCGTGCCATGGATCCCGTAGCCCGGCCGGTTCAGGCCGATCCACGCGACGCCCACGGGATTGTTCGGCCCCGGCGGCAGCCTGAGCTTCCGCCCGACGCTGCGGGCCTCCAGGGATTCCGGGAAGACCTCCGGATCCCACGTGTAGTCGGGATTGGGCACGGTCACCACCACCTGAAGCTCCCCGACCGGGCGCTTCTCGACCCGCCGGGCGATGCTGCAGGGGAAGTGGGCCATCAACTCCCCGGCGGCATCGTACACCCGGAGAAACCGTCCCCCAAGATGGATGCGGATCAGGGCCGCGCGGCGGGCGGCGACCTGGGACGGGGACGGCATGACGAGGTCCTGCGCCTCGGCGACCCGTTCCCAGTCCAGCCCGGGGTTGAGGCGGCGAAGCCACGCCGGGTGGGCCTGGAACCGCTCGGCCAACCGCTCGAGCAGGGACTCGTGGTCGAGGGCGGCCGCCTGCGACTTGCCCACCCACGAATCAGGGACCGGGCCGAGCCCGAGCAGGTCCTCGGCGCGCACGCGGTAGGTCGCCAGCGGCGCCCGCCGCAGGACCAGGGCCCTGCGGGTCTCCCGGTCGAGCGCCCCGGTCGGCTCCAGCCCCTTGCGGGTCTGGAAGGCCCTCAGGGCCGCCGCGGTCTGCGCGCCGCCCACCCCGTCGATCGAACCTGGCGAGAGGCCCAGGCCCGCGAGGGCGATCTGGGCCTCGAGCAGGTTTGTGGGGCCGCGGGGCACCCAGCCCGCCGGGGCGTTCGACACCGCGGCCATCGGCACCGGGACGGGGACCACGGTCCCGGGGGCCAGGGTCATCACCGGCACCGGGACGCGGAAGACCTGGGTCGAGAGGACGACCGGCGGGGCCGAGGTCACCGCGACGACCGGCGGGGCGGGGGCATTGGACCGCGGCAGGACCGGGACGAGCGCGTTCGACGTCACGACCGGCCGGGAAGGATCCCGGGGACCGACCGGCGATGGCACGGACCCCGGCGGGGCATTGGAGGGCCCGGCGGGGCGAACGACCGTCGATGGCACCGGGCGGGACGTGTCCACCGGGGACATCCGCCACCCTCGGAGGAAGGCCCAGACGAGACCCGCGAGCAGCGCCAGGAGGAACAGCATCGGCGCGACGGCACGACGGCGTGCCGGCGGTCTTGCCCGCGGTCTTGCCGGAGGATGGCTGAAGGGGGAGCGCACGGGGTGGAGTCTGGGGGGGGGCAGGCGGTCCCGAGGCGGTCCCGGGGACCCGTCAGACATCGATCCAGGGACCCCCGTCATCGTCCCCGCGACGGGCGCGGCGACGGGATCGCCCCGGCCCCCCGGGGTCGCCGCCGGGGCGTACCACGGCACCGCGCCCGAGGAATCCGTTCACCACCAGCGACACGAGGCTGATGATCACCCCGCCCCAGAAGGCGGCGCCAAAGCCCTCCACGACAAATCCCGGCTGGAGCAGGCCACCCACCAGGCCCAGGAGCACCGCGTTGATGACCAGCACGAAGAGCCCCAGGCTGAAGATCAGCAGCGGCAGCGACAGGACCATGAGCAGCGGACGCACGAAGGCGTTGAGCAGGCCGAGCAGCAGCGAGGCCTCGAGCAGGGACCCGAAGGACTGGTGGCGGATGCCGTCCACCCAGACGTCGGCCAGCAGCACGCCGAGGGTCGTCACCAGCCAGCGCTGCAGGAACTTGAGCACACCTTCCGGCATGGAGTTGATCCTAGTCCACGGTTGCCGGCCGCGTCAGTCGGCTTTCTTGGACGGGCCGCCCGGGGCGTCCTTTCCAGCCAGCGACAGGAGCAGCCGCCGGATCTCCGCCAGCCGGCCCTTGGCGTCGGGCTGGGTCAGCCTCGGGAACCGCCCGCCTACCGTGACCAACTCCCCGCGCTGCAGGAGCTTCACCTTGCCCTCGGTCACCTCCACCGAGGCGACCCCGCACTCGGCGGCGAGCACCCGCAGCTCATGCACCCGGAGCAGCAGGTCCACCGGCCCGGGCAGCGGCCCGAAGCGGTCCCGCAGCTCTTGCCGCAGGCCCTCGACGCCGGCCTTGTCGCCCACCTGGGCTAGACGCCGGTGCACCTCGACGCGCTGCGCCGGCTCGCGGACGTAGTCGAGCGGCAGGTAGGCCGGGAACCGTCGGCCGTCGTCCCCCGGCTCGTCGTCCCGGCCGGTGTCGGAGCCGCTCCAGGAGGTCGCCACGCCTTCGTCCCTCGGGATCTCGATGCGCTGGCCGGCCCGCCCGGCCTTGCCGGGCCGGTGCCTCGGGGCCGCGGTCTCCGGGTCGGCCTCCTGGCCCGGATGGGTGGCCAGGAAATCGAGCGAGACACGGACCTCGACCCGGGGCCGGACCCGCTCGCCCTTGAGGGCGGAGATGCTCTGGCCCAGGAGCTGGCAGTAGAGGTCGAAGCCCACCGCCGTGATGTGCCCGCTCTGCTGCGGGCCCAGCAGGTTGCCCGCGCCGCGGATCTCCAGGTCGCGCATGGCGATCTTGAAGCCGCTGCCCAGCGCGCTGTACTGCTTGATGGCGCTCATGCGCTTGCGCGCCTCGGTGAGCAGCTGGGCGTGCCGGGGCAGCATGAGGTAGCAGTAGGCCTGGTGCTTGTATCGGCCCACCCGGCCCCGGAGCTGGTACAGCTCGCTCAGGCCGAAGCGGTCGGCCCGGTCGATGATCATCGTGTTGGCGTTGGGGATGTCCAAGCCGCTCTCGATGATGGTGGTGCTCACCAGCACGTCGGCCTCGCCGTCGACGAAGCGGGTCATCACCGCCTCGAGCTCGTCGTCGCCCATCTGGCCGTGGCCCACCACGACCTGGGCCTCCGGCACGAGGGCCTTCAGCTTGAGTGCCAAGCGGGTCATCACCGCCTCGAGCTCGTCGTCGCCCATCTGGCCGTGGCCCACCACGACCTGGGCCTCCGGCACGAGGGCCTTCAGCTTGAGTGCCATCAACTCGATGGTGGAGACGCGGTTGTGCAGGAAGTACACTTGGCCGCCCCGGTTGAGCTCGCGCTGGATGGCATCACGCACGACCCGCTCGTCGTAGTTGCCGACGACCGTCTCCACCGGCAGGCGGTCCTGCGGCGGCGTCTCGAGCGTGCTCAGGTCGCGGGCCCCGGTAAGGGCCAGGTAGAGCGTGCGCGGGATCGGCGTGGCGCTCAGGGTCAGCACGTCGACCGTGCGCCGCAGCAGCTTGAAGCGCTCCTTGTGCTTCACGCCGAACTTCTGCTCCTCGTCGACGACGACCAGGCCGAGGTCCTTGAAGACCATGTCCGCCGACACGATGCGGTGGGTGCCGATGACGATGTCCACCGCGCCGACGGCCGCCGCCTCCATCACCGCCTTCTGCTGGCGGGCCGTCCGGAAACGGCTCATCAGTTCGATGCGCACCGGGTACTCGGCCATGCGCTCGCGGAAGTGGTGGTAGTGCTGCTGGGCCAGCACGGTGGTGGGCACGAGCAGCGCCACCTGCTTGCCGCCCATCACCGCCTTGAAGGCGGCCCGGATGGCCACCTCGGTCTTGCCGAAGCCGACGTCGCCGCAGACCAGTCGGTCCATCGGGCGGGCCAGCTCCATGTCGGCCTTGGCCGCCGCGATGGCACGGACCTGGTCGGGGGTCTCCTCGAACTCGAAGCTCGCCTCGAATTCCCGCTGCCACGGCGTGTCGGTGGAGAAGGCGTGGCCGGGCTGGGTGGTCCGGGCCGCCTGCACCGCCAGGAGGTCGGCGGCGAGGTCCCGCACGGAGCGCTGGGCCTGCTCCTTGGCCTTGGTCCAGCGGGTGCCGCCGATGGTGCTGAGCTGCGGCCGCGCCTTGCCCGCGCCCACGTACTTGCTCACGAGGTGCGCCTCGGTGACCGGCACGTGCAGCCGGGGTGCCTCGTCATGGGCCGAGCCCGCGGCGTACTCGATCACCAGGCATTCCTGCCCCCCGCCCCCGCCGCCGGCCCCCCGGGGCGCCAGGGTCTGAAGGCCCCGGTAGATCCCGACGCCGTGCTGGAGGTGCACCACGAAGTCGCCGGGCTCGAAGTCGGTGAAGTCGACATCGAAGGCGTTGCGCACCGAGGCGGCCTGGTGCGACTTGAGCCGCCGCGGACGCGACACCTTGTAGCGGCCGTAGATCTCGGCGTCCGAGACGACCACGGTGCGCGCCGCCTCGCACAGGAACCCCCGCGACAGCGTGCCGGTGACCACCTCCGGCCGCGCGGCCGTCCCGGGGTCCGCGGGCAGCAGCTCGGTCCACAGCTCGCCGAAGCGCTGGACCTCGCCAGCGTTGTTGCAGAAGACCTGAAGGCAGTGTCCCTGGCGCAGCCAGCGCTGCATCTGCTGGAAGAAGGCCCGGCGCTGCGCCTCGGCGACCTGGGCCGCCGGCAGGGTCGCGCCGATGGGCCGGAACGCGTCGAGCGACTCGAACCTCGGGCCAGCTGGTCCGTCGTCGGGATCGGACACCCCGTCCTCGAGGCGGATCCACGCCACGCCCGAGGCCTGCGCCCGGAGCTGCAAGGCCTCCCACGGCTCATGGAGCGGGTCGCCCTCCCGGACCTGGGAGGCGTGGTGGGCGGCCTGCAGGGCCAGGGCCTCCGGACCGCAGAGCACCACCAGCGCGTCGGGCCCCCAGTGGGCGTCGAGGGCGGAAACCGGGGGCGGCGGCGGCGCCTCGGAACCGGGCCTTGGCCGCAGCAGGCTCAACTCCCCCGCCGGGGGCACCTCGCAGGTCTCGATGGTCTCGAGCCGGGTCTGGCGGTGCGGGTCGAATTCGCGCAGCGACTCGAGTTCGTCGCCGAAGAATTCCAGCCGGACCGGCCACGGCCGGTGGAGCGGCCACAGGTCGATGATGCCGCCGCGCCACGACAGCTCCCCTTTGGCCGACACCTGGGCCTCGGGCTCATAGCCCTGCGCCTCGAGCCATTCGATGAGTTCGAGCGGATCGACCGACTGCCCGCGAGCCAGCCGGCGGGTTCGGAGCTGCAGATCGTCGGGGGCGAAGGTGCGTTGCTGGAGGGCGGTCACCGAGGTGACCACGAGGCGGCCGGCCGCCTGGCCCGGTACCGGGAGGGCGCCCCCCGGCACGGGCCGCTGCAGCGCCATGAGGGTCTCGAGCCGCTCGCTGACGAGGTCGGCCGCGGGCAGGCGGGAGTCCTGCGGGAGGATGTCCCAGGCCGGGAAGAACAACGGCCGTTCCCCGTCGAGCCAGGTGGCGGCGTCGGCGTGGAGCTGCTCCTGCGAGCGGAGCGTGTCGGCGACGGCCACCACCGTGCGGCCGGGATGCAGCCGGTGCAGGGCGGCCACCAGCCAGGCGTGGGCGGCCGGGGCCACGCCGTGCAGGCCCAGGGATCCGCGCACGGATCCAGCCTCGCGGAGCCGGACGGCGGCGGGCGAGTCGAGCCAGTCCCGCAGGGCGCTGGGGGTTGCAGGTTCCAAGACCGCGAAGGTTACCCCGGTCCGGGCGGTTGGCGATTTTGGATTTGCGTCCGAAGGCGGAGTCTCCCGGTGCCCCGGTCCCCGCTGGCGGGTACCGGCGGCCGGCAGCGCCGCCCCGATCAGAGGCCGCGGAAGTTCGGCAGGTGCAGCTTCTCGCCGCCGCGCATCGCGCTCTCGTGGGCCAGGATGCCGACGAGCGTCCAGTTCACCGACTGGTGCAGGTCGGGGAAGCTCGGGCGGTCCTCGATCACGCTCATCACGAACTCGTGCGCCAGGTGCGGGTGGCTGCCGCCGTGTCCGCTGCCCTGAACGAAGCTCAGGTGCACGTTCTCGCTCATGTCGTACACGCCCTGGGTGGTGAACGGACGGATGGCCTCGGGCAGGAGGTGCGCGTAGTCGGGGATCTTCACCTTCTCCACCGCCTCGCCACCCACGTGCAGCACGGGGTCGTCGTGCTCGGTGAGCTGCCACTCGAAGGAGGTCTTGGAGCCGTAGCAGTCGAAGCTCTCCTGATACTGGCGCGCGGCGTCGAAGAGGTAGCGGGTGACCTCGCCGGCCACATCCTGGCTGCGGACCTTGAACTGGGCCGTCTCGAAGGAGAACGGCGAGCCGTACCTGGCGATGCGGGACTCGGCGATGCGACCCGAGCCCAGGCAGGACACGAATTCGGCCTCGCCGTTGACGATGCCCAGGCAGGGGCTCACGCAATGCGTGGCGTAGTGCATCGGGGGCAGGCCCTCCCAGTAGCCCGGCCACCCCTCCATGTTCTGCAGGTGGCTTCCGCGCACGAACTGGATGCGGCCCAGGCGGCCGGTGTCGCGCAGCTCCCGCACGTACAGGTACTCGCGGCTCCAGACCACCGTCTCCATCATCATGTACTTCTTCCCGCTCTCGCGGGCCGCCTTCACGATCTCGCGGGCCTCCTCGGCCGTGGTGCAGGCCGGCACCGTGCAGGCCACGTGCTTGCCCGCGAGCAGGGCGGCGATGGCCTGGGGCGCGTGCAGGTGGATGGGCGAGTTGATGTGCACCGCGTCGACCGACGGGTCGCGGAGGAGGTCCTCGAAGGAGGTGTAGCGCTTCTCGACCCCGAAGGCTTCGCCGACGGCGTCCAGCTTGTCCTTCGAGCGCTGGCAGATGGCGTACATCTCGGCGTGCGGATGGCGCTGGTAGATGGGGATGAACTCGGAACCGAATCCGAGCCCGACGATGGCGATGTTGAGTTTTCGGCTCATGGTTGGGAGAGGCTTGCAGGCACGGCGAGACGGTGTCGGAAGCCCTGCCTGAGAACGGGACGAATCAAACGCACCCACCCCGGGCCCGGCAACGTGAAACTGGCCGTCGCAGGCACTCGGCCCGTTCCCATGGACGAGGCGCTCTCAGCGGCGATAGGCCTCGGCCAGCAGGGTGACGGGATGGGCCACGCGGATCTCCAGGCCGCGCCCCCGGCAGCCGTTGACGAGCTGGAGCAGGCACCCGGGGTTGCCCGTGGCCACAACGCGGGCGCGCGTGGAGGTGATGTGGTCGACCTTGCGCTGGAGGAGCTGGTCGGCCATCTCCGGCTGCGTGAGGTTGTAGATGCCGGCGCTGCCGCAGCACCAGGAGGCCTCGGGCAGCTCCACCAGCCGCACCCCGGGGATGGCGCGCAGCAGCGCCCGGGGCTGGGCCGACACCTTCTGGCCATGGCAGAGGTGGCAGGACTCATGGTAGGTCACCACCTGCTCCGGAGCGTTGGCGGCACCGGCGACCGCCTGGGGCGCCTCGATGCCGGTGACGGCCAGCCATTCGTGGATGTCCTTCACCTTCGCGTCCCAGAGACGGGCCCGCCCGACGTAGCGCGCGTCGTCGGCCAGCAATCGGGCGTAATGCTTGAGGTGCGAGCCGCAGCCGCCCGCGTTGCTGATGATGGCGTCGAAGGATTCCGGGGGGAACTGGTCGATGTTGCGACGCGCCAGACGCTGGGCCAGCTCCCACTCGCCGTTGTGGGCATGCAGCGAACCGCAGCAGTGCTGGTCGGGCGGGGTGACCACCTCGCAGCCGTTTCGGGCCAGGACCTCGGCCGTGTCGCGGTTGACGTCGCTGAAGATCAGGTCCTGGGCGCAGCCGGCCAGGAGCGCCACCCGGAAGCGACGGGTGCCGCGGGCGGGAGTCACCGGGGCGACCAGGTCCTCGGTGAAGCGCTCGTTGACCGGGGGGGTCATGGCCTCGAGCTCCCGGAGGCGTCGCGGCAGCAGGCGCACCAGGCCGAGCCCCCGGAAGAGCGCCTGCAATCCCAGCCCCTGCCAGAGCCGCATCAGCCGGCCGAGCAGCTTCAACCGCTCGAGGTCCATGAAGAGGCCGCGCAGCGTCAGCCCCCGGATCAGTGACCGGCCCGGCGAGGCCAGCACGCGGGACGCCTCGGCCTCCGCCCGGGCCTTCTCGAACAGCTCGGCGTAGTCGACGCCGGCCGGGCAGGCGGTCATGCACGCCAGGCAGCCGAGGCAGTAGTACATCTCGTCGGCGAAGGTGCGCGTGGGTTCCATGCGGCCGTCGGCGATGGCCCGCATCAGGGCGATGCGCCCCCGGGGCGAATGGCGCTCAAGCTTCGTGGCGTCGTAGGTCGGGCAGGTCGGCAGGCAGAGCCCGCAGTGCATGCACTGCTGGACCACCGAGTAGTCGAGGCCCCGAAGGTGCGAGGCGGGTGTCGGGTTCGTGGCCATGGGGTCGCTCGGTGTGGGCCGAAGGTGCCGGGTCGGCGGCGCTTGGGGAAGGCTCAGGATGCCGGGGGCGCCGAGGCGGCGCGGACCGCCTCCAGCTCCTCCCACCGGGCGTAGAGCCCGGCGACGCGCGCCTTGGCCGACTCCAATTCGGCGAGGAGATCGGCCATCCGGGACCCATTCAGGCGCACGAACTCGAGATCGGTGAAGCGCTCCTCGCGCCCGGCCACGTCGGCCTCGGCGGCCTGGATGTCCGCCTCCATGCCCTCCAGTTCACGCTGCTCCTTGAAGCTGAGCTTCCGGGCCTTGGCCGGCGGTGCGGCCTTGGCCGGGGCGACTTTGAACTCGCGCTGGGCTCCCGTGGTCGTCGGGGCCGTGGCCCGGCGGCGCTTCTCGAGGTAATAGTCGTAGTTGCCCTCGCTGAAGACCACCCGGCCCGAGCCCTCGAAGGCCACGATGCCCGTGCACACCCGGTTCAGGAAGTAGCGGTCGTGGCTCACCACCAGCACGCACCCGGGAAAGAGCGTCAACGCCTCCTCCAGCACCCGCATCGTCTGCAGGTCGAGGTCGTTGGTCGGCTCGTCCAGCACCAGGAAGTTGCCGCCGCGCTTGAGCACGCGGGCCAGCAGCAGGCGGCTGCGCTCGCCACCGCTCAGGTGACGCACCTGGGTGGTGATGCGGTCGTCGGTGAAGAGGAAGCGCTTGAGGTAGCCGCGCAGCGAGAGCTTCTCGTCGCCCCACTGGACCCATTCAGTGCCGTCGCTGACCTCCTCCAGCACGGTGCGGTCCTCGTTCACCCTCAGGCGTCCCTGGTCGACGTAGTTGAAGCGCGTCAGCGACCCGATGCGCACCTCCCCCTCGGTCGGGGCCTGCTCGCCCAGCAGGATGCGCAGCAGCGTCGTCTTGCCCAGGCCGTTGCGGCCGGTGACCCCGATGCGGGTGCCGCCGGCGAACTGGAGATCCAGCCCGGAGAACAGGCGACGCCCGCCGAACTCCATGCCCGCCCCTTCGATCTCCACCACCCGGTTGCCCAAGGGGGGCGGCGGCGGGATGACCAGCTCCATCTCGGCCTCGGTGGGCGGCGGGCCGGCGCTCTCGGCGGCGGAGAACCGGTCGAGGCGTGCCTGGCTCTTGCTGGTCTGCGCCTTCGGGCGGCGACGAACCCACTCGATCTCGCGCCGCAGGAACATCTGCCGCTTGTGCTCGCTCAGCTCCTCGGTGGCGAGCTTCTCCGCCCGCTGCAGGAGGTACTCCGAGTAGTTGCCGTCATAGCGCTCGAACCGGCCGTTGCGCAGCTCGACGATGTTGGTGGCCACCGAGTCGAGGAAGTGCCGGTCGTGGGTCACGACCAGCAGACCGCCGGGATAGCCCGCCAGGAACTCCGTGATCCACTCCACCGACTCGGTGTCCAGGTGGTTGGTGGGCTCGTCGAGCATCAGGAAATCGGGCCGCGCGATCAGGGCCCGCGCCAAGGCCACGCGACGCCGCTCCCCGCCCGACAGGCTGCCGATCTTCCGGTCGTCCGGGGGGCACCCCAGCTGGTTCAGGGCCGTGCGGACGCGGGAATCGACCGTCCAGCCCTCGAGCTGCCCGATGCGCTCCTCGAGGTGGTCGTGGCGCCCGGAGTGACCCGGGAGGTTCTCGAACTCATGGATGAGCGACAGCACGTGCCCGGCCCCGGCCCGGGCGGCCTCCAGGACCGTGAGCCCGGGATCCAGCTCGAAGGCCTGCGGGAGGTAGCCCGTGACCAGGTCGCGGCGCCGCGTGATCGCCCCGGCATCGGGCTCCTGCTCGCCGGCGAGGATCCGCAGGAAGGTGGACTTGCCCGCGCCGTTGCGGCCGACCAGTCCCATGCGGTCGCCCGCCGAGAGGGCCAGGGAGGCCCGGTCGAGCAGGGCCCGGTCGTTGAGGTTCAGGACCAGGTCCTGAGCGGAGATCAGCACGCCTTCGTTCACGTTTGGACAGGGAGCCTACAGCGGAACCGACGCCGGGGCCACGCAGGGTTTGGAACTTCGGCGCCACGGTGCCCTGTCCCGGCCGCGCCACCGAGCGATGGCTCCGCCCCAGCGGCTCCTCGACATCGGCGTGCGCGGTGCGAGGCTTGCCAGTCAAGGTCATGCCCCGCCCTGCCGAAATCGACGACGCCCCGCTGCGCTCCTGCTTCTACGAGGCGCGGGTGATGCACCACCGGCTCGAGCCGCGGCGGCACCGCTTCGAGTACGGCATCTTCCTGGCCTGCCTCGATCTCGACGAGCTGGACCGGCTCGACGCCCGGTCGCGCTGGTTCAGCCGCAACCGGCGCAACTGGATGGAGTTCCGGGACGCCGACCATCTGCCCTATCCCGACGGCCCCCCCGGCACCCCCGGCACCTCCGGTGATGCCGGCCCCCGCCCGGACACCCGCCGCTCGCTCGCGGCCTGGCTCGCCCGGAACGGCGTGACGCTGGCCGAGACCGACCGCGTCCTGCTGCTGACCCTGCCGCGCATCGCCGGCTACGTCTTCAATCCGGTGAGCTTCTACTTCTGCACGCGGGCCGACGGCGAGCCGATCTGCGCGGTGGCCGAGGTCGGCAACACCTTCGGGGAGCTCAAGCCGTACCTGGTGCCGCTCGAGCCGGGCGGCCGCGAAGGTGGCGTCTTCCGGCTCGTCGCGCCCAAGCACTACTACGTCTCGCCGTTCACCGCGCTCGACGTGTCCTTCGACTTCCAGCTCCGGATGCCCGGGGCCGGGCTGCGCATCGCCGTCAACGACGTGCACGACGGCCGGAACCTCCTGGTCACCACGCTGACGGGCACGCGGCGCCCCTTCACCGACGCCGAGGCCATGCGGTTGGCGCTCCGCTACCCGCTGGTCACCGTCAAGGTGATCACCGCCATCCACTGGCATGCGCTGCGGCTCTGGCTCAAGCGGGTCCCTTGGCATGCCAAGTCCGGGCGCCCCGACCTGCAGCGCGGGGTGTTCAGGCCCCACGCGTCGATCGTCCCGCGAGCGGCCGGCTCCCGGTAGCGATCTTGAACGGCGGGGGGGCCATGAAACCCGTGCGCCGGGTCGTTGCGAAGGGATCGCCGGAATCGTCGAATCCAAAGGTTGTGGATCCTGCAAATCGGCTCACCATTGTTTCAGATCTTCACATGAGCCACATGCAACCCCCGTCGATCCTCCCGACGATCGCCGCCGCCCCCGCCGCCGCCGCGGCCCGACTTCCCGACGACATGGCCTCCGGGGCGGAGGCCGGCGGCGGAACGCAGGATGCTCAAGGAGCCCCCACGTGGACCGAGGCCGTGGCGCGCCGGCTGGTAGGTGCGCTCTTCGAGCCGATGACCCGGGGCTGCCTGCGCTGGAGGTGCCCGGACGGGTCCACCCGGGTGTTCGGCACCGAGGGGGCCTCGCCCTCGGCCGAGATCCACATCCGCCGGTGGCGCTTCTTCACGCGATGCGCGAAGGGCGGTGACATCGGTTTCGGCGAGGCCTACCAGAACGGCGACTGGGAGACCCCGGACCTCGCGGCCGTGATCGCCTGGTTCTGCGCCAATGTCGACCGGGCCCCGTCGATGTCCGGCTCGGCCCTCAAGCGCACCCGCTTCACGCTGCTCAACGCGGCCAACCGGCTCCGGCACTTCCTGAACCGCAACTCCCTGACCGGGTCGCGCGCGAACATCGCCGCGCACTACGACCTTGGGAACGGCTTCTATTCGCAGTGGCTCGACGCGACCATGACCTACTCGGCCGCGCTGTTCGAGTCTCCGGACCAGTCGCTCGAGGCGGCCCAGTCGGCCAAGTACGAACGGCTCTGCCGGGAGCTGCGCTTGAAGGCCGGCGAGCACCTGCTGGAGATCGGCTCCGGGTGGGGCGGCATGGCCAGCCACGCGGCCCGCCGGCACGGGGTGCGGGTCACCACCATCACGCTCTCGGAGGCGCAGGCGGCCTACTGCCGCGAGCGCTTCCGGCGCGAGGGCATCGACGACCGGGCGGAGGTCCGCGTGGTCGACTACCGCAACCTCTCCGGGAGCTTCGACAAGGTCGTCAGCATCGAGATGATGGAGGCCATCGGCGACCGGTACCTCGAGGCCTTCTGCCGAACGGTCCAGCGCCTGCTCAAGCCCGACGGGCTCTTCGCCGCCCAGTTCATCACCTATCCCGACTCGCGCCACGCCGAGCTTCGCCGCAGCGTCGACTGGATCCAGAAGCACATCTTCCCCGGTTCCCTGCTGCTCTCGCTCAACCGCGTCAACGAGTGCCTGCAGCGCACCGGCCGGCTGCACCTGCACACCCTGCATGACATGGGCCTGGACTACGGCCGCACGCTGCGCGAGTGGCGCGCCCGCTTCAACGGGGGCCTCGGGGAGGTGCGACGGCAGGGCTTCGACGAGCACTTCATCCGCACCTGGAACTACTACCTCGCCTACTGCGAGTCGGCCTTCCTGTGGCGGAACATCAGCGTGGTGCAGGCGACCTGGACCGCGCCGAACAACCGCAGCCTGATGGCGGCGGATTGACCTCCGGGCGCGCTGGGCCGACGGGGACCGTGCCCGGGGAGCGACCCGGCAGCCCCGCCCCAAAAAAGCCCCGTCCCAGAAAATCCCGCTCTCCCCAAAGCCCACCCCCGGAATCCACCGACCCACCATGGTGCCGACCCCGTTGATCCTGGTCGCCGCGTGCCTCGCGTTCGTGGTGGTGGAAATGGCCATCACCTTCCGGGTCGCCCGGCGCCTGGGCAACTTCGGGATTGTCGACATCGTCTGGTCGGCCGGGTTCACGCCGATCGTGTGGCTGCACGCGGTCCTGGCGGCGCGGGTCGCGTCGGAACCCCTGGCCGGGCTGGTCGGCGGCCTGCCCTCCGGCGCGATGTCGTTCTGGGAAGCCCTCGGACCACGCCTGCCGCTGACCCTCATGGTGACCCTCTGGAGCCTCCGGCTGGGCGCCCATCTCTTCGTGCGGGTGCGGGCACACCACCCGGTGGAAGACGTGCGCTACGCCCAGCTCCGGGTCGACTGGGGGGCGGACACCGACCGGAGGATGCTCGGCTTCTTCCTGCTGCAAGGGGTGCTGCAGGGGGTGCTCTCCCTGCCGTGGCTTTTGGCGAGTTTGCATCCCCCCGCCGGCGGTGCCGGAACGATCCTCCCGACCTCCCCATGGGCCGCCTCCTGCTTCTGGGCGGGCCTGCTGGTCTGGGCCGCCGGCCTGGTCGGGGAGTCGGTCGCCGACCGGCAATTGGCGGCGTTCCGGGCCGATCCCGCCCACCGGGGGCAGGTCTGCCAGCAGGGTCTGTGGCGGGTGTCGCGGCATCCCAACTACTTCTTCGAATGGCTCGTCTGGGTGGGCTACGGGATCTTCGCGCTGGCGGGCCCCTCGGGCTGGCTCGGCCTGGTCGCCCCCGCGCTGATGTACCACTTCCTGGTGAACGTGACCGGCATCCCCATGACCGAGGCGTTGTCGGTGCGCTCCAAGGGCGAGGCCTACCGGCGCTACCAAGCCACCACCAACGCGTTCTTCCCCGGACCACCCCGGCGCGCCTGAGCCAGCGTCTGTCCCATTGACGATCGTCGCGCCGGGCCGGAGTTTTGGGCGACGCACCGCGCGAGACCATGAGCACCGTGACCATCGCCCCGCCGCCGACCACCGCGGGGCCGCCCCTGCAGCGGGAGACGACTGCCGGCAACTACTTCGTGGCCAACTACCCGCCCTTCGCGTTCTGGAGCGCGGAGGCGGTTCCTGCCTTCCAGGAGGTCCTGGACCGACCGCCGGAACCCGGCGTGCCGCTCGGCCTCTACACGCACATCCCCTTCTGCCGGAAGCGCTGCCACTTCTGCTACTTCCGCGTCTACACCGACAAGAACGCCGACGACATCAAGTCGTACCTCGAGGCCTTGCTCAAGGACCTGGCCGCGTACGCCGGCAAGGCGGTCCTCGGTGGGCGCAAACCGCGCTTCATCTACTTTGGCGGAGGCACGCCCAGCTACCTGTCGCCCGACCAGCTCCGGTACCTGACCGAGGGCATGAAGCGCCTGTTGCCGTGGGACGAGGCGACCGAGATCACCTTCGAGGCCGAGCCCGGCACGCTCACCGACCACAAGCTCCGGGCCATCCGTGAGATGGGGGTGACGCGCCTGAGCCTGGGCATCGAGCATTTCGACGACGCCATCCTCGAGATCAACGGGCGGGCCCACCGCTCCAAGGAGATCATCCGGGCCTACGGATACGCCCGGGAGATCGGCTTCCCGCAGATCAACATCGACCTGATCGCCGGCATGGTGGAGGAGACGCCCGAGAAATGGCGTGAAGCCGTGGCCAAGGCCGTGGCCCTGGAGCCCGACTCGGTGACGATCTACCAGATGGAGGTGCCCTACAACACGGGCATCTACCGGCAGATGAAGGCCGAGGGGAAGCTGGTGGCCCCGGTGGCCGACTGGGACACCAAGCGACGCTGGGTGGACGAGGCCTTCCGGGCCTTCGAGGCGCGGGGCTACACGGTCACCAGCACCACCACGGTGGTGAAGGATCCGGCCCGCGTGACGTTCGAGTACCGGCAGGGGCTCTTCAGCGGGGCCGACCTGCTCAGCATCGGCGTGGCCAGTTTCGGGCACCTCCACCGGGTGCACTACCAGAACCACCACGACTTCCAGCCCTACGTGGATGCCGTGAGCGCGGGCCGGCTGCCCACCTACCGGGCCTACCTGCTGCCGGACGACGAGCGCTACCTGCGGGAGTTCATGCTGCAACTCAAGCTTGGCAGCGTCCGCATCGCCGACTTCACGGCCAAGTTCGGCACGGACCTGCGGGTGCGGTTCGCCGGACCCTTGGCCACCCTGCGGGACTGGGGCTTCCTCGTGGCGTCGGAGACCCACCTGGGATTGACCCGCGACGGCCTGTTGCAGGTGGATCGGCTGCTCCAGGAGTTCTTCAAGCCCGAACACCGCACCGGCCGTTATGCTTGAGACCCCCGACCTCGCCGGATCGACGGAGCCCGTACCGGCCGCACCGGCCGGGCATGGCTTGAGCCACCTCGACGCCGCCGGCGAGGCGCGCATGGTGGACGTGTCGGCCAAGCCCGCCCTGTTCCGGGAGGCGACCGCCATCGGGGAGATCCGGATGGCCCCGGAGACGCTCGACCGGATGGAGTCCCGGTCGCTGGCCAAAGGCAACGTGCTGGCGACGGCCCGGATCGCCGGCATCCTGGCCGCCAAGCGCACGGGAGACCTAATTCCGATGTGTCATCCGCTGCCCATCACGCATTGCGAGATCGGTTTCGAGACCCCCGGATCCCGGGATCGCCTCCGGATCACCGCCACGGTCCGGGTCACTTCGGCCACCGGTGTGGAGATGGAGGCGCTCACCGCCGTGTCGGTGGCGGCGTTGACCCTTTACGACATGTGCAAGGCGGTGGACCAAGCCATGGAAATCGGCGCCATCCGCCTGTTGAAGAAGACCAAGAGTCCGGTGGGTCCCTGACATCTCGCCACGCCACCGGCCCTGCCGATGGCCTGCCCCCGTTTCCGCCCCATCGGGCCACGGTTCACGGGGATCTCTGATGCAAGCCCGGCCCCGGGGATCTTGCCACCCGGAGTTGGCAGCAGCGGCAGTCCCCGAGCCCAGTGTTGACCACGGTTTGACCACCGCTTGGGAATGGAGAG